>NZ_JBEYTJ010000007.1:167018-312923 GCF_040642995.1 Nonomuraea sp. NPDC047529 | reverse complement strand
GAGCCGCGCCCGCCACTGCGGGGCGGGGGGGGGCCGGGGGGGGCGCCCCAGCGGGGGCTGGGGGCCCCCGCGCCGGACGTCGCCCAGGCACGTCCGCGGCGGGCCGGCTAGCCCTTCAGCGCCCCCGCCATCAGGCCGCGCATGAAGAACCGGCCGAGCAGCACGTAGATCAGCATCGTCGGGACGGAGGCCAGGACGGCGGCGGCCATCTGCTGGCTGTAGGGGGTGGCCTGGGCCCCGGCGATGTTGTTGAGCATGACGGTGGTCGGCCAGCTCTGCGGCCCGGTGATGAAGACCGCGAACAGGAAGTCGTTCCACAGCGAGGTGAACTGCCAGATGATCACCACCGCGATCGCGGGCCACGACACCGGAAGCACGACCGACCAGTACGCACGCAGCATCCCCGCGCCGTCCACCCGCGAGGCCTCGATCAGCTCGTCGGGGATGGTGACGTAGTAGTTCCGGAAGATCAGCGTGCAGATGGGGATGCCGTACACGACGTGCGCGAGCACCAGGCCCGGGATGCCGCCGTAGAAGACGCCCTGCAGCCCGGTCTGCTCGTTCAGCCAGACCATGAGCTTGACCAGCGGGATCATCACGCCCTGATAGGGGATGAACATGCCGAACAGGAACAGGGTGAACAGCACGTCCGCGCCGGGGAAGCGCCATTTGGACAGCACGTAGCCGTTCATCGACCCGAACGCGCACGACAGCAGCGAGCCGGGGACGGCCAGCAGCACGCTGTTCCACAGACCGGGGGCCAGCTTCTCCCAGGCCACCCGCCACGCCTCGGTGGTCCACGTCTTCGGCAGGTTCCACGCCTGGCCGGGGTCGGCCTCGGTGAGCGGCTTGAAGCTGGTGGCCAGCAGCACGTAGATCGGGACGAGGACGACGACCACCAGGGCGAGCAGCAGGCAGAACCGCACCACCCCGAACCTGCTCCGGCGCCCGCCGGCGACGGCCGTCATGGCCTGCGCTCCTTGCGCACCGACCAGATCAGGTACGGGATCACGAACACCGCCACGCTGAGCACGATGTACGACGCGATCGTGGCCCCCTTGGCCGGGTCGTGCGAGTCGTAGACCGCCACCCACATGAACACGGCGGGCACGTCGGTGATGATCTGCTTGCCGGACACCGCCACGATGAGGTCGAAGACCTTGAGCGAGATGTGTCCGAGGATGATCAGCGCCGACAGGGTGACCGGCCTGAGCATGGGCAGCACCACGTGCCGGTAGACGCCCCATTCGCCGGCGCCGTCCACCCGCGCGGCCTCGCGCAGCTCCTCGGGCACGCCACGGAACCCCGCCAGGAACAACGCCATGACATATCCGGACATCTGCCAGATCGCGGGGAGCGCCATCGCGGCCATCCCCCAGTCCGGATCCCTGAACCACTGCCACTGCGGCAGCCCGATCGCGTCGAACAGCCGGTTCAGGCCGACCGCCCGCTCACCCGTCCCCGAGTTCATCAGCCACCGCCACACGATGCCGGTCGCGACGAACGACACGGCCATCGGGAACAGGTAGATCGCCCGGAACGTGCCCTCCCCCCAGATCCCCTTCTCCATGAGGAACGCCAGGAACCAGCCCAGCACCAGCGCCCCCACCACGAACGTGATCGTGAACACGATCGCGTGGTTCACGGAGAGGCGCCAGCGCGTCTGGTCCCAGATGTCGATGAAGTTCTTCAGCCCCACGAACGTGCCCTCGGACACCTCATCGTGCTGGTCGGTCATGGCCAGGCGGAAGTTCCAGCCCAGCATGCCGTACACGAACACGCCGATCGCCACGATCGACGGCGCGACGAGGAGGAGTCCGGGCAGCCAGGTGCGTGCCCGCCTCACAACCGTTTCCCTTCGCGCGGGTACGGCGGGAGCGCCCCGCCGTACCCGCATGCGTCACTGAGCGTTGGCCTTGGCCGCGTCGGCCAGGCCCTGCTGCAGGCCCTTGACGTCCTTGCTGCCGATGAACAGCCCGACCGCCTCGTTGATCGAGGCCAGCCACGGCTGGCTCACCGAGACGCCGTGCTGGATGGAGCCGGCGAGCTTGTTGCCCGACCAGTCCTTCAGCGCGTCGGCCAGGTAGTCGGTGTAGAGCGACTGGTCGGCGTCCTTGCGGGCGGGAATGGAGCCCTTCTTGGGGTTGAAGGCGTCCTGGCCCTCCTTGCTCGCCGCGACCTTCAGCCACGCGACGGCCCCGTCCCGGTTCTTGGCGCCCTTGGGCAGCGTGAAGCTGTCCGACAGCCACATGTAGGTGCCCTCGGTGCCGGGCGCGGGCGCCCAGTCGAAGTCCGTCTTGGACGTCTTGCCGAGGCCGCCCTCCGGCGGGTTGTGGAAGTAGCCGTAGGCCCAGTCGCCCATGATGTTGAACGCCGCCTCGCCGTCGGCCACCTGCTTGGCCGCGGGCTGCCAGTCGTCCTGCGGGTCGCCCGCGTACGACATGATCTTGGCGTAGTTCTCCAGCGCCTTGGTCATCTGCGGGCCGCTCCAGTCGGCGCCCGGCTTGAACAGCGCGTTGTAGGCGTCGGTGCCGAGCGAGCCGAGCAGCACGTTCTCCAGCAGGTGGGTGGCGGTCCACTCCGAGCCGACGGAGATCGGGATCTTGCCCTTGGCCTTGACCTTCTCCAGGTCGGCGATGAACTCCTCGATCGTCTTGGGCGCGGCCGCGATGCCGGCGTCCTTGAGCACCTTGGGGTTGAACCACAGGACGTTCGACCGGTGGATGTTGACCGGCACCGAGTAGATCTTGCCCTCGACGCTGATCTGCTCGACGAGCTGGGCCGGGAAGACGTCCTTGAGCTTCAGTTCGTCGTACAGGAACGTCAGGTCCTCCAGGTTGCCCGCCTTGATGTAGCCCTGCAACTCGGCGCCGGCGTGCCCCTGGAAGGTGTCGGGCGGCGTGTTGGCCTGCAACTTCGACTGCAACAACGCCTTGGCCTTGTCACCCGAGCCGCCCGCCACGGCGGCGTCGAAGAACGTGTAGTTCGGGTTCTTGTCCTCGAATATCTTCTTCATCGCCTGGAGGCCGTCGGCCTCGCCGGGGCCGGTCCACCAGGAGAAGACCTCCACCTGCTGCTTGCCGCCGCTGCTCGGCGCGGCCGACTGGGAGGCCTGTCCGCCGCCGCCTCCGCCGCAGCCCGCCAGGCCGAGAACGCCCGCCATCGTGATCGAGACGGCCGCTAACCACCGTCGCATCGCACACCATTCCCTTCGATTCCCCCGAAGTTGGTGACCTTTGACAACGTTGTCAACAACGGATATCAACCCACTTCGCGCGCGCCGACGTCAAGGGCGGAGCAGGTAACAGGTCCGCATACTCAGCCGACGCGCTCCAGCGTGCCGTCCGGGCCGGTGAGCACGGTGACGCCCGCGTCGTAGCCGTGACCGGGCAGGTCACCGCGGCCCGCGGCCACGATCAGCGCCCCCTTGGACAAGGCGAGGCCGACCAGCGCGGGCAGGTCGGCGCCGTCGCCGGGCGGCCACGTGCTGAGCACGACGTCGGACTCCTTCAGGCCGACGGGCACGTCGAGCTCGTCCATCCTGGCCAGCAGGTCGGCGTGGGTGAGCCGGGCGCCGCCGGGGAACGTCAGCGCGTCCTGCCGCTCGGCGTCGAGCGCGGGCAGCGCGATCGGCTCCAGCACGAGCAGGCCGCGGAAGTCGAACGTGTCGAGCGCCGGGCCGAGGCAGACCACCTGGCGCACGCGGGAGCCCTCGGCCGCCGCGAGCGCCGTCCCGGCCAGGTCAGGGGTGGTGATCAGCGTGCGGGCGTCGCACTCGCGCAGCAGCCCGGCCACCTCGTCGGCGCCGAGCCCGGGATCGATCGGCGCGGCCACCCCGCCGGCCGCCAGCACGGTGTACAGGGCCACCGTCTGCGTGCCGGTCGTGGGGACGTGCACCCCCACCACCTGGTCGCGCCGCGCTCCCCTGCGCACCAGCCCGGACGCCGCCCTGGTCACCTGGGTCACCAGGCTGCGGTAGCCGTAGACGTGGCCGCCGCGCAGATCGATGAGCGCCGGCCGCTCGCCCCGCTCGTAGGCCCGGCGGAACACCTCGTGGATCACGGTGCCGGAGGACGAGGCGGACGGCGTCATGCCCGTCAACGTACGGTCGCCCGCGCGCCGGCCGCATCCACCGATCTATGTAGAGCGGTGTGCATTTCCCCAGCCCAGGGGCGAGGTGGGCGGGCCCGAGCCCTGCGCGACTCGAGCCCGCTGTCACGCGTCCGGGAACCGGGCCCCCACCCCTCCGAGAAGGCCCGGCTCCGTCGGGACGCGTGACGTCCCTCGGTCGACCGGCCGCCGCGGCCCCCGGCGCGAGGACGGGGAGCGCGGAGCGCGTTCGATCACAGGCAGAACGGTAGGCGTCAGGGCCCCGGCGGCACATGCGCTGACATGGCCATTCGGCGATGTAAGCGCCGGACGGCGCCGATGTGTAGAGAACCCGCCGGGATCAGCGTCCGCCGATCATCCATGCGGCAATCTGTGTACGCGTGGAGAAGCCGAGCTTGCCGAGGATGTTGGCGACGTGCCGCGCGGCCGTGGCCGGGCTGATCACCAGTTCGTCGGCGATGGCCCGGTTGCTCAGCCCGCGGGCCACCAGCTCGGCGATCTCGCGTTCCCTGGCCGTCAGCCTGCTGTCCCGGACGATCGGGGCTACCGGCTCGACCGGCAGCTCGGGCAGCGGGCCGCCGAGCGCGCAGGAGACCGCCTGGTCGGCCGTCATCGTCAGGCCCTCGGCCCACAGCAGCGCCACCACGGCCTCGCCGAGCCGGTCGCGGGCGGGGGCCAGCAGCTCTTCGGCGCGGGCGTCGGGGCGGCGGCCGCGCAGCCCCAGCGAGGCGGCCGACAGCAGGACCGCGCGCCGGGCGTCGCCCTCGGCGGCCACCAGGCGCGCCCAGGCCGCCAGCCGCCGGGCGATGCCGTCGCGCAGGCCCGCGTCGCGGCTGAGCACCAGCGCCTCGGTGAGCCGCGTGCGCGCCTCGGCCAGGTCGCCCTCGTCGAGCGCGACGCGGCCGAGCCCGGCCAGACAGCTCACGATCTGCTGCCGGGCGTCGATGTGCCGCACCAGGCGCAGGCCGGCCTCGTAGTGCCGTCTGGCGCCCACCCGGTCGCCGGTGCGCCGGGCGATCTGGGCCAGGCCGACGTGGCCGTAGGACTGGCCGAGGTGGTTGTCCAGCCGCTCGCTCAGCGCCAGGACCTCCTCGAACGCCCGCCGCGCCTCGTGCAGGCGGCCGGTCCGCAGGCCGAAGTCGGCCCGGGTGCCCTGGGCGAGCGACTCCAGGATCGGGTCGCCGCGCCGCCGCGCCGCCTCCAGGGCCGGGGTCAGCGGCTCCTGGTCGCCGGTCGCCTGGGCCAGCATGATCAGGCCCACGGCCTCCCCGTAGGCGTCGCGGGCGTCGACGCACAGCGCCAGCCCGATCTGCACGCACCGGGCCGCGAGCTCCGTCTCGCCGGCCGCGAGCGCCAGCTCACCGCGCAGGATCATGGCCTGCCCGCGTAACCCCCCGGACACCTCGGGGGCGTCGAGCGCGAGCAGCCGGTCGAGCCGGTCGGCGATGTCGAGCCGGCGTCCGCTGGCCATGAGCAGGTAGCGCACGTCGGTCAGCAGTCGCAGGGCGGTCTGCGGGGAGCCGCTGGCCGCGGCCCAGTCGCAGGCCGCGCCCACCTCGGCCTTGAGCCCGTCGAACAGGTTGACGAAGCGCTCGACCACGGGCCACGACGTGTGCGCGCCCGGCGCGAGGACGTCCTTGAACCGCCCGGCCAGCCCGGCGAGGGCGGACAGGTGCGCGCGCCGCAGCGTCACCTCCTCCCCGGACTCGGCGAGCTGCTCCAGCGCGTATTCGCGGACGGTCTCCAGCAGCCGGTAGCGGGCCTGGCCGGCGATCTCACCGTCGAGCACGACCAGCGACTTGTCGACCAGGTCGCACAGGCGCGGCAGCACGTCCTCCTCGGGCAGGCCGGAGCCCGCGCACACCGCTTCGGCCAGGTCGAGCGTCCAGCAGGAGCGGAAGGCCGCCACGCGGCGCAGCAGCAGGCGTTCCTGGGCGCTGAGCAGCCGGTAGCTCCAGTCGACGGCGGCGCGCAGCGTACGGTGCCTGGCGTGGGCCGTACGGGCGCCGCCCGCCAGCACCCTGAACCGGTCGTCGAGCCGCTCGACGAGCTGCCTGACCGACAACACCCGGACCATCGCGGCGGCCAGCTCGATCGCCAGCGGCAGCCCGTCGAGCGCCTGGCACAGCTCGACCGCGAGCGGCAACGTCTCCTCGGTCAGCTCGAAGCCGGGACGCGCGGCGCCGGCCCTGGTCACGAACAGGCGCACGGCCTCGCTCTCCTCGCCGACGAGCGAGAGCGGCGGCACCCGCCAGACGGTCTCGCCCGGCACGCGCAGCGGCTCGCGGCTGGTGGCCAGCACAGTGAGCCTCGGGCAGGCGCCGAGCAGGTCGCGGCAGAGCTCGGCGCACTCGCCGACCACCGGCTCGCAGTTGTCCAGCACGAGCAGCACGCGACGGCCGCCGACGGTGTCCGCCAGGTCCTCGGCGACGCCGAGCGCGGCCGCGACCCGCTCCCGCAGCTCGCCCTTCTCCAGGTCGGCCAGCTCGACCAGCCACACGCCGTCGGGGTGCTCGGAGGCGACCCTGGCGGCCAGGCGCAGGGCGAGGCGCGTCTTGCCGATGCCTCCGGCGCCGCACAGCGTCACCACCCGCGACACCCGGCTGAGGTGCGCCAGCTCATCGAGATCGGACTCCCGGCCCACGAACAGGTTCGGCTCGGCCGGCAGGTTGCGGAAATCGGCGGTTCGCAGCATCACTGTGAGTGTGGCATCAACTACCGTTCGCGCCCAGACTCAAATCTGTGGAGAACTCGGCCGACGGCGGTCAGGCGAGCGCCGCCTCCAGCACCGCGCGGGCGACCCCGGCCACCGCCGCGGCCCGGGGGCCCGGGTCCTCCAGCACCACGCCGACGGCCACCTCGGGGGCCCGCACCGGGGCGAACGCCGTGGCCAGCGCGTGCTCGCCGTCCGCCACCGCGATCTTGGCGGCCACCTCGACGCCGGGGACGGCCACCGCCGCGCCCGGCCCGCCCGTGTGCGTCACCGTGGTCATCATCGCGGCCAGGTAGCGGGCCTGGGCGGGGGTCATGGTGGTGCGGTACGGCGTCGACCCCGCCTGGCCGAGCATCGAGCCGTCCGGCAGGCTCACCTCCTCCACCAGGTACGGCCGCATCAGCACGCCGTTGTTGGCCACCGCCGCCGACAACATCGCGACCATCAGCGGGGTGGCCCGGTCCTGGTCGTGGCCGACGGCCGACAGGGCGGTCCGGGCCCGGTCCATACCCTGCGGGAACGTGCTGGGCGTCGCGGCCAGCGGCACCCGCAGTCCCCTGTCGCCGAACCCGAACGCCTCGGCCTGGTCCCTCAGGATGTCCTGGCCGAGCTGCACCCCGATGCCCGCGTACGCGGTGTCGCACGAGGTCTGGAAGGCGCGCAGCAACGTGGGACGGGCCCTGCCGCACGGCCCGGCGAGCGGGGCGGGCAGCCGCAGGCGGACGGCGGCGTCCACGGGCGCCGTGGGCGTGTACTCGCCCGAGGCCAGCGCGGCGGCCGTCGTCACCAGCTTGAACGTGGCCCCCGGCGGATAGACCTGGTTGAGCGCCCGGTTCAGCAGCGGCCGTCCGGGTGCCTCCCGCAGCCGGCCGAGCGTGGCGTCGAGCCGGGCAGGGTCGAAGGTGGCCAGGGCGTTGGGGTCGTAGGACGGGTAGCTGGCCAGGGCGAGGATCGCGCCGGTCGCCGGGTCGAGGGCCACGGCCGCGCCGGGCACGCCGGCGGCCTCCAGCGCGTGGTAGGCGGCCCACTGGGTGCGCTGGGCGATGGTCAGCCGTACGTCGGCGCCGGCCACGTCGCCGTCGCTGACCATCGAGCGGACCTTGACCTTGGCGTCGTCGCCGGACAGGACGCCGTCCTCGGCCTCCTCCACGCCCGTGGAGCGGTAGAGGGACATGTAGCCGGTGACGGGGGCATAGAGCTCGCCGTCGGTGTAGACCCGCTGGAACCGGTACGGGCTGCCGGCGGGCGCCGGGCGGCTCCTGGCCATGGTCGCGCCGTCGTAGGTCAGGATGTCGCCGCGCGGACGGGCGAACCGGGCGATGAGCGAGCGTTCGTTGCGCCGGTCGGCGTTGAGCGCCCGCGTCCCGAACGCCTGGACGACCGTGATGTGGGCCAGCAGGACGAACAGCATGGCCGCGCAGGAGGCGGCCAGGTGGCGCAGCGGGACGTTGATCCGCTTCGCCCTGGTGACGGCCATGGTCTTTGGTCTAACAACCGGACCACCAAGGCAGGGCTACAGAACGCTGCGGTAGTAGGAAATCTTGCGGTGGATGTAGTCCTGGCGCTCGGTCAGGTTGGCGATCTGGGCCTGGACCTGCCGGTCGTGCTCCTCCAGGAGCCTGATGCGGTCGGGGATCGTCCGGTCGCCGCCGCGTACGAGCTCGGCGAAGCGCAGCAGCATGGCGATGGGCATGCCCGTGTCGCGCAGGCATCGGATCATGCCGAGCCAGCCGACGTCCTCCTCGCTGAACCTGCGCTGACCGGCCGCGTTGCGCTCGATGCGCTCCAGCAGGCCGATCTTCTCGTAGTAGCGCAGAGTGTCGAGGCTGAAGCCGGTCTCCTCGACGACCTCGGCGGGTGTGTACACGCTCACGCTCCCCAGTCTTTCACCTGGAGCGCACTCCAGGTCAACGGCTTGACATGGAGTGCGCTCCAGGTCAGAGGGTCTGGCCCATGAACATCGCACTCGGGCACGATCCCGTTCGGCACCGGCGTCGGCCTGCGGGAGACCTTCGCCATCCTCGACCGCTTCCAGGACGCCGGCGGCACCATGCTGGACACCGCCAACAACTACCCCTTCTGGGACGAGGGCCGCACCGGGGACGAGAGCGAGGAGGCCGTCGGGGCCTGGCTGGCCGCGCGCGGCAACCGGGACCGGATCTTCATCGGCACCAAGGGCGGGGCCCGGCCGACCGTGCCCGGCGACCGCACACTCGGCTCGGCCGAGGGCCTGTCGGCGGCGGCCGTCACGCGGGCCGCCGAAGGCAGCCTCCGGAGGCTGCGGACGGACCACATCGACCTGTACTGGTCGCACATCGAGGACCGTTCGGTGCCGCTGTCGGAGACGCTGGGCGCCCTGAACACGCTGGCCGAGCAGGGCAAGGTCCGCGCGCTGGGAGCGAGCAACATCGCCGCCTGGCGGCTGGAGCGGGCCAGGAACGTCTCCGGCGCGCGCGGCTGGCTGCCGTACGGTCATGTGCAGCTCCGCCACACCTACCTGCGCCCGCGGCCCTTCACCCGGCTCCCGGAGGGCGGCCACACGCTGGCCTCGGACGAGACCCTCGACTACGTCGCCGCCGAGCCGGACGTGACGTTGTGGGCCTACAACACGCTGATGTCGGGGGCGTACACGCGGGCGGACCGGCCGATGCCGGAGATCTACGACCACCCGGGCACGGCCCGCCGCCTGGCCGTGCTGCGCGAGGTCGCCGGCGAGCTGGGCGCGACGCCCAACCAGGTGGTGCTGGCGTGGCTGATGGCCGACGGCCACGTGCCCGTGGTGGGCGTGTCCACAACGGCCCAGCTCGACGAGGTCGTCGGCGCGGCGGACGTCAAGCTGGACGCCGAGCTGCACGCCCGCCTCGGCGCGGTCGCCTGACGGGGTCAGGGCAGGTGGTCGGCGAGATAGCGGCGGACGAGCTGCTTGCACTCGGCGATCAGGTCGGCGTCGCCGTCGGGATCGACCCGGAAGGCGAGCTTGAGCACGGCGTCCGTGGCCTCGACGGCCACCACGAGCGCCCGGTCGAGCCCGGGGCCGGCGGGCGCGTGGAGCAGGGCGAGGGTGAGCGCGCGCAGCCGGTCGGCCACGATGACGTTGTTGTCGAGGGCGCTGTCGAGCGTGCGCTTGGTGCCCTCCAGCGGCGGCCCGCCGGGGGTGGGCAGCACCTCGCCGAAGTCGACCACCCCGAACCCCGGGGTGGTGCGTTTCATGTCGACGAACTCGTCGATGGCCAGGTCGACCAGGTCGGTCCAGTGGCCGAGGTCGGCCTCGGCGATGCGCTGGGTGACCCGCTGGAGGAACGCCTCCAGGTTGCGCAGCGCGAGGGCGCGCACCAGGCCCTGCTTGTCGCGGAAGAACTGGTAGAAGGTGCCGATGGGGACCTCGGCGCGGCGCGCGACCTCCTTCGTGGTCAACGCCTCGTAGCCGACCTCGTCGAGCAGGAGCGCGCACTCGTCGAGCATCCGCTCCACCCGCTCCACGCTCCGGCGCTGGGCGGGACGGCGGCGCAAGGTACTCGTCATGCTCCCCATCCTGGCTTATTACCAGCAGGTACAGACCGGCCTCTTTGCCGTCCGTTAACATGAGCCATACTCGCATAAAGGAGCCGAGATGTTCTTATGGGGTACGGCGACCGCCGCCTACCAGATCGAGGGCGCGGTGACCGAGGACGGCCGGGGCGCGTCCGTCTGGGACACCTTCGCCCACGAGCCCGGCCGCACCAGGGACGGCCACACCGGCGACGTGGCCTGCGACCACTACCACCGCTGGCCCGAGGACATCGGGCTCATGTCCGGCCTCGGCGTGAACGCCTACCGCTTCTCCATCGCCTGGCCGCGCGTGCAGCCCCTCGGCGCCGGCGAGGTCAACCCCAAGGGCCTCGACTTCTACGAACGCCTGACCGACGGCCTGCTGGCGGCCGGCATCCAGCCCGTGCCCACGCTCTTCCACTGGGACCTCCCCCAGGCCCTCCAGGACGAGGGCGGCTGGACGAACCGCGACACGGCCGGACGCTTCGCCGACTACGCCGCGATCGTCGCCGAGCGCCTGGCCGACCGCATCCCCCTGTGGATCACCCTGAACGAGCCCTTCGTCCACATGGCCTTCGGCCACGCCATGGGCATCCACGCCCCCGGCCAGGCCCTCCTGCTCGACGCCCTTCCCGTGGCCCACCACCAGCTCCTCGGCCACGGCCTGGCGGTCGGGGCCCTACGGGCGGCGGGCGCGCGACAGGTGGCCATCACCAACAACTGCACGCCGGTCTGGGCCGCCTCGCAGGAGGAGGCGGACGTCAGGGCCGCCGACGCCTACGACGTCCTGCACAACCGCCTGTTCAACGACCCCGTGCTCCTGGGGAGCTATCCAGACCTCTCGGCCTACGTCCCCGCCCTGGACTTCCTGCGCGACGGCGACCTGGAGACCATCTCCGCGCCCCTGGACGCCCTCGGCATCAACTACTACAACCCCACCCGGATCGCCGCCCCGCCTCCCGGCGAGGTGCTCCCGTTCACCGACACCGGCCTCACCGGGTATCCCACCACCGCGTTCGGCTGGCCGGTCGTCCCCGACGGCCTGCGCGAGCTCCTGACCGGCCTCAAGGCCCGGTACGGCAGCGCGCTCCCGCCCATCCACATCACCGAGAACGGCTGCTCCCAGCCGGACGAGCTCACCCCGCGGGGAACCGTCGAGGACCAGGCCCGCATCGACTACCTGCGCGCCCACATCGACGCCGTCATGGCCGCCCGGGCCGAGGGTGTGGACGTGCGCGGCTACTTCGTCTGGTCGCTGCTGGACAACTTCGAGTGGGCCGAGGGCTATCACCAGCGCTTCGGCCTGGTGCACGTGGACTTCGCCACGGGCCGCCGCACCCCCAAGGCGTCCTACGCGTGGTACCGGGAGCGCGTCGCTCAGAACACCGACACGTGAACGTGGTCGTAGTGGTTGGCGGTCACGCCGCCCCGGTCGGACATGGGGTCCCAGCCCCCGCCTGACCGGATGTCGTAGTACCGCTGCTTCCAGATGATGTACATGACGCCGAGCCGCGAGCCGTTCTTGATGAGCCATTCGGCCAGGGCGTCCCCGCGGTCGGCGTCGGCCCCGGCGGCCATGGTGCCGCCGGGGGACATCATGAAGTCGCAGGCCCGGCCCTTGCCGTGCTCGCCGGGGTCGCCGGGGCGCAGGCAGCCCACGCCGTACTTCATCGGGAAGTTCTGCATGATCTCGGCGCGGACCGCGATCAGTCGCGGGGTCAGGCCGTCGGCGCCGCCGGGCTGCTGGAAGCCGTACTTGGCGAGCATGCGCTCGATCTCGCGCCGCTTGCCCTGAAGGGTCTTGATCTCCTTCTTCAGCTTGCTGATCTTGTCGTTGGCGTTGAGCTTGGCCTCTTTGGACTTCGCGATGAGCTGCTGGATGCTCTTGACCCGCTCGGTGCGCTCGGTGGCCATGTACGACATGTTCGCGGCCTGCCCGAGCGCGATGGCCGGGTCGACGCTCAGGCCGAAGAGCTGCACGCCGTCGAGGGGGCCGTTGACGTAGGTCTGCCGCGCGATGTCGGCCACGTCGGCCTGGGCCGCGGCCAGGCGTGCCGCCAGGTCGCCGGAGGTGTCGGTGGCGTTCTTGGCCTGGACCCTGATCTCCTCCAGGCTCTGGATCTGGCCGCGGTAGAGGTCGTTGAGCCGGGACGCCTGTTTGGTGAGTCTGCGCAGCTCATCGATGTTGGGATCGGCCGACGCCGGCTGCGGGAAGGGAAAGCCGAGCAGCCCGGAGAGGACGACGACGACCGCGGCGAGCCGCCAGATCCTCACACCCGTCCCCTCCTCGCATAGACGGACCGAAACTATAGAAGATGATCTTGATGGCTGTCATCCGAACGTGCCAAGTGGCGCACCTTTGGCGAAGTTCATGGTCTTGTGTCGGAAACAGCGAGGACCACTTGCCGGCGCCCGGAGGGTTGCGGCACGCCCCTCTTGCGTGTACGGACAGAACATGGTTCGGTCGCCTTGAGGCGTACGGCCAACAAGCAAGCATTCGGTCAAGCAGGAGGCTCACGACATGCGCCAGCACGACAAGCTGTTCATCGGGGGCGAATGGGTGACCCCCGCGGGCACCGGGACGATCGACGTCATCTCCCCCCACACCGAGGAGGTCGTGGGCCGCGTCCCCGACAGCACGGCCGAGGACGTGAACCGCGCGGTGGCCGCCGCCCGCCAGGCGTTCGACCACGGGCCGTGGCCGCGCATGACGTTCGCCGAGCGGGCCGCCGTGATCGAGCGGCTGGCCGCGATCTACAACGAGCGGCAGGGCGAGATGGCCGCCCTGATCACCGAGGAGATGGGCTCGCCCATCACCTTCTCCAACCTCGCCCAGGCGCCGCAGCCGCTCGGCATGCTGCAGTTCTACGCCGGGCTCGGCAAGGAGTTCGCGCAGGAGGAGGAGCGTCCGGGGCTGTTCGGGCCGATCACCGTGCGGCGCGAGCCGGTCGGCGTCGTCGCGGCGATCGTGCCCTGGAACGTGCCCCAGTTCGTGACCATGACCAAGGTCGCGCCGGCGCTGCTGGCCGGGTGCGCGATCGTGCTCAAGCCCGCGCCCGAGACGCCGCTGGACGCGTACCTGCTGGCCGAGTGGGCGGCCGAGGCCGGGATCCCGGCGGGCGTGCTCAACATCGTGCCCGCCGGACGCGAGGTGGGCGAGCACCTGGTCTCGCACCCCGGCGTCGACAAGGTGGCCTTCACCGGCTCCACCGCCGCGGGCCGCCGCATCGCCTCCATCTGCGGCGAGCAGCTCAAGCGAGTCAGCCTGGAGCTCGGCGGCAAGTCCGCCGCGATCATCCTGGACGACGCCGACCTCCAGGCCGGCATGGGCTTCCTGGCCATGGCCACGCTGATGAACAACGGCCAGGCGTGCGTCGCGCAGACCCGCATCCTGGCCTCGCGCAGCCGGTACGACGAGGTCGTGGACGCCGTGGCCGCCATGGTCAACTCCCAGCCCGTCGGCGACCCGGCCGACCCGGCGACCGGCATCGGCCCGCTGGTGGCCAAGCGCCAGCAGGAACGCGTCGAGGGCTACATCAAGATCGGCATGGACGAGGGCGCCAAGGTCGTCGTCGGCGGCCTCGACCGTCCCCGCGACCGCGGCTGGTACGTCGCCCCCACGGTCTTCGCCAACGTCAGCAACGACATGCGCATCGCCCGCGAGGAGATCTTCGGCCCGGTCCTGGCGGTGATCCCGTACGAGGACGAGGCCGACGCGCTCCGCATCGCCAACGACAGCGACTACGGCCTGGCCGGCACGGTGTGGACGGCCGACACCGAGCGCGGCATGAACGTCGCCCGCCAGGTGCGCACCGGCACCTACGGCGTCAACTGCTTCATGCTGGAGTCGAACGCGCCCTTCGGCGGCTACAAGGCCAGCGGCATCGGCCGCGAGCTGGGCCCCGAGGGCCTCAACGGCTACCTGGAGTACAAGACGATCGCCCGGCTGGGCTGAGAACGGCGGACGGGAGGGGCCCCGCGCGCCGCGAGGCCCCTCCCGGGCCGGGAAGGCACCCAGCGTGCCCCCGCGACGCTAGGTGCCGGATCGGCCGCCTACAGTGGGCGACTGCCCGACTACTGAAGTATGTCCCGCGGCCACCGCACAGGCGGTTTCCTTCCCCAGGGACTTTTCTCCCGGCGGATCCTTTCCATCCGCCTTAGGTAGACGCGTATTACTCACGAAAGGTTCGAGGAGATCCATTTACCGATACGCCGGATGAGTTCGGGGCTGGCGGCCGACTCCGCGTGCCCGTAGCCGGGCTCGATCCACAGCTCCTTGGGCTCGCGGGCGCCGTCGTAGAGCTGGTGGGCGTGGTCCAGCGGGAAGAAGGCGTCGGCGTCGCCGTGCACGATCAGCAGCGGCGCGGGCGAGACCAGGGCGGCGGCCTCGTGCGGCGGCATCGGGATCGGGTCCCACTGCCCACTGGCGATCCTGGTGCGCTTGGCCACCCGCGCGGCGAACCTGCCGAACGGCTGCTCGATGGCCCAGTGGACCTGGCGCATGGGCTTGGTCCCCCGGTAGTACCAGCGGGCCGGGCCGCTGACCGCCGCCACCGCGTCCACGCCCCGGCGCAGCGCCGCGTGCCGTACGGCCACCGCCGCGCCCATGGAGAAGCCCACGACCGCGATCCGGCGGTAGCCGACCACCCGGGCATGCCGTACGGCCGCCTCCACGTCGAGGATCTCCAGGTCGCCCACCGTCGTCTCGCCCCCCGAACGGCCGTGCCCGCGGAAGTCGAACGCGAGCACGCCGCCGTAGCCGCTGAGCACGTGCGCGATGCGGCGGGCGGTGCGCTCGCGCCACGATCCGGTGAAGCCGTGCGCCATGACGATCCCGACGTCCCCGGCCGCCGAGGGCGTGTGGACGGCGTCGATGCGCACACCGTCCTCGGTTCTGAGCATCACCGGGAAATTGGGCGCGAAAGGCATGAATACCAGCTTATGTGGGGTGCGATTCGAGGCCGTGCTCGGTGGCCCACACCGCGATCTGCGCCCGGGAGGCGAAGCCCAGCTTCTCCATGATGTTGGCGACGTGCCGGGCCACGGTGGCCGGGCTGATCACCAGCTTCAGCGCGATGGCCCGGTTGCTCAGCCCGCCCGTGAGCAGCGCGGCGATCTCCAGCTCCCGGCCGGTCAGCCCGCTCTGCCAGGAGCCGTTCACCGGCCGGGGCCCGCCCGCCGGGACGGCCTGGCCGGGGTCGAGCACGCGCCTGGCGACCTCCTCGGGCGACTGCCGGGCGCCCTTGGCCCACAGCAGCGACACCCGCCCCTCGCCGAGCCCGCCCCTGGCCCGCGTGAGCAGCTCCTGGACCGGGCCGGGGACGCCGTACTGGCCGATGGCCTCGCGCAGCGCGGTCGCGGCGGCGGCGGCCAGCACCGCGCCCTCCAGGTCGCCCTGCTCGCCCGCCAGCGCCGACATGGCCATCAGCGCCCGCACCACGCCCCTGCGCTGGCCGGTGCGGGTGCTCAGCGCCAGGCTCGCGGCCAGATGCAGCCGGGCGGCCGGATAGTCGTGCATCCGGGCCGACACCCGGCCCAGCTTGGCCTGGCAGCGGGCCAGCTCGACCCGGTTGCCCATGTCCTCCAGCAGCGGCAGGGCCGAGGTGTGGCAGGTCACGGCGGCCTCCAGGTCGCCCGCGGCCTCGGCCACCGCGCCCAGGTGGGTCAGCGCCCTGGCCAGCGTCCAGTGGTGGCCGGCCTCCCGTGCCAGGGCCAGCGCCTCCTCGCCGCGCCGGCGGGCCTGGCGGAGCTGGCCGCGGAAGAGCGCCAGGTTGAGCTGGGCGATGCGGACCGTGGCCAGGTTGAACGGGTCGTCGTGCGCGGTGGCCGCCGCCTCCAGCTCCTCCAGGTAGCGCAGCGCCTTCTCGCTCTGACCGGTGCGGAAGAACACGGCCAGCGCGACGCTGTAGGTGACGCCCAGCCAGTGGGTGTACGGATGCCGCTTCTGCTCCTCGACGCCCTGCACCACCAGCTCTTCCGCACGGGCCAGCTCGTCGCAGATCTCCAGCCCGTACGCCAGGCCGCCCTTGGCCACGGCGACCACGTCGGAGGGCACCCGTGACAGGTCGAGGGCGAGCAGCCGCCGGTGCCAGCCGACGGTCTCGCCCAGCTCACCGCGTACGGCCAGGATCGCCAGGGCGGCGCGGGCCAGACGCAGCCCGAGCACCGGGTCGGCCGACTCCACCGCCCGCTCCACCGCCGCCCGGCAGTCGTCCATCAGCGCGCGGCCCCTGGCGAAGTGGGGGACGCGGGCGGCCCAGGGCATGCGCGGGTCGAGCGCGCCGGCCTGGTAGCAGAACTCCATCTCCTCGCAGATCACCCGCAGGTGCCGGTCGCGCAGCCGCGTCAGCTCGCCCGCCTCGGCCAGCCGCTCGGCGGAGTACTGCCTGATGGTCTCCAGGAGGCGGTAGCGCCCGTCGTGGTGGAGCACCAGCGACTTGTCCACCAGGCCGCTGAGCAGGTCGAGCAGCTCGGCCCTGCGCACGATGCCGCCGTCGGCGCACACCCGCTCGGCCACGGCCAGGTCGAACAGCCCGGCGAAGACCGACAGGCGGCGCAGCAGCACCCGTTCCTTGGGCCGCAGCAGGTCGTGGCTCCACTCGACGGTGGCCAGCAGCGTGCGCTGCCGGGCGGGCGCGGTACGGTCGCCCCTGGTCAGCAGGGTGAACCGGTCGCCGATGCGGTCGGCGATGCGGCCGGGGCTCATCAGGCTCGTCCGGGCCGCCGCCAGCTCCAGCGCCAGCGGCAACCCGTCGAGGGCCCGGCACAGGCGGACGACGTCGTCCATGCTGCCGGTCACCGAACGGGCCCCCGCCGCCAGCGCCCGCTCGACGAACAGCAGCACGGACTCGGCGTCGGGGTGGTGGTCGTCGGGCAGTTCGAGCGGCGGCACCCGCCAGACCAGCTCGCCGGGGATGTGCAGCGGCTCCCGGCTGGTGAGCAGGAAGCGCAGCTCGGGGCAGTCGGCGATCAGACCGGCGACCAGCTCGGCGCACCGGTCGACCAGATGCTCGCAGTTGTCCAGCACGATCAGCGCCCTGGCCTCGCGCAGCCGGACCCGCAGGCCGTCGAGCAGCCGCCCGGGGGCCTCGTCGCGGACGCCGAGCACGCCGGCCATCTCGTTGACGATCAGCGCCGGGTCCGCCACGCGGGCCAGCTCGACCAGCCAGACGCCGTCGGCGAAGCCCGGCGCGGCCCTGGCCGCCACCCGCAGCGACAGGCGGGTCTTGCCGATGCCGCCGATGCCGCTGAGCGTGACCACGCGTTCGTCGTGGACCAGCGTGCTCAGCTCGATCAGGTCGCGCCCGCGGCCGACGAAACGGTTGGGCTCTGCGGGCAGGTTGTGCGGAACTGGCGGAGTCATGTCGGTGCCCAGGGTCAGCGGAGGATCACATTTCCGCTAAGTCTCCACCTCCGGCCGGGTCCGCGCGATCACTTTCCGTGGACTGTCCGCGACTGTTCGGATACGGATGCCGTCCGTTCAGCTCGGCGATGCTCATCACGATCCGCACCCGTGACTCCTCGGCCGCCTCCAGCGCCGCCGGCACGTCGGAGATCATGACCCGCGCGCCGCTGGCCCGGATGCGCTCACCCAGCCCGGCGCGGTCGAGGTCCACGGGCACCGGCCAGACGACGCCGCCCGCCGCCATCACCGCGTCGGCCGCCACCAACAGGTCGGGCCCGACGGGCAGGCAGACGAGCACCGTGTCGCCCGCGCGCACGCCTCTGCGCCGCAACTGGACGGTCGCGATCGCCGACCGCTCGTCCAGTTGCTTCTCGGTGAGCTCCAGGCCCGTGCCCGCGTCCACCATGACGATGTGCTCATCCATGGCGTCCACGGTAGGGAGGGGGTCACGTGCCTACATGGGGCGGAATATGCAGATCCCTATGCAGAAGCGCTGGGGTGCTCGGCGGCCCACACCGCGATCTGAGCGCGGGAGGTGTAACCCAGCTTCTCCATGATGTTGGCGATGTGCCGGGCGACCGTCGCGGGGCTGATCACCAGCTCCTCGGCGATGGCCCGGTTGGACAGCCCCCGGGTGAGCAGGCCGGCGATCTCCAGCTCGCGCGCGGTCAGCAGCGAGTGCCTGACCGGCTCGGCCGCCACGGGCGGCGGGGACGCCGGCCGCTCCCCCGCCAGCACCTGGAGGGCCGCGGCGTCGGGGCTCATCGCCCGGCCGCGGGACCACAGCGAGGCCGTGCGGCCCTCGCCGAGCTTGGCGCGGGCGCGCGAGAGCAGCTCCTCGATCCTGATCGTGGCCGAGTGCTGGCCGATCGACTCGCGCAGCGTGGCCGCGGCGGCGGCGGCCAGCACCGCGCCGTCGAGATCGCCCTCGTGCTCGGCCAGCACCGACAGGCCGGCCAGGCACCGGGCCACCCCCTGCCGCTGGCCGCTCTGCCGGCTCAGCGCGAGGCTGTCGGCCAGCCGCTCCCTGGCCGCGGCGAACTCGCCCAGCATGGCGGCCACCCGGCCGACCCTGGCCAGGCAGCGCGCCAGCTCCGAGTCGCCGCCCAGCTCCCACAACCACGGGACGGCCTGCTCGTACTGGGACTTGGCGGTCTCCAGGTCGCCGCGGGCCTCGGCCACCGCGCCGAGCTGGGCGGCCATCCTGGCCATGAGCCAGCGGTGGCCGTGCTCGCGCGCCCGCGCCAGGGCCTCGTCGCCCAGCCGCTGGGCCTCGCGCAGCCGGCCCCTGGTCAGCGCGACCGCCGACAGCCCGGCCAGCCCCGCCGCCTGGTTCCAGGCGTCGCCCGACTCGGTGGCGTCGGCCAGGCCCCGCTCGGCGTGGTGCAGCGCCTCGTCGATCCGGCCCATGCGCAGCAGGAGGATGACCACGAGGCTGTGCATGACGCAGCGCGTGAACGCGTTGCCGCCGTCGCCGCCGAGGCCCGCCAGGCTCTCGGTGGCCACCTCCAGCGACCGGCTGAGCTCGTCACGGGCCTCCAGCCCGTAGGCGAGGTACGCCTTGCCCTGCGCGACCTGCGCGTCGGGGACGAGTGACAGGTCGAGCGAGAGCAGCCGCTCGGTCCAGCCGACGATCTCCGTCAGGTTGCCGGAGATGGGCAGCAGGGCCGTGCTGGCGGCGCACAGCCGCAGGCCGAGCCGCGCGTTGCCGGACTCGGCGGCCCAGTCGAGGGCGGCCCGCTGGTCGTCGAGGAGCTGCTTGCCGGCCATCAGGCACCCCAGCCGCTCCGGCCAGGGCACGCCCGGCCGGACCATCTCGGTCGTGAAGTGGCGTTCCTGAAGGTCGCACAGGACGCTGAGATGCCGCTCGCGGACGGCCTCGCGCTCGCCGGCCCGGTCCAGCCGCTTCATCGCGTACCGCTTGATCGTCTCCAGCATCCGGTAGCGCCTGCGTTCCTCGTCGCACAGCACGAGGGACTTGTCGACCAGCCCGCCGAGCAGGTCGACGATCTCCGCCCGCGCGATGGGCGGCTCGGCGCAGACCTGCTCGGCCAGGTCGAGGTCGAAGTCGCGGGCGAAGACCGACAGCCTGCGCAGCAGCACCTGTTCCTTGGCCGACAGCAGGTCGTAGCTCCAGTCGACGGTGGCCAGCAGCGTGCGCTGCCGCGCCGGGGCGGTACGCCCGCCCGTGGTCAGCAGGGAGAAGCGGTCGTCGAGCCGGTCGGCGATCTGCCCGGGGCTGAGCAGGCTCGTACGGGCCGCCGCCAGCTCCAGGGCCAGGGGCAGCCCGTCGAGCGCCTGGCAGAGGCGCACCACGTCGGGCAGGGTGTCGTAGCCGAGCCGGGTGCCGGCGGCGGCGGCGCGGTCCATGAAGAGCTGCACCGACTCGGCGTCGGCGTACCCCATCTCGGGCAGGTCGAGCGGCGGCACCCGCCAGATCAGCTCGCTGGCGATGCGCAGCGGCTCCCTGCTGGTGGCCAGGACGCTCAGCCGGGGGCAGCAGGCGACCAGCTCGGCGGCCAGCTCGGCGCACCCGTCGATCAGATGTTCGCAGTTGTCGAGCAGCAGCAGGCAGCGCAGGTCGCGCAGCCGGGCGGTGACGGTGTCGAGCAGCGGGCGCCCGCTCTCCTCGCGCACCCGCAGCACCCGGGCGATCTCCTGGACGATCTGCTCGGGGCGGCCGACCCGGGCCAGCTCGACCAGCCACACCCCGCCCGGATAACCGCCCACCAACCCGGCGGCCACCCGCAGGGCCAGCCGGGTCTTGCCGATGCCGCCGACGCCGCACAGCGTGACCACGCGCGTCTCGTCGAACAGCCCGCGAAGGTCGTCGAGGTCGCGTTCGCGGCCCACGAACCGATTGGGCTCTGCTGGAAGGTTGTGCCGGGGGGCCTCTGGCATGTGTTCACCCTGCGTCGCCGAAGGATCACACTCTTCCACAGTGTCGCACTTTTCACAGGCCAAGCGAGCTGACGATCGCCCTTTCGTCCACAACGCGCAGAATGGGGTTGCCCAGCAGCCGCCTGGCGACGTCGTACGGCGCCACGACCATGGTGGCCCTGCGCTCGGCGGCCAGCACGCGGCAGCCGATGACGGTCGGCTCGTTGGCGGCGATCACCACGTGGGCGCCCGACATCAGGGCCAGGTCGAGCACCCGCAGCCCTTTGAGCAGGTCACCGGCCGCGTTGACGACGACGTCGTCCTTGCCGATCACCAGGCGGGCGGCCAGGTTGCGCAGGTCGGCGGCGAGCTCGTCGTGGTCGAGGACGCGTCCTTCGCCCAGCGCCAGCGCCGCGCCCGCCAGCGGACCGAACTCCACCGGGTTCGCGTTGAGCAGCCCGGCGAACGGGAGCGTGCCGGGCGAGGGACGGAAGGCGTAGACCCGGTCGGCGGCGACCGCGCCGAGGTCGCGAGGGCCGCGGGTGATCATCATGCGGGCCGGGCCCGAGCCGTTCAGCACGGCGACGCCGCCCGCCCAGGACACCGCGTGGACCGCCACCGTCAGGGACACGCCGAGCGGCAGATCGATGAGGACGCGGTCGCCGTAGGTCAGGCCGTCGCGCCGCAACCCGCCCGCCGCCCGGGTGACCCGCCTGGCGAACTGCGCGTACGACAGCACCTCGCCGGTCCTGACGTCGCTCACCGCCGGCTGGTCGCCCTTGCTCGGGGCCGAGCTCATCACCAGCTCTGTCCACGTCATGACGACAATGTAGGGATCGCTGCGGCTCCTGCCATGCACACAAATGTGCAACCTGCTATGTACGTCCCGGCTCGCGCTCGTACAGCTCGGTGAGGGGGGCGAGCCGGTCGGCGGGCACGTTCAGGCGCAGGCCGGCGGCGATCTCCAGGGCCGGCGACGCGCCGCCGATCTCCGCGGCCAGCGTGAGCAGGTTGATGAGGAACGACGCCGCCAGGTTGAGCAGTCCCGCCCGCGGGCCGAGCCGTTCGCGTACGAGGTCGAAGACGGGCCGGCCGGAGACGGCGGCGATCCGGCCGGACATCTCGGCGAACAGGCAGATGCCCACCACGCCGACCACCACGACCCACGCCAGCGACATCCCGAACCGGGCGCCGACCAGCGAGTTGGCCACGAGGTCGCCGATGTCCACGAAGCCGCCGACGGCGCTGAGGATGCCGAGCGTGACGGCGAAGAGCTTCTTCACCCCAGCGACTCCAGCTCCCGCACCGCACCGGCTGGGTCCTCGATCCGGTCCCGGCGGACCTGGATGAGCAGGTCGTCCACCAGGCTCTCGGCCCGCTGGATGCGGTCGAGCAGCCGGTCGCGCACCTGGTCGGACCGCTCGGACGGCGGCTGGACCCCGCCGAACTGGTCGCCGACCGCGTCCAGCTCCCCGGCCGCGTCAACCGGCCACGAGCAGTGCGAGCAGCACGAGGACGGCCGCGGCCCGCTTCACGTACGCCCTCGGAGCAGGAAGTAGGCCAGCAGCCCGAGAAGCGCGGCGAACTGCCCCCACGCGGCGAGCAGCACCAGTCCTTCGTCCCTCACGGTCGCTCACTGCCCGGCCGCCCGTGATCCATGCGGGAGGGCGGGAATCAGACACCCCGGGCGGAACGTTCACCCGTACAGCGCCGCAGACGCGTTGTCCCGCTCTTGCCACGAGAGGGGATCAACTAGACTTGGTGGGTCGCGACTTCGCGCGGCCGCCCCCACGACACAGAGCGAGAAGTCATCATGCCTTTGAACAGCCGCGACGACCTGCGGAACATCGCGATCATCGCGCACGTCGACCATGGCAAGACCACACTGGTCGACGCCATGCTCTGGCAGTCCGGGGCCTTCCGCGCGAACCAGGACGTCGACGACCGGGTCATGGACTCCAACGACCTGGAGCGCGAGAAGGGCATCACCATTCTCGCCAAGAACACCGCCGTCCAGCACGGCGGCATGACCCTGAACATCATCGACACCCCCGGCCACGCCGACTTCGGCGGCGAGGTCGAGCGCGGCCTCTCGATGGTCGACGGTGTGGTGCTGCTGGTCGACGCCTCCGAGGGCCCGCTGCCGCAGACCCGGTTCGTGCTGCGCAAGGCCTTCGCCGCCAAGATGCCGGTCATCCTGTGCATCAACAAGGTCGACCGCCCCGACGCCCGCATCAAGGAGGTCGTCGACGAGGTCTACGAGCTGTTCATGGACCTCGACGCCACCGAGGAGCAGATCGACTTCCCGATCGTCTACGCCTCGGCCAAGGCCGGCCGCGCCTCCATGAACCGTCCCGACGACGGCGGCATGCCCGACTCGGAGGACCTGGAGCCGCTGTTCGACATCATCAAGTCGACGATCCCGGCCCCTACGTACGACCCCAACGCGCCGCTGCAGGCGCACGTCACCAACCTCGACGCCTCCTCCTACCTGGGCCGCATCGCGCTGTGCCGGATCCACCAGGGCGTCATCCACAAGGGCCAGCAGGTCGCCTGGTGCCGCACCGACGGCACGATCCAGAAGGTGAAGATCACCGAGCTGCTGATGACGGAGGCGCTGGAGCGCAAGCCGGCCGAGCAGGCCGGTCCCGGCGACATCATCGCCATCGCGGGCATCCCCGAGATCATGATCGGCGAGACGCTGGCCGACCCGGAGGACCCGCGCCCGCTGCCGCTGATCACGGTCGACGAGCCGGCGATCTCGATGACGATCGGCACCAACACCTCGCCGCTGGTCGGCAAGGTGAAGGGCTCCAAGGTCACCGCCCGCATGGTCAAGGACAGGCTCGAGAAGGAGCTGGTCGGCAACGTGTCGCTGCGCGTGCTGCCCACCGACCGTCCCGACGCCTGGGAGGTGCAGGGCCGTGGTGAGCTGGCGCTGGCCATCCTGGTCGAGCAGATGCGCCGCGAGGGCTACGAGCTGACCGTGGGCAAGCCGCAGGTGGTCACCAAGACCATCGACGGCAAGGTGCACGAGCCGGTCGAGCGCCTGACGGTCGACTGCCCGGAGGAGTACCTCGGCGCGGTCACCCAGCTCCTGGCCGTCCGCAAGGGCCGCATGGAGCACATGACCAACCACGGCACCGGCTGGATCCGCATGGAGTTCGTGGTCCCGGCCCGCGGCCTGATCGGCTTCCGCACCGAGTTCCTGACCGAGACCCGCGGCACCGGCCTGGTCCACCACGTGTTCGACTCCTACGAGCCCTGGTTCGGCGAGCTGCGCACCCGCAACAACGGTTCGCTGGTGGCCGACAGGTCGGGCCCGGTCACCGCGTTCGCCATGCTCAACCTCCAGGAGCGCGGCACGCTGTTCGTCTCGCCGACCACCGAGGTCTACGAGGGCATGATCATCGGTGAGAACTCGCGTTCCGACGACATGGACGTGAACATCACCAAGGAGAAGAAGCTCACCAACATGCGCTCGTCCACGAGCGAGGAGACCGAGAAGGTCATCCCGCCGCGGACGCTGTCGCTGGAGCAGGCGCTGGAGTTCATCCGCGAGGACGAATGCGTGGAGATCACGCCCGACGCGGTCCGCATCCGCAAGGTCGTGCTCGACGGCGCCACCCGTGGCCGGGCCGCCGCCCGCGCCAAGCGCGCCTGATCCGTCCAGCACGTCCCGCATCACGGCCGCGTGTCACCTTCCCGGTGACACGCGGCTTCTGTGTAGACGGAGCCGGTCACGAAGGCCGGCGATGCGCTCAGCGGCGCGGCAGCTCGCTGCCCCTGACGTGCGCGCACTGCCACTCGACCAGCGCCGCGCAGTCGCGCCAGGCCCGCTCGACGCGCCCGCGCACCTCGGCCGTGTGCACCCACGGCTCGGGCTCGTAGCGGGCGCCCGCGAACAGGGACCTGTGGCGCAGCAGCTCGATGCGGGGATGGTCCTCGTCGAAGCCGCGCGGCCTGGTCTTCAGGCGGTCGCCGCCGATCGTGTAGCCGGCTTCGGCGAGCCTGGCCGTGATCGACTCCAGCGGCTTGCCGGTCAGGTCCTCGTCCACGGCCGCGCGGTAGCGGGCGACCTGGTCGGGGGCCTGGGTGTAGCGGCCGCCCGCGACGTACAGGCCGGCGGCGCTGATCTCGACGTAGAAGCCGATGCCGGGCATCAGGTCGACGAACGCGCCCTGATGGGTCTTGTACGGCGTCTTGTCCTTGGAGAAGCGCACGTCGCGGTAGGGCCGGAAGAGCTGGGCCGGGCCGAACTCGTCGGCCAGCTCGTCGGTGAGCTCCGTCATGGGCGCTCGGACGGCGTCCTCGTACAGGTGCTTGTGGCGGGTGAAGTAGGTCTTGGAGTTGTCCGCCTCAAGACCCTCGTAGAAGATGAACGCCTCGTCGGGGAAGCCGGTGAAACCCATGGCCCAAGGGTGCCATGCCGCTCACCGTGCGGTGTACGTGCGGCCCGGCGTGGGCGGGCGGCCGTACAGCTCCGAGACGGTCACGAACGTGTAGCCCTTCTTGGCGAGCGTGTCGAGCACCTTCGGCACGGCCTCGATCGTGGTGGGGTGGATGTCGTGCATGAGCACGATCGACCCGGCCTTGGCGGTGTCGGCGCGCCTGACCACGGCGGCGGGCTCGCGGTGCAGCCAGTCGAGGGTGTCGACGTCCCACAGGATCTGGGCCAGGCCCTCGCGGCGGGTCTCGGCGGCCACGGCGTCGTCGGTGCTGCCGTACGGCGGGCGCATCACCCGCATCCTGACCCCGGTCAGCCGGTGGACCAGCTCCTGGGTGTGCCCAAGCTCGTGCTGCACCCCCTCGCGCGACAGGCCGGTCAGCGACGGGTGGGACCAGGAGTGGTTGCCGATCTCGTGCCCCTCGTCCACGATGCGGCGGGTGATCCGGCCGCCGGTGTCGGCCGCCACCATCTCCCCCAGCACGAAGAACGTGGCCTTGACCTGGCGTTGACGCAGCAGGTCGAGCAACTTGCCGGTGTAGGGCCCGGGACCGTCGTCGAAGGTCAGGGCCACACACTTGATCTTGCCGCAGTCGAACCTGCGACTGCGCGGCCAGTCGGCCTGCTGCGCGACCAGCCGCTTGGCCAGGACCTCAGGACTGACCGGCGGCCGGACCGCGGCGGAATGCCGGCGCGGCACCGGTTGAGCGGCACAGCCCACGAGAACGAACAGAACGAACGGCAAAGCCCAAATGCGCATGTTTTCCCCCGAAACACCGCACGCGGGGGCCTCACGGATAGTCCTGAACCGGTCTCCCCCGTAGTTCCCTGGTCAGGTCGTCCCACCAGGGTGGGATGTCCGCGTGCAGCTCCTTGTAGCGGCGCGCCACACGCATGGCACATCCAACCGGATCCGTACCCAGATGACGACGTTTAACCGGACCTTCCTGCCAACGGTAAAACCCGTCCCTGTAATGCACGACGAGACCTATCCAGACCGAGATGGTCGCTCCGTCCCCCACCTCGTACGCGCTGGTGACACCCAGCCCGTGCAGCTCCGCCTGGAGTTTCTCCGTCGCCGCGCGGGCTTCGGTCACACGCCACCCCCTGCCGACGTTCGCATACACATGCGGTGTACCCAGCAACGGGCATCAGTCGTCCAAGACATGGAGTAATCATCAAACTCCGGGGGGTCATCCGCAGGCGATCGACGTTATTGGTCCGGTTGCGCGGCCGGGCCGGCCCTTGTTACGTTTCCGCCGTGCGCCGGGAGCGGGCACAGTCGCTGAAGCACGTCGCGGTACCGTACGACTCGGATCGGGCTTTCCTCGACCTCGTCGTGCCGCGCGTGCGCACCGCGCTGGACGAAGACAGGCGCGTGCTGGTCGTCAACCGTCCCGACCGGCTGGCGCTGCTGTCGGAGGCCCTCGACGGCGACGCGCGCCGCATCGACAGCCGCCTGTCCAGCTCCTGGTACGGCCACCCCCACCGGATGCTGGCCGCCTACCACGAGTACACACGCGGGCGGCCCACGCTCGTCATCGGCGAGCCCGTCTGGACCGATCTGAGCGAGCCGCGGATCCAGGACCTCATCCGCTACGACTCGGTCGTCAACGCCGCCCTCGCCGCGGCCCCGTCCGTCATGATGTGCCTGTACGACCTGCGCCACGTCCCCGAGCCCGTCCGGGAGTTCACCTCGGTCGTCCACCCGCTGGTGCTGGGGGCCGGGGGCGAGACCGCGAGCGGCCGCTTCGTGGAGCCCCACGAGCTGGTGCTCGACGGCGACGACGCGCCGTTCCCCGAGCCGGGCCCGGGGGCCTGTCTGGTGCGTTTCACGGCCCGCGAGCTCAAGCGCCTGCGTCAGAGCGTCGGCGACTACGCCAGGGCGGCCGGAATGGACCGCAACCTCATCTCGTCGCTGGTGCTGAGCGTCTCGGAGATCGCCGCGAACTCCGTCGAGCACGGCGCCGGGTTCGGCACGATCACGATGTGGGTGGAGGAGCGCGACCTCGTCTGCGAGATCGCCGATCCCGGCGGGACGCTCGACGACCCCTTACCGGGCTACATACCGCCGGAGCCCGAGGCCCCACGGGGGTACGGGCTCTGGATCAGCCGGCAGCTCTGCGACCGGGTGCAGATGCGCGACGAAGGCGGCGTGTTACGCGTCCGCCTTCGTCTGTCCCTGGACTCGCCCGGTTCCTCCTAGGCGGCCGCGCGGGGGGCGGGAAGGCGCACGGCCCCCTCCTCCCGCGCGTAGTCCTCCAGCATGCCGCGGAGCTGGCGGCGGCCACGGTGCAGGCGGGACATCACGGTGCCGATGGGCGTCCCCATGCGCTCGGCGATCTCCTTGTACGCGAACCCCTCGACGTCGGCCAGGTAGACGGCCACGCGGAAGTCCTCGGGCAGGGAGCGCAGGGCGTTCATCACGACGCTGTCGGGCAGCCGGTCGAGCGCCTCGGTCTCGGCCGAGCGCAGGCCCGTGGAGGTGTGGGACTCGGCGGCGTGCAGCTGCCAGTCCTCGATGTCCTCGGCAGCCGACAACTTCGGCGAGCGCTGCTTCTTGCGGTAGTCGTTGATGAAGTTGTTGGTGAGGATGCGGTGCAGCCACGCCTTGAGGTTGGTGCCCTCACGGAACTGGTGATAGGACGTGTACGCCTTGGCGACCGTCTCCTGCACCAGGTCCTCGGCGTCGGCGGCGTTGCGGGTCAGGCGCATGGCGGAAGCGAACAGCTGCGACGTCACGGGCACGACATCGCGCTCGAACCAGTCCTGACGCTGCTCATCGGTCATAGTGATCAATTTCATTCCCCCTTGCGCTATCCCCCGTTCGGCACAAGCCGCCTGACAGCGTTCCTCATCCTCGCAACTCCCGAGTAAGGGTGGCGTTAGGAGAGTTCGCCTAGGTCAGAAGGGGTTTCAGTCCATCTGGCTCGCGGCGTGCGTGGTCACGTCCACGGCCGGACAAGTCTCATTATCATAACACTACCCATCCAATATCGTAGGAATAGTGGTCAGAGTCACAGGGGATAGCGTATAGGCATGGAATCTGTGGACCGTCACGACACGGGGACACGCCGGTGGGTGGCGGAGGCCATCCGCAAGGTGGAGGCCGACGCCAACCGGAGTTGTGACACTCACCTGCACGTCTTTCCGCTTCCCTCGGACTGGGGTGTAAACCTCTACCTGAAAGACGAATCGGTGCACCCGACCGGTTCACTCAAACACCGGCTCGCGCGGTCCCTGTTCCTGTACGGCCTCGCCAACGGCTGGATCGGCCCGGCCACCACGATCGTGGAGGCGTCCAGCGGTTCGACCGCGGTCAGCGAGGCGTATTTCGCCCGGTTGCTCGGCCTGCCGTTCATCGCCGTCATGCCCGCGTCCACGTCGCCCGAGAAGTGCCACCTCATCGAGTTCTACGGCGGGAAGTGTCATCTGGTCGCCGACCCGGGGGCGATCTATGACGAATCTCACCGGCTGGCCGCCGAGACCGGGGGCCACTTCATGGACCAGTTCACCTACGCCGAACGCGCGACCGACTGGCGAGGCAACAACAACATCGCCGAGTCGATCTATTCCCAGATGTCCATGGAGCCGCATCCCGAGCCCGCCTGGATCGTGGTCGGCGCCGGCACCGGCGGCACGTCGTCCACGATCGGCCGCTACATCCGCTACCGCCGCCACCCCACCCGCCTGGCCGTGGTCGATCCGGAGGGCTCGGCGTTCTACCCGGGCTGGGTCTCGGGCGACACCTCGGTGACGGCGTCCGGGTCGCGGATCGAGGGCATCGGGCGTCCGCGGGTGGAGCCGTCGTTCCTGCCCAGCGTGATCGACCGCATGATCGCCGTCCCCGACGCCCGGTCGATCGCCGCCATGCACTGGACCCGCGAGGTCACCGGTCTCGACGTCGGCGGCTCCACGGGCACCAACCTGGCGGCCTGCATCGACCTCGTCAGGGAGATGCGCGAGGAGGGCCGCCAGGGCAGCATCGTCACCCTGGTCTGCGACCGCGGCGACCGCTACAAGGGCACCTACGACAACCCGGAATGGCTGGCCGGCCAGGGGCTGGACCTCGAACCCCATCTGGCCGACCTGCGGGCCTTCCTGCCGCGCTGAGCGTCCGCGCGGGTCAGGAGGCGGGCTTGGCGGGGTCGACCGAGAACGTCTGGGCCAGGTCGTCCAGGATGGCGTGGGCGCCCTGGATGCCCACGGCGCTCATCCACGTCAGGTCGCTGACCTCGTGCTTTTCTCCCTTGAGCCGGCCCCACAGCGGGTTGCCGACGAACTTCTCCTTGGGGCCGTCGCTGGCCGGGTCCGGATAGGTGGCGACGAAGATGTGGTCGGCGTCGAGGTCGGCGATGCGTTCCTGGCTGACGTCCACGGCGATGGCGTCGTCCTTGGTGGGCTGGCCCTCAGGACGCGGGAAGCCGACGTCCTTCAGCACGACCCCGGAGTAGGACTTCTCGACGTACAGCCGGACGGTGGGCTCGCCGGCGAAGCGCACGATCGAGATCGTCGGCAGCTTCCCGCCCTGCTTGTCCTTGATCGCGGTCCCGATCTTGCCCGCGCGCTCCTCGAACGCCTTGATCCTGGAGTCGGCCAGGTCCTCCTTGCCCAGGGCGCGGCCCATGAGCCGCAGGTTGTCCTTCCAGATGGCGCCGGTCGTCTCGCTGAAGACCGTCGGCGCGATCTTCGACAGCTTGTCGTACAGGGCCTCGTGCCGGACCTTGGCCGACACGATCAGGTCGGGCTTGAGCGCGGCGATCTTCTCCAGGCTCGGCTGCTCCAGCGTGCCGACCGAGGTGGCCTCCTTGCCGTACTGGGCGACGAGCGGGCCGAGGTAGTCGGGCAGCTTGGTGTCGATCGACCGGTAGGTGGTGTAGCCGATCACCGGGGTCTCCAGCGTGAGCACCGCGTCCACGAAGCTCTGGTCGAGCGCGACGACCCGCCTGGGCTGGCCGGAGATCTTGGTCGAGCCCATCGCGTGCTCGATCGTCCTGGTGGCCGGGTCGGCCGACGACGCGGCCGAGGATCCCGCCGGGGTCTCCGTCGAAGTCCCTGTCGAGCCGCACGCGGCCACCCCCGCCACCAGCAATGCACCGGCCAGCAACCGCCACGCTCTCATCAGAACCCTTTCCCTAGGTAAGGCGAACCTAAATTAGGTTAGCCCTGCCTAACCTGGCATACTTCACCACGATCGGGCAAACAAGGGGAGGAAATCTGGTGACCGCGCTCGCGCCCCGCCTCATCGGCATCCGGCGCCGGCGGCTCGTCCTCCTGCTCGTCCTCCTGGCCGCCGTCGCGGTCGCGGTGGTGCTGAGCATCACGGTCGGCTCGAAGCCCGTACCGCCGGGCGCCGCCTGGCAGGCCCTCACCGCGCCCACCGGCAGCGAGAACGACATCATCATCCGCTCGCTGCGCGTCCCGCGTACCGTGCTCGGGGTGCTGGCCGGGATCGCACTCGGCGTCGCGGGCGCCCTCATGCAGGGCCACACGCGCAACCCCCTCGCCGACCCCGGCCTGCTGGGCGTCACGCAGGGAGCGGCGTTCGCCATGGTGGCCTCGATCATCCTGCTCGGCGCCTCCAGCCTGCTCGCCTACATCTGGTTCGGCCTGGCGGGCGCCCTGGTGGCCAGCGTGGCGGTGTTCGCGCTCGGCATGACGGGCGGCAGAGGCGGCCCCACCCCGGTCACGCTGGCCCTGGCCGGCACCGCGGTCAGCGCCCTGCTGTACGCCATGACCTCGGCCATCGTGCTCCTCGACGAACAGGCCATGGACGTCTTCCGCTTCTGGCAGGCCGGCTCCATCGCCGCCAGGGGCCCCGACGTGGTCTGGCAGGTGCTCCCGTTCATCCTCGCCGGCCTGCTGCTCGCCCTGGTCAACGCCCCGGGCCTGAACGCCCTGTCGCTCGGCGAGGACGTCGCCCGCTCGCTCGGCCAGAACATCGCCCTGACCAGGACGGTCGGCGTCGCCTCGGTCACCCTGCTGTCGGGCGCGGCGGTGGCGGCCTGCGGCTCGCTGGCGTTCGTGGGCCTGATCGTGCCGCACCTGGCCCGGCCGCTGTCGGGCACCGACCACCGGTGGCTGCTGCCGTACTCGGGGCTGGTCGGGGCGGCGTTGCTGCTGGTCGCCGACGTGATCGGACGCGTGGTCGCCCCTCCGGGCGAGCTGGAGGTCGGCGTCGTCCTCGCGCTGATCGGCGCCCCCTTCTTCGTCGCCCTGGTCCGCCGCAGAAAGCCGGTACGGCTATGACCGCGCTCCCCCTGCGCCTCGGCGCCCTGTCCTGGCGGCTGCGCCTGCGTGCCGTCGCCGTCAGCGTGACCGGGCTGGTGCTCCTGGTCGTGCTCATGGCGCTGAACATGCGCATCGGCGACCTCCCGATGAGCCTGACGGAGGTGCTCCAGGGCACCTTCGACGTCAACAGCGCGGCCCACTTCGTCATCATGGAGCTGCGCCTGCCCCGCGCCCTGACCGGCGCCCTGGTCGGCGCCGCGCTCGCGCTGTCCGGCGCGATCATCCAGTCCATCGCGCGCAACCCGCTGGCCAGCCCGGAGATCCTCGGCGTCACGACCGGCGCCTCGGTCACCGTCGTGGCCGGCGTGGTGGCCAGCGGCAGCGTCTACGGCGGCACCAGCGGCCTGCTGGCCAGCCTGGGCGTCCCCGCGCTCGCGCTGCTCGGCGGCCTGCTCGGCGCGGCCGTCGTCTACGGCCTGGCCTGGCGGCGCGGCCTGGACGGCTACCGCCTGGTCCTGGTCGGCATCGGCGTGGCCGCCGTGTTCACGAACGTGAAGTTCTGGCTGCTGACCGTCGGCGACGTGAACGACACCGGCCGGGCCATGGTCTGGATCAGCGGCTCGCTCAACGGGCGCGGCTGGGAGCACGTCGTGCCCGTGGCGCTCGCGCTGGCCGTGCTCATCCCGGCCACCCTGCTCGGCACCCGCTCGCTCGACGCCCTGCGCTTCGGCGACGACGTGGTCACCGCGCTCGGCGTACGCGTGAACGCGGCCCGCGCCCTGCTGATCCTGGCCGCCGTGCTGCTGGCCGCGGTGGCCACCGCCTCGGCCGGGCCGATCGCGTTCGTGGCGCTCGCCTCACCGCAGATCGCGCTCAGGCTGGCCCGCTCGGCCCGGCCGCCGCTGCTGTGCTCGGCGGTCACCGGGGCCGTGCTCACCGCCGGGGCCGACCTGATCGCGCGGACCGTCTTCTCGCCGATCGAACTGCCCGTCGGCATCGTCACGGCCGTGCTGGGCGCACCGTACCTGATCCGCCTGATCTGGAGGGCACGCAAATGAGGCTGCAGGCCGCGGGCGTCAAGCTCGGCTACGGCGACCGGACCATCGTGGACGGCCTCGACCTCGGCATCGAGGCCGGCACGGTGACCACCATCATCGGCCCGAACGGCTGCGGCAAGTCCACCCTCCTGCGCGCGCTGGGCCGCCTGCTCAAACCCCAGGGCGGCCAGGTCCTGCTGGACGGCAAGCGCATCGACGCCATCCCCACCCGCGAGGTGGCCAAGGTCCTCGGCGTGCTGCCGCAGGCGCCCTCGGCCCCCGAGGGGCTCACCGTGGCCGACCTGGTCGCCAGGGGACGCCATCCGCACCAGACGTGGTACCGCCAGTGGTCCTCCGACGACGAGTCGGCGGTCGCCGCGGCGCTGTCCATGACCGGCCTGGCCGACCTCGCCGAACGTCCGCTCGACGAGCTGTCGGGCGGCCAGCGGCAGCGGGCGTGGATCTCCATGGCCCTGGCCCAGGGCACCGACCTGCTGCTGCTCGACGAGCCCACCACGTTCCTCGACCTGGCCCACCAGGTGGAGGTGCTGGAGCTCGTCCGGCATCTGCACGAGCAGGCGGGCCGCACGGTCGTCATGGTCCTGCACGACCTCAACCTGGCCGCGCGCTACGCCGACCGGCTGGTGGCCATGCGCGCCGGCAAGGTCGTGGCCGCGGGCGCCCCGCACGAGGTGCTGACCGAGGAGCTGCTACGCGAGGTGTTCGAGCTGGACGCGAAGATCATCGAGGACCCGGTCGCGGGGACGCCTCTCGTGGTGCCGATCGGGCCGCTCGCGGCTCCGCGAGCCTGACCCGCCGCACCGGCGACAGCGCCACGCCCGCCGCGATCATCGGCCGGCCCGCCCCGGCGAAGGCCGCGCATCCCCTCAGACCTCGGCCAGCGCCCGTCCGACGTCCTGGTCGTCCGGGGCCAGCTCGGCGGCTCGGAGCAGGTCCTGTCTGGCCTCCTTCGCCCGGCCCAGCTCCCGGTAGACCATCGCCCGGTTGAACAGCAGCTCGGCCGTCTCCGTCAGCTTCAGCGCGCGGGTCAGGTCGGACAGCGCGCCGTCGTGGTCGCCGCGTTCGAAGGCGGCCACGGCCCGGTTCCCCCACGCGGCGGCCAGGTCGGGGTCGATCTCCAGCGCGCCGTCGAAGGCCGCGTACGCCTCCGGGTAGCGCCCCTGGGCCGTCTCCACCTGGCCGAGCACGCACAGCAGGTGGGCGTCGCGCGGCCGGAGCGCCAGGCCGCGCTCCACGTCGCGTCTGGCCTGCTCGTACTCGCCGTGGAGGGCGAGCAGGCCGCATCTGTTGACGTACGCGGGGGCGAAGCCGGGGTCGAGCTCCAGCGTGCGGTCGAGGTCGGCGCGGGCGCCTTCGAGGTCGCCGGCCGCGAACCGCAGCTCCGAGCGGTTGTAGTACGCCTCGGGGAAGGGCGGGCTGAGCCGCATGACGGCCTCGTAGTCGGCCAGGGCCTCGGCCGGTCTGCCGAGCTTGTTCAGCAGGTTGCCGCGGTCGAGGTAGTAGTCCGGATAGCCGGGGTCGGCGTCGATCGCCGCGGTGTAGTCCGCCAGCGCCTCCTCGTACCGGCCGGCCTGGGCCAGCAGCTGGGCCCTGTTGGCGCGCAGCACCAGCAGGTGGACCGGGTGCTCGCCCGCCAGGTGCTCCTCGGCCAGCGCGACGGCCTGCTCGACCAGCCGCAGCGCGGCGTCGGGACGCCCGGCGCGCAGCTCGACCAGGGCCTTGCCGTTGAGGTCGAAGCCCAGGTGGAAGGCCCGTTCGCGGGGGTCAGGCAGCAACGACGTGATCGTGACGGCCTCGTTGATCCACGCCATCGCCTCGCCGGGGTCGCGGCGGGCGGGGTCGTGGTGGCGTACCAGGATCATGGCGGTGGCGTAGGCGATCGTGGCCCGGTGCTTGGGGTCGGTGCTGACGCGCCTGGCCCGGTCGTAGAGCTCGCGGGCCTCCTCCTCGCGTTCCACGGCCTCCAAGGCGGCGGCGACGCGCTGCACGAGCGTGCGCCACCCTTCGGGGTCGTCCTCGTACGCCATGCCGCGCAGCGCCTCCGTGCCCGACTCCGCCATCGCGTGATGGAAGCCCTCGTCGCGGTAGCGGTCGAAGTCCCCGCACAACGGGCCCTCACCGGGCGACGACGGGCCTTCCTCGACGCGCAGCAGCCCGGGGTCGAGCCGGCGGCGCAGCACCTCGACCAGCTCGGCGTCGGTGTGGTCGGCCTCGCCCAGGTTCGACACGACGAGCGTGAGCGGCCCCGTGACGGTCAGCAGCTCGCGGACGAACTCGGCCAGCCCGTTGGCGATCCTGAGGCTGCGGCGCGCCCCCGGGATGAGGATGCGCTGCGCCCTCGGCAGGTCGTCGGCCAGCGAGCGCCTGCGCGCCGGGACGAGCGGCCACAGGCGGGGCGCCGCGACCCGGAGCTCCACGTCGTGGGCGGCCACCAGGTCGGGCCGCCGGTCGAGCGCCTCGGGGACCAGCAGGTCGAGCAGCGCGGCGGCCATCGTGTAGGGGCCGGCGGCCCGGCGGTCGGCGTCCAGGGCGATCGTCCTCACGACCGCCCCCTTCCCAACGGTCGGCGTTCCCGTGCGGAAACGCCGACCCAGAGACAGGTCAAACGCAGTGCCGCGGTGAGGCGAGCGTGGTGGGCCTGACAGTCCCGGGACGATGGACGACGATCTTCTTCATGGGCATCCCCTTGGTGATCGCGGATAACCCGAACATGTCAGCACAAAGCTAACTAACGACTCAAGACTTTTCTGGTAACGGCTATTTCGGCATGAATTAGGACATGACCGATAAAAGCGGTCAGTCGCCCAGGATCGCGTCCACGAAGACCTCGGGGTCGAAGGGCGCCAGGTCGTCGGGCCCCTCGCCGAGCCCCACGAGCTTGACCGGCACGCCCAGCTCGCGCTGCACGGAGATCACGATGCCGCCCTTGGCGGTGCCGTCGAGCTTGGTGAGCGCGATGCCGGTGATGTTCACCACCTCGGCGAACACCTGGGCCTGGCGCATGCCGTTCTGGCCGGTGGTGGCGTCGAGGACGAGCAGCACCTCGTCGACCGTGGCCTTCTTCTCGATGACCCGCTTGACCTTGCCCAGCTCGTCCATCAGGCCGGTCTTGGTGTGCAGGCGGCCCGCGGTGTCGACGATGACGACGTCGACCTTGTCCTCGATGCCCTTGGCCGTGGCCTCGAAGGCCACCGAGGCCGGGTCGCCGCCCTCCGGGCCGCGCACGGTCTCGGCGCCGACCCGTTCGCCCCACGTCTGGAGCTGGTCGGCCGCCGCCGCGCGGAAGGTGTCGGCCGCGCCGAGCACGACCTTCTTGCCGTCGCCGATGAGCGAGCGGGCGAGCTTGCCCGTGGTGGTGGTCTTGCCGGTGCCGTTGACGCCCACGACGAGGACCACGGCGGGCCGCTCGCCGTGCTTCTGGACATGCAGGCCGCGGTCGAGGTCGGGGTTGACCTGGGCCAGGAGCTGCTCGCGCAGCAGGGCCCTGACCTCCGTGGGCGTGCGGCTGCCCAGCACCTTGACCTTGGTACGCAGCTCCTCGACCATCGCCTGGGTCGGGGCCACGCCCACGTCGGCGGTGATCAGGCTCTCCTCGATCTCGTCCCAGACGTCGTCGTCGAGCCGGTCACGCGACAGCAGCTCCAGCAGCCCGCGGCCGAGCGCGCTCTGCGAACGCGCCAGACGCGAGCGCAGCCGCACCATCCGCCCCGCGGACGGCGGCGGCACCTCGACCTCGGGCGCGATGACCATCGGCTCGGCCGGCGCGACCGGCGGCGGCACCGTGGTGACCGCGCCGTCGACCTCCTCGACCGGGCCGGCCGGCCGCTTCTCCTCCTCGGGAAGCGGCGGCGCCTCCGGCGGCGGCACGGGCGGCGCCGCCTTGCCACCCGGCTTGAACAGCAGGAAGAGGCCGCCGGCCGCCAGCAGGGCGACGACGACCACGATCACTATGACGCCGAGGTAACCATCCACAAGATGTCAGTTTTCCAGATCGACCGGCATGGTCATGCCCAAGGCACACGGATGATGACAGGCCGGATCAGGCGGATTCGCGCTCACGCAGGCGCTGGCTGACCACCTGCGTCACGCCGTCGCCGCGCATCGACACGCCGTAGAGGGCGTCGGCGATCTCCATCGTGCGCTTGTTGTGGGTGATGACGATGAGCTGGGAACTCTGCCGCAGCTCCTCGAACAGGGTCAGCAGGCGCTGGGTGTTGGTGTCGTCGAGGGCGGCCTCGACCTCGTCCATGACGTAGAAGGGCGAGGGCCGGGCCTTGAAGATGGAGATCAGGAACGCCACCGCGGTCAGCGAGCGCTCGCCGCCCGACAGCAGGGACAGCCGCTTGACCTTCTTGCCCGGCGGTCTGGCCTCGACCTCGATGCCGGTGGTGAGCATGTCGGTGGGGTCGGTGAGCACGAGCCGCCCGTCGCCGCCCGGGAAGACCCGGGTGAAGATCTGCTCGAACTCGCGGGCGACGTCCTCGTACGCCGAGGCGAACATCTGCTCGACCCGGTCGTCGACCTCCTTGACCACGGTCAGCAGGTCGCGCCGGGTCTTCTTGAGGTCCTCCAGCTGCGAGGTCAGGAACGCGTGGCGCTCCTCCAGCGCGGCGAACTCCTCCAGCGCCAGCGGGTTGACCTTGCCGAGCTGGGTCATCTGCCGCTCGGCGGCCCTGGCCCGCTTCTCCTGCTCCTCCCGGACGTACGGGACGGGCGGGTCGCCGGGCACGAGGGCGTCGGGGCCGTACTCGGAGATCAGCGTCTCGGCCTCGACGCCGAACTCCTCCATCGCCCGCTCCTGGAGCTGCTCCAGCCGCAGACGCTGCTCGGTGCGGGCCACCTCGCTGCCGTGGGCGCGGTTGACCAGCTTGTCGAGCTCCTGGCCCAGCTCACGCACGCGCACGCGGACCTGCTTGAGCTCGGCGTCGACGGCGACACGGGCGAGGTCGGCGTCGTCGCGCTCGCGGGAGGCGAGCTGGATCGAGGAGGTGAGCGCCCTGAGCACCTGTTTGGCGCCCCTGCTGACCGCCTCGGCCAGCACGGCCTGCCGCCTGCGCCTGGCCCGCTGTGCGGCGGCCTGGGCACGTTCCTGGCGCTCGCGCTGGGCGGCCCGCAGCAGGCCGTCGGCGCGGCCCTCCATGCTCTTGACGCGCTCCTCGGCCGTGCGCACCTGCAGGCGGGTGTCCATCTCGCGGTGCCTGGCCGTCTCGCAGGTGGCGGCCAGGTCGTCGCGCAGGTCGGTGGTGGGCTCGGTCTCCAGCTCCTGGGCGTATTCGGCCTCGGCCAGCCGGATCTCCAGCTCGGCCAGCTCCTCCAGCCCCTCGGTGCGCGCGTCCTGGGCCGCGGTGACGCTGCGGGCCAGGCGTTCGGCCTCGGCGTGCGCGGCCTGCGCGGCGGCCTCCAGCTGGGCCAGCCGCTTGGCCGCCGCCGCGTTGCGCTGGTCGGCCTCCCGCTGGCGGGCCCTGACCTGGTCGAGCACGCCCTGGGCCGCGCTCACGCCCGCCTGGGCGGTGGTGACCGCGCTCTGGGCCTCGTTGACGTGCGCCTGGGCCGCCTCGACGGCGGTCTGGGCCGCCTGCTCGGCCTCGATCGCCTGGTCGAGCGCCTCGGCCGTGGCCTCCGCCCTGGCCTCGGCCTCCCGCAGGTCGTGGACGGCCTCGTCGAGCGCCGCCCGCACCTGCAGGACGGAGGTGCCGCCGGCCGACCCGCCGCTGGCCAGATGGGCCCCCAGCACGTCGCCGCCCTCGGTCACCACGCGCAGGTCAGGACGCAGCCCCACCAGCTCGCGGGCCGCTTCGAGGTCGCCGACCACGACGACCCCGGCCAGCACGTGGTCGAGCGCGGGCCGCAGCTCGTCGGGCACGGTGACCAGATCGGCGGCCCACCGCCCGCCCTGCGGCGCCTCGGGCCGCGATCGCGCAACCTGGGAGTGATCGGCGCTGTCCGAAACCCCGGCCTGGGCCACCAGCAGCGTGACCTGCCCCGCGTCGGCGTCGCGCAGCAGGCCCAGCGCCTCGACGGCGCTGTCGAGCGTCTTGACGGTGACGGACTCGGCGACCGGGCCGAGCACGGCGGCCACGGCCAGCTCGGCGCCCGGCGTGACCTGCATCGAGGCTGCCAGCGGGCCGAGCACCCCGGCCAGGTCGGCGTCGAGCAGCGCGGCGCCGCCGTCGCCCTTGGCCAGGCCCAGCTCCAGGGCGTCGCGGCGGGCCTGGAGCGCGGCCACGGACCGCTGGGCCTGCTGGTCGGCGGCACGGGCCGTGGTGACGCCCGCCTTGGCGGCCTGGACGGCGGCCCGCGGCCCGTCGAGCCCGGCCTTGGCCTCGTCGGCGGCCACGCGGGCCTCGTCGGCGGCGGCCCTGGCCTCCTCGACCACGGCCTGCGCGGTGGCCAGCTCCTCGGCGAGCGCCGGATCGACCGCGGGCTCCTCCTCGCGCTGGTTCTCCAGGTCGATCAGGGCCTGCCGCTCGCGCTCGGCGGCGTCGGCCACGGCCTTCTCCAGCCGCCCGATCTCCTCCTCGGCCGCCCGCGCCCTGCTGCGTACGGAGTCGACCTGCCCGCGCAGCCTGGCCAGGCCCTCGCGGCGGTCGGCGGCGGCCCGCGCGGCCATCGCCAGGCGCTGCTCCTCCGCGCTCAGCTCGGCCTCGGCCGCGGCCCGCCCCTGGACGGCCTCCGCCAGCAGCTCCTGGGCGTGTTCGAGCTCGGCTCCGAGGATGTGCTCCTGCTCGCGCACCTCGCCCGCCTCGCGTTCGAGGTCTTCGGGGTCGCGGCCGCGGCGTTCGATGGCGGCGGCGTCGAGGGCGTGGCGGTGGCGTTCGGCGGCGAGCTGTTCGAGGCCGGTGATGCGCTCGCGCAGGGAGGAGAGCCTGAAGAAGGTCTCCTGGGCGGCGCTCAGCCGCGGCTGGGCCTCGGCCTCGGCGGCCTCCAGGGCGGCCTCGCGCTGCTGGCCCTCGGCCAGCTCGGTCTCGACCTGGTGGCGCCTGGTCGTGACGGCGGCCTCGTCGGCGGCCTCGCGTTCGAGCGTGGCGCGCAGGATGCCCAGGTCGTCGGCGAGCAGCCGCAACCGGGCGTCACGCAGGTCGGCCTGGATGACGGCGGCCTTGCGGGCGATCTCCGCCTGGCGGCCGAGCGGCTTGAGCTGGCGGCGCAGCTCGGTGGCGAGGTCCTGGACCCGGGTGAGGTTGGCCTGCATGGCGTCGAGCTTGCGCAGCGCCTTTTCCTTGCGCTTGCGGTGCTTGAGCACGCCCGCGGCCTCTTCGATGAAGGCGCGGCGATCTTCGGGGCCGGCGTGCAGCACGGCGTCGAGCTGGCCCTGGCCGACGATGACGTGCATCTCGCGGCCGATGCCCGAGTCGGACAGCAGCTCCTGGATGTCGAGCAGGCGGCAGGTGTCGCCGTTGATGGCGTATTCGCTCTGCCCCGACCGGAACATCAGCCGGCTGATCGTGACCTCGGTGTAGTCGATCGGCAGCGCGCCGTCGGAGTTGTCGATGGTCAGCGTCACCTCGGCGCGGCCCAGCGGCGGCCTGGAGGAGGTGCCGGCGAAGATGACGTCCTCCATCTTGCCGCCGCGCAGCGACTTGGCGCTGTGCTCGCCCATGACCCAGGCCAGGGCGTCGACGACGTTGGACTTGCCCGAGCCGTTGGGGCCGACGACGCACGTGATGCCCGGTTCGAGACGCAGGGCGGTCGCCGAGGCGAAGGACTTGAAGCCGCGCAGGGTGAGGGCCTTCAGGTACAAACGCCGACCCCCTGTCTTCCCGGCCTCCGGCTGAACGGGCTTCGGAAAAGCCTACTGGTCCCCGCCGCCCGTCGTGGGCATGTCGGTGACCAGCGCTTTTTCACCAGGGAAAATAACAAGGGACGCCTCTTCGAGACGTCCCTGGGTCTTGCGCTCCGATCACTCTCAGGTGAGTGCCGGCTCGCGCTCCTGCAAGCGACTGAGCGCTTCGTCGCGGGTCTGCGCCGCAAGAGCGTCGTTCGTGGCCTGAAGTCGGATGAGTTCTGCCTCCAGATCCCGGATACGCTGCTGCAAGCGGCGCATCTCCGAGACCATTCGAGGGTCAGGACCGCCGACGTGGCCGAGTAGAGCCTTCGCCATGGTAAAGGGTCCTCCACGCTGAGTGACCAGACTGGTTCGCGCACTTCTATTCCGCGGGAGGGGTGCGCGTGGTACTTAACAAGAGTCGCACCGGCAGTGTGGGCGGTCAAGTCGATCCAACCGCAACGCCCCACTGATAGGCACTCCCGACATATAACTATACCCTATTTGGGCCGTTTAGCAAAAGCGACTACCGCTCTACAAAACCGCTCAAACTACCTCGGGGTTCACTCCATCGTTCCACTACTCCATCGACCCTTCCCGGCGTGTCGCAACCCTTGAGCAGCTCCAACAGCTTGACGCACGCCTCCTGCGGCCCCTCGGCGACGACCTCGACCCGGCCGTCGTCGGTGTTCCGCGCCCAGCCGGTGAGGCCGAGCTCCAACGCCCGTGCGCGCGTCCACCATCGGAAGCCCACTCCCTGGACCCTCCCCCGCACCCAGGCGGTTACTCGGACGTTTCCCGAAGCTTTGTCGCCATTACTCTTCGTATCCGTCATGCCGCCACCGTCTCATGCCGCCGTACGACTTCCATGGCCAACTCGTTGAAGGCCAGGATCGAGGCCGTGCGTCCGGCCCGCAGCCAGGCCAGGCCCAGGATCGACGGAGGCAGGCCGGTGACCGGCACGAACGCGATGTCGGGCCGGCGGTGGTGGTCGGCGCTCGGCTTGCAGAAGAGCATGCCACCGCGGTTCAGGGCGACCTGCGTCAGGCCCTCCTGGGTGGTGGCCACCGAGCCGGCCCGCGCGATCGGCCGCCCGGAAGGGGTGAGGGTGGGGGCGATGTGCTCCTGCCAGCGGCGCGGGGCGGGGTCGTCGAGGCCGAACAGGGCGACCGAGGCCAGCTCCTCGGCGTCCACGCCGGCGCGGGCGGCCAGCGGATGGCGTACGGACAGGCCCAGCTCGACCGGGCAGTGGTTCAGCTCCGCGCCGCCCTCCAGGTCGGGCTCTTCGAGGGGCAGCAGCGTGAACGTCAGGTCCACCCGCCCCTCGCGCAGCTTGCTGAACGGGTCGGAGAGCGGCACCTCCACCAGCTCTACCATGCAGCCCGGATACCGGCGCTCGAACGCCGCCACGCTCCCGGTGACGATCTCGGTGGGCGTGGCCAGGAACCCCACCCGCAGCAGGCCCGCGACCTCCCGGGCCGAGGCCGTCGCCCGCGACACGGCCGCCGCCATGCCGTCGTAGGCGGGCCGCAGGTCGGCCAGGAAGCGACGGCCGAGCGGCGTCAGGCGCACCCGCCTGCTGGTGCGGTCGAACAGCCGGCCGCCGATCCGGGTCTCCAGCGCGCCGATGAGCTGGCTCACCCGGCCGGGCGACAGATACAGGCGCTCGGCCGTACGCGCGAAGTGCAGCTCCTCGCTCAGCACGACGAAGCACTCCAGTTCCCTGAACTCCATGCCACTCCCCGGGACGCGATCGCTTAGCCTGCCTAAAGCAAGGCTTCGAGCTTCGTCATTGTTCCGCCCCCGGCCGATGACGAGGCTGAACGGCATGACGACTCTTGAGACCTCCACTGTCGCGCGGGCCCGCTGGCTCGCCGTGCTCGCGGTCGCGGTGGGCACCTTCACCGTCGTGACCAGCGAGATGTTGCCCGTCGGCCTGCTGACCTCGATCGCCTCCACCCTGGGCGTGTCCGACGGCACGGCCGGGCTGATGATGTCGCTGCCGGGGCTGGTCGCGGCCGTCTCGGCGCCCGTGCTGGCCCTGGTCACCCGGCGGCTGGACCGCCGCGTCCCCTTGCTCGGCCTGATGGCGTTGCTCGCGGTGGCCAACCTGGCGGCGGCGTTCGCGACGAGCTTCCCCGTCATGCTGGGCGCGCGGGTGCTGACCGGGATCAGCATCGGCGGGTTCTGGGCCTTCGCGGCCGGGCTCGGCCTGCGGCTGGTGCCCGAGCGTTCGGTGGGCCGGGCCACGTCGGTCATCCTGGGCGGCGTGTCGGTGGCCTCGGTGCTCGGCGTGCCCGCGGCCACGCTCATCGCCTCGGCGGCCGGGTGGCGCACGTCGTTCGGGGTCATGGGCGGGGTGGCGCTGGTGCTGCTCGGGGTGCTGGCCGCCGTGCTGCCGCCCATGCCGGGCGAGGACGCCGCCGGTGGCTCGCGCGCGCCGCTGCCGGGGGCGCTGCGGGTCGTGCTGGCGGCGACCGTGCTGATCATCACCGGGCACTTCGCGGCCTACACCTACGTCCGGCCGTTCCTGGAGCAGGTCTCCGACGCCGGTCCCGCCCTGGTCAGCGTGGCCCTCCTGGTGTACGGCGCGGCCGGCGTCGTCGGCAACTTCGTCGCGGGCGCCAGGGCGGCCAGGAACCCCAAGCCGGTGCTGATCGTCCTGGCCCTGCTCATCGCCGTGTCCACGGCGGCGCTGGCGCTGGTCGGGCTGCCCCTGGTGATGCTCGTCGTGTGGGGGCTCGGCTACGGCGGCGTCGGCGTGGCGCTGCAACTGTGGATCATGCGCTCGGGCGGGGGCGAGCTGGGCACCGCGCTGTTCGTGGGCGCGTTCAACGTCTCGATCGCGCTCGGCTCGTTCGTCGGCGGCCGGGTGGTGGACGGCGTGTCGATCTCGTCGGTGATGTGGCTGGGCGCCGCGCTGGCCCTGCTCACCGCGGCTTTCGCTGGCATTTGGGGCAGGAGTACGACGACCGGTTCATGAACGCCTCCCGCCTGATGGGCGTGCCGCAGCGGGAGCACGGCAGGTCGCGGCGGCCGTAGACCTCCAGGGAACGGTCGAAGTAGCCGCTCTCGCCGTTGACGTTGACGTAGAGGCTGTCGAAGGAGGTGCCGCCCTGCTGCAGGGCGGCGCCCATCACCGTGCGGACGCCGGCCAGCAGCTCGGCGACCTTCGGACGGGTGAGCGTCTCGGTGGGACGGGCCCAGTGCAGCCGGGCGATCCACAGCGCCTCGTCGGCGTAGATGTTGCCGACGCCGCTGATCAGCGACTGGTCCAGCAGCGCCCGCTTGATCTCGGTGCGTCTGGCCCTGAGCCTGCGGGTGAACTCCGCCTCGTCGAACGACTGCTCGAACGGGTCGGGCGCGATGTGCGCGATCGGCGCGGGCACGCCACCGACGAGCGGGGTCAGCATGACGTGGCCGAACGTGCGCTGGTCGACGAAACGCAGGTCGGGGCCGCCGTCCTCGAAGCGGAGGCGTACGCGCAGGTGCTTCTCGGGCGGCGTCTGCGGATCGACGACGAGCAGCTGGCCACTCATGCCCAGGTGGGCCAGGAGGGCCTCCTCGGCGCCCGACAGGGGCAGCCACAGGTATTTGCCGCGCCGCTCGGCCGACAGGACCGTACGGCCCTTCAGGCGGGCGGCGAACTCGTCGGCCCCGGGGACGTGCCGCCGGATCGCCCGCGGGTGCAGCACCTCCGCGGCGGCGATCTCGCGGCCGACGACCCATTGCGCGAGGCCGCGCCTGACGACCTCGACCTCCGGCAGCTCAGGCACCGTGCACCAACCGTCCTCTCGACTTCCCCGGCCGCAGGGCATGCCGCGGCGGAGACGGATCCGCAGTCACAACGCCGGACGCGGGCCGGGGCTTCCCGTGTGCCGGGGTCAGCTCGCGGGCTGGCTCTCGCGCTGCTCGCGGCGGGCCCGGATGCGCGTCCAGGCCGCCTCGGCCGCCTGCTGCTCGGCCTCCTTCTTGCTGCGCCCGGTGCCCGAGCCGTAGGACTCGCCGCCGACGCGGACCATCGCCGTGAACGACTTGGCGTGGTCGGGCCCGCTCTCCTCGACGTGGTACTCGGGCACGCCGAGCGCCTCGGAGGCGGTGAGCTCCTGAAGGGAGGTCTTCCAGTCGAGCCCCGCGCCCAGCGAGGCCGAACGCACGATCAGCGGGTCGAACAGCAGGTGGACGACCCGGAACGCCTCGTCGAGGCCCTTGTCCACGTAGATCGCGCCGATCAGCGCCTCAAGCGTGTCGGCCAGGATCGAGGACTTGTCGCGCCCGCCGGTGCCCTCCTCGCCCCTGCCGAGCCGCAGGAACCGGCCGAGGCCCAGGTTGCGGGCGACGTCGGCCAGCGCGCGCATGTTGACCACCGCGGCGCGCAGCTTGGCGAGCTGCCCCTCGGGCAGGTCGGGGTGGTTGCGGTAGAGGGTGTCGGTGACCACGAGACCCAGCACCGAGTCGCCGAGGAACTCCAGGCGCTCGTTGGTGGGCAGGCCGCCGTTCTCGTACGCGTACGAGCGGTGCGTCAGGGCCCGCTCAAGGATGTCGGGGTCGAGGCCGACGACCAGGACCCGCTGCAGCTCTTCCCGGGCGACCTCCACGGCCACCGGCTTAGGACCTGCGCCCACGTGTTTCCTCCTCGGACATCTTCACAAGGCGGCCGCGGAAGATGCCCGAAAACGTGGTGGGCGTCGGGGTAACACGTTAGCCCCGGCGTCCACCACGGCCGCGGGCGAACCGCCGCCGTACGCTTCTACAGACGTTAACGCCGACCGAGGCACAATGGCACCCGGTCGGCATCACGTCAACTGCTGACGGTGAGCCCGCCGCCGACGTGACGGGCGGGCCGGCTGTCAGTGTGATCAGGCGGACGGCTCGATGACCTGACGACGGTTGTAGGTGCCGCAGGTGGGGCACGCGATGTGCGGCTGCTTGGGCGAACGGCACTGCGGGCAGCTCACCAGGGCGACAGCAGTCGTCTTCCACTGGGAGCGACGGGCGCGGGTGTTGCTCCGCGACATCTTTCGCTTCGGGACGGCCACGTCACTTCTCCTGATCGTTATCGTTCTCGGAAATCAGACCTTGCAACGACGCCCAGCGGGCATCGATCTTCTCGTGCCGGTGATCGGCGCCGGCCTCGGCCAGCTTGATCCCGCACTCCGTGCAGAGCCCCTCGCAGTCCTCGCGGCACACGGGGCTCAGCGGCAGTGCGAGCACCACCGCGTCACGGAACGTCGGCTCGAGGTCGAGCAGCTCCCCGTCGAGCAGCGAGTCCTCCTCCGAGGCGTCCTCGTCGGAGTAGAAGAACAGCTCCTGCAGATCGACCTCGATGTCCGAGGTGATCGGGTCAAGGCACCGCGCGCACTCCCCGGCGAGCGGGGCGTGCGCCGTGCCCGAGACGAGCACGCCTTCCATCACTGCTTCGAGCCGGAGGTCCAGCTCGACTTCGGCGTCTTTGGGGACACCGATCATGTCGACGCCGAGGTTAGCCGGTGCCGGAAGGGACAGGGTCATCTGCCGCATCGTGCCCGGTCGCTTCCCCAGATCATGAGTGGAGAGCACCCAAGGGGAGCGGGGGTCGAGGTGCTGAGTCATCCTGCTCTCGCTAGGCATGGCGAAGACGCTCGCCGTCGTACAAGGCCGAAATGAAAGGATACCAGGTCGCGGTCAGCCCCTGAGACGCTCGATGAGCAGCTTGTGCACCAGGTCAGGGACCAGGCCGGACACGTCGCCACCATACCGCGCGATCTCCTTGACCCGGCTGGAGGACAGGAAGGAGTACTCGGGGTTGGTGGGCATGAACAGCGTCTCGACGCCCGAGAGACGGTAGTTGAGCTGGGCCATCTGCAACTCGTAGTCGAAGTCGCTGACCACCCTGATGCCCTTGACGATGGCGGGGATGTCGTTGTGCTTGCAGAAGTCCACCAGCAGGCCGTGGAACTTCTGCACCTTGACGTTGGGGTATTCCTTGGTCACGGTCTGAAGGATCTCGATCCGTTCGTCGACCGTGAACAGGCTGCTCTTCTCGATGTTGATGAGGACCGCCACGACCACCTCGTCGTACAGGCGGGCGGACCGGCCGATGATGTCGAGATGGCCATTGGTGATGGGGTCGAACGACCCCGGGCAGACAACGCGGCGCAAGACGCCTCCCAGGTCTACGGGTTCCCGGCGGCGCGACCGTACCAAACGGATGCTTCGCCGTATCTACGGACCCTCTCCTCAACATAACCTTCCGGCCATATCAAGGACTTTCCCCTGGTTTCCCGCTCGAACGCCACCAGCCCGTCGTCCACCAGCCAGCCGTGGTCGCGCAGCAGCTCCAGGACCCGCGTCACCTCCCCGTCGCCCAGCGCGTACGGCGGATCGGCGAAGACGATGTCGTACGGCTCCTCCGGCGGCTTGGCCAGGACCCGTTCCACCTTGTCGCCCACCAGCTCGGCGCCTTCGAGGCCGAGCGACTGGATGTTGGCCCTGATCGTCCGGATCGCCTTGGCGTCGGACTCGACGAGCAGCGCGTGGGCCGCGCCCCTGGACAGCGACTCCAGCCCCACGGCGCCCGAACCGGCGTACAGGTCGAGCACGCGGGCCTCGCGCAGGCCGTAGAGGGAGTCGAGGGTCAAGAAGATGCCTTCCCTGGCCCTGTCGCTGGTCGGCCTCGTGCCGCGCCCCGGCGGCACGGCCAACCGCCGCCCGCCCGCGCTCCCCGCGATGATCCGAGTCATAAGGGCCATTGTTCCGCATGTTCGCGCAGGTCAAGAGTGGACAAGTGTCGGCCTCGACTGCGCAAGGGTGATTCACATCGGGCGGATCGGCCCGCATGATGAATCTGCGGCCTTCAAGGTGACCCACATGAAGGCCGACCGGCGTGATCGTGAGCCCTTCCGCACGCCGGTTCCCTCGGCACCTGACCCGAGGGTGGGCCCAGCCGGGGACGGCATTCGGGGGGAGGCCGTCCCCGCGGCTGGGCCTTGTAAGACCTTCATCTCTTACGGCTTCGCGTGGTTCCTCCACTCGCCGTACTTCGGCTGACGGCCCTCCACGTAACGGCCTCTGACCCTTCACCGGCTTGCCGCCGTTACGCGAGCCCCCGTCGACCTGCTTCGTGGTTCTCCCCGACCCTCACGTCTTCTCCAGGTATTCCGCCTTCTCGTCCTCCAGCAGGCGGGCGATCTCCGCGCGCAGGCCGTCGTGGGTCGCGAGGTCCGGGTCCTCCGCCAGCAGGGCGGCCGCCTCGTCCCTCGCCGTGGTGATGACGTCTTCGTCGCGGAGCAGTTGCAGAAGCTTCAGCGAGCTGCGTTTGCCCGACTGGGCCGCCCCCAGGACGTCGCCCTCGCGGCGCTGCTCCAGGTCGACGCGGGACAGCTCGAAGCCGTCGAGCGTGGCGGCCACCGCGTCGAGGCGGGCGCGGGCCGGGGTGCCCTCGGGGAAGTCGGAGACCAGCAGGCACAGGCCGGGCAGGCCGCCCCGGCCCACCCGCCCGCGAAGCTGGTGGAGCTGGGAGACGCCGAAGCGGTCGGCGTCCATGATGATCATGACCGAGGAGTTGGGCACGTCGACGCCCACCTCGATGACCGTGGTCGCGACCAGCACGTCGACCTCGCCCTTGGTGAAGGAACGCATGATCGCGTCCTTCTCCTCCGGCGGGAGCTTGCCGTGCAGGGTCTCGACCCGCAGATCCTGGAAGGGGCCCTGGGTCAGCAGCTCGGCGACCTCCAGCACGGCCAGCGGCGGACGCCGCTCGTCGTCGCCCCCCGACGCAAGGTCGCCCTCGTCGCCCTCCAGATCGCCGATCCGCGGGCACACGATGTACGCCTGCCGGCCCAGCTCCACCTCCTCGCGCACCCGCTGCCAGGTGCGTTCGAGATAGTGGGGCTTCTCGGCGGCGGGCACGACGTGCGTGGTGATGGGCGCGCGCCCCGACGGGAGCTGCGACAGCGTCGAGACCTCCAGATCGCCGAAGACCGTCATGGCGACCGTGCGCGGGATCGGGGTCGCGGTCATCACCAGCACGTGCGGACGGCCGCCGCCCGCCTTCTCGCGCAACGCGTCACGCTGCTCCACGCCGAAGCGGTGCTGCTCGTCGACCACCACCAGGCCCAGGTCGGCGAACTGGACGTGCTCCTGGAGCAGGGCGTGCGTGCCCACCACGATGCCCGCCGTGCCCGAGGCCGCGTCGAGCAGCGCCGAACGCCGGGCCGCCGCGCCCATCGAACCCGTCAGCAGGGTGACCGCCGTGCCGCCGAACATGCCGCCCTGGGCCAGCTCGCCCAGCATGTTCGTGATCGAGCGGTGGTGCTGCTGGGCCAGCACCTCCGTGGGCGCCAGCAGCGCGGCCTGGCCGCCCGCGTCGACCACCTGGAGCATCGCGCGCAGCGCCACGACCGTCTTGCCCGCGCCCACCTCGCCCTGCAACAGCCGGTGCATCGGGTGCTCCAGCGCCAGGTCGGCGGCGATCTCCTCGCCCACCTGTGCCTGCCCCTCGGTGAGCGTGAACGGCAGCCGCCCGTCGAAGTCGGCCAGCATGCCGTCGGAACGCCTCGGACGCGCCTTGGCCGGCCACGCCGTGGCCGCCTGACGCCGTTGGAGCAGCACCGCCTGCAGCACGAACGCCTCGTCGAACTTCAGCCGCTTGCGCGCTTTCCCCACCTCGGCGAAGTCCTTCGGCCGGTGGATGGCCACCAGCGCCTCGGCCAGCGGCTGGAGGCCGTGCCGGGCCCGCAGTTCGGCGGGCAGCGGGTCGTCGAGCGGGCCCAGCGTGTCGAGCACCACGCCGACCGCCCGCCTGATCGCCCACGGCGTCAGGTCCTTGCCCGCCGGGTAGATCGGCACCGGCGCCGACGCGAACTCCTCGGCGCTCGCCTCGCCCTCCTCGAACAGCTCGAACTCCGGGTGCGAGAGCTGCCAGCGCGGCTTGGACCGCGCCCCGAACAGCCCCACCTTGCCGGCGAACATGCCGCGCCGCCCCGGCTTGAGCCGCGACTCGGCCACATGGGAGCCCTTGCCGAAGAACGCCAGGTAGATCCGGTTGCCGTTGCCGTCGACGACCTCGGCCTCCAGCCACGTGCCGCCGCGGTTGCGCATCGGCTTGCGCATCAGCCTGGTCACCTCGCCGACCACGGTGACGTGCTCGTCGACCTCCAGCGCGTCGAGCGAGGTCAGCTCGCCGCGCTCGGCGTAGCGGCGCGGGTAGTGGCGCAGCAGGTCGCCGACCGTCTCCAGGCCGAGCACGCTGTGCAGCAGCTTGGCGGTCTTCGGGTCGAGCGCTTTGGTCAGGGGCTCGTCGAAACGGCTCACGGGATCCAGTTCTACCGCCTGCGGCCGACAGGAATCCCGCATCGGGGCCTGGAGTCGCCCCCGGAAGGGGCCTATGCCGCTACTCGACGCCGATCAGCAGCGGGTAACCGCCCTGCTCGCCGTCGTAGACGACCAGGTCCACGTCCGGCCGGGTGCGCCGCAGGTGGTCCTCCAGGTGGACGGCGAGCCGTTCGGGCAGGCCGGAGCCCGTGACCAGGGTCACCAGCTCGCCGCCGCCCGCCAGCATCCTGTCGACGATCAGCCTCGCCACACGTTCCAGGTCGCCGCCGATGACCGCCACGTCGCCGTCGATCAGGCCCAGCACGTCGCCCGGCCGGCACACGCCCGCGCTGGTGAACGCCTCCCTGTCCGCCACCGCCAGATGCCCGTGCCTGGTGTGGCCGGCCGCGTCCGTCATGGCCACCACGTCGTCGTCGAACCGGCGCAGCGGGTCGTGCACGGCCAGCGCCGACAACCCCTGCACGGTCGCCCTGGTCGGCAGGACGCTCACGGCCACACCGTCCTCGCGGGCGATCTCGGCCGCCGCGACGGCCACCGCGAGCACGCCCTCGTCGTTCGGCAGCACGGCCACCTCCGCGCCCGCCTGCCTGATCGCGGCCAGCAGCTCGGGCAGCGCCGGACGGGTGCCGGGCTCGCGGCGCACCACGACCGCGCCGCTCTGCTCGAACAGCGCCGCGATCCCGTCGCCCGCCGCCACCGCCACCACGCCGCTGCCCGCCCTGCCCCGGTGCGTACGCTCGGCCAGGTACGTGATCCTGATCCGGTACGGCCGCCCCGCCCGCAACCCCGCCTCCACCGCCGCCCCCGCGTCGGCCACGTGGACGTGCACGTTCCACAGCCCCTCGCCGCCCACCACGACCAGCGACTCGCCCATGGCGTCGAGCTCGGCGCGCAGCCCGGCCACGGCGCGCTCGTCGGCGTCCAGCAGGTACATCACCTCGTAGCCCGCGCCCACCTCGGTCATCGGCGTCACCCGGGCGGTCGGCGCGGGCACGTCGTAGTGATCGCTGTAGGAGTCCGTGAGCACGGCGGCCAGGGTCTCCAGCACGATCGCCGCCCCCGCCCCGCCCGCGTCCACGACCCCGCTGCGGGCCAGCACCTCCAGCTGCCCCGGCGTACGGCGCAACGCGGCCCGCGCCTCCCGCGCAGCCTGCCGCGCCACCTCGCCCGCGTCGCCGTCCACGTCCTGGGCGGCCCGCGCGGCCGACTCCAGCACGCTCAGCACCGTGCCCTCGACCGGCCTGGCCACGGCCTCCCTGGCGAGCGTGGCCGCCCTGAGCAGCCCGGCACGCAGGTCGGTACCGTCCTTGAGCACCTCGGCCAGCCCGCGCAACGCCTGGCTGACGATGACCCCCGAGTTGCCGTGCGCCCCGACCAGCGCGCCGTACGCGAGCGTCTGCCACACCACGGCCGCGTCGACGTCGTCGGGCAGGGACTCGACGGCCTCGGCCGCGGACAGCATGGTGAGGTGCAGGTTCGTGCCGGTGTCGCCGTCGGCCACGGGGAACACGTTGAGGGCGTCGATCTCCGACCTCGCACCGCCGAGCGCGTCGGCGGCCAGGCGGGCCCAGCGGCGCACCGCGGGCGGGTCGAGGGCCTTCATCTGCGCTCCTTCGACCTCCCCGTATGCGCTACCTTGTTGGAGGAGAATATCCCCGCACCGGTCACCGTCCAGTGCTCTGGTTCGCGCCCAATGGTGTGGATCAGATATTCTCGTCTGGCTGGCCGGTTGTCCCGGCATGCCCTCCGCCCGGAAAGCATCAGCGGACAGGGCTACATCGACTGTTTTAAGGAGCGATACCGTGGCTTCCGTCTGCGATGTCTGCCGCAAGGGGCCGACCTTCGGCAACAACGTGTCCCACTCCCACCGCCGTACCCGTCGTCGTTGGAACCCCAACATCCAGACGGTCCGCGCGGTCATCGGCGGCACGCCGAAGAAGCTGAACGTGTGCACCTCGTGCATCAAGGCGGGCAAGGTCACCCGCTAGTTCTCGTCTTTCGCGAAGCCCGTCGCTCTCGGTGAAGGAGCGGCGGGCTTTCGTCGTGCCCGCCGCCGCCCCCACCGATCCTCCGTCCCCCCACCCGCTCCCCCGCTGCCCCCAGGCGATTCCCCCACTGGTCCCGCTGGGGAACGGGGGGCGGGGGCGGGGCTGAGCACGCCGGGGGGGCGGGGGTTGAGGCGGGGTGGGGCCCTGAAAGCGGGGAGGGTCAGTGCCAGAGCCAGGCGTGGTCGACCGGGCCGATGCCGTCGCCCAGGGGGAAGCCGTGGGCGATCGCGCCCGTCACGTACTCCTTGGCCTTCCCCACCGCCGTCGGGACGTCGTCGCCCAGCGCGAGGCGGGAGGCGAGGGCCGAGGCCAGAGTGCAGCCCGTGCCATGGGTGTGGCGGTTGTCGAGGCGTTCGGCGGCGAAGCGGTACTCGGTCGCGCCGTCGGTCAGGAGGTCGACGGGAGCGCCGGGCAGGTGGCCGCCCTTGATGAGGGCCCAGGCCGGGCCGAGCGCGAGCACCGCGTCGGCGGCCCGGCGCAGGTCGTCCTCGCCCTCGACCTTGACGGAGGTGAGCTGCTCCACCTCCCACAGGTTGGGCGTCACGACGGTGGCGACGGGCAGCAGACGGGTCCTGAGCGTGTCGACGGCCGCGGGGGCGAGCAGGGAGTCCCCGTGCTTGGAGACCCCGACGGGATCGACCACCACCGGCGCGCCGTACGCCCCCAGCACCTCGGCCACCGTCTCCACCAGCACCGGCGAGGCCAGCATCCCGGTCTTGACCGCCTGCGCCCCGATGTCGCCCAGCACGGAGTCGAGCTGCGCGCGTACGGCCTCCGGCGGCAGCTCCCAGTAGCCCTGGACGCCCAGCGAGTTCTGGGCCGTGACGGCGGCGATCACGCTCATGCCGTGCACGCCCATCGCCATCATGGTCTTCAGGTCGGCCTGGATGCCCGCGCCGCCTCCCGAATCGGAGCCCGCGACGGTCAGCACACGTGGAGGGGTCGTCATGAACCCCATCCAACCACTCGACCCGGACTTGTCCGGCACTCAGCCGATGGCGCACTCCCCGCCGACCAGCCCGCACGCGCCCGGCTCCTGCGCCTTCCCCGTCGCCGAGTACGTGACGTCCACCGAGTCGCCGGCGGCCAGCGAGCCCGACAGGTCGATGATCAACAGGTCGCCGTCCTGGGTCCAGGCGCCGCCGTTCACGTTCGTGACGCGGCCCTCTACCGGCAGGGAGAAGGTCGCGTTGTCCAGCGGAGCCTGCGACTGGTTGGTGACGCGCAGCGTGGCCGAGTACGCGGTGAGCCGCTGCTTGACCGTCTGCCGCACGTTCACCGAGCCGCCGCTCCCGCCGTAACCGGCCGTCGAGGTGGGCTCGGGCACGGTGCTGCTGCCCACCGTGGGCACCACGCCGCCGTCGGTGTTGCCCACGGTCGTGGCGTCGTCGGTCGGGGTCTCGGTGATCGCCTCCTCGGGGGGCGGCTCGGGGGCCCGCGTCGGCTTGGTCGAGGGCTTCGGCCTCGTCCTCGTGGGCGTGGGGGTGGGGGCCGAGCTGCGGCGCGGGGGCCGGTTGCCGTACGTTGGGGCGGTGGTCGTCGGGGCGTCGGAGGGCGTGCTCGCGTCTTCGTCCTCCGACGGCTCGTCCGTCGGCTCCTCCGAGGGCTCCTCCTCGTCCGTGGGGTCGGAGACCGTGGCGGTCGAGGGGCTGGTGCTGGTGTGGACGGCGGCGCAGCTCGCGTCCGCGCACGTGCCGGGGTCGCCCGAGGAGCTCATGAGCTTCACGCCGGCGACCGTGCCGCCGAGCACGACGGCCACGGCGGCGACCGACAGCAGCGCCAGGCGTCCCTTGTTGTTGCCGTTGCCGTTGCCCTTGCCTCTGCCCCTGCCGCCGCCGGTGGGGGCGTTCAGGCCGTCGTCGTCGCCACCGCCGTCGCCGCCGCCACCGGACGACCTGCGCCGTCCGCCGCGGCGGCGACCGCGGGACTCGTCGGTCTCGTCGAGTTCGTCGAGGTCCTGGTCGGAGGACCAGCCCGAGCGCAGGAAGCCGGTCTCGGCCTCCGCCCAGGCGGGGGTGTGCACGGCGGTCGGCTCCCCGGCCACCTTCACGTCACCGGGCTCCGGCGGCCTCCCCGGGAAGCCGCCGTCGGGGCCGCCGGGCACGTCGAACCTCGCGGTGCTGCCCGGCTCCGGCAGGTCGAACCTGGCCGTGCCACCGGGTTCCTGGGCGTCGAAGGGGCCGGTGTTCCTGCCCTGCCCGTCGAACGGACCCGTGTTGCGGCCGGAGGCGTCGAACGGACCGGTGTTCCGCTGAGGGGCGTCGAACGGGCCCGTGTTGCGCTGGGGCGCGTCGAAGGGGCCGGTGGTGCGGCCGGAGGCGTCGAAGCTGGGCGGGGCGCCGGGCTGGGACGGCGGCCCACCGGACGGCCCACCAGAGGGCCCGACGGCGTCCCAGTCGGCCGGACGGGCGAAGGCGCCCGTCACCTCGAACGGCCCGGCCCCGTTCGGCTCAGGGTACGGAGCCCCGGGAAACCCGGGCCCGTTCGACTCGGAGTACGCAGACCCGGAGAAGGCGGGCCCGTTCGGCTCAGAGTAGGGAGACCCGGAGAACGCGGGACCGGACGGCGGCGGAAAGGAGCCGGCGGGGTCGTCGGACGGCGTGAACCCTGGGGCGGCGTCGGCGGGCACAGCGAAGGCCCCCGTGGTCTCGAACGGCTCGGGCTGCCTGCCGCGCTGCGGCGGGCCGTCCTCGCGGCGCGGCATCGGGGCCCACTGCCCCGTCACCTCGACCTGGTCCGGCAACGCCGGCCAGCCCGGCGCCTCGGCCGGGTCGTCGGGACCCCAGAAAGCGCTGCCGTTCCCCCGTTCATCCCCATCGTCGGATCCACCGGTGCCGTGGCGGCCCATGTGTGCCCTTTCTCGCGGTTACAGTGGCCGCCAATCTTCATAACACCTTTACTACGTCCTTGTCACAACAATCCCGCTAGTGCTACCCCAAACCAGGAAAATTTCACGTAAATCGGGACAAGTCATCACCGAAAGTGATCCCAGCCGCCTTGTCCCATCTCGCGGCCGTACACCAGGACGCCCTCTCCCTCGACCACCCGGCCCACGACCTGCCACGCCGGCGGCAGCCGTACGTCAGAGGGGAAGACCGCGGCGAGCGCGTGATCCTCGCCACCCGTGAGCACCCATTCGAGTGGATCGTTCCCCAGCTCCTTGGCCGCCGCCGCCACCGGCTCCCCCACGGTGAACGCCTCGGGATCCAGCTCGACGCGTACGCCACTGGCCTCGGCGACGTGCCCGAGGTCCTGCACCAGGCCGTCGCTGACGTCGAGCATCGCGCTCGCGCCCAGTTCGGCCGCCCGCGGCCCCTCCTCGTACGGCGGGCAGGGCCGCCGATGGGCAGCCACCGCCTCCTCCAGCACGGCGGAGCCCGCGGCGACCCCGGCCCCCAGCAGGGCCAGCCCGGCGGCGGCGTACCCCAGCCGCCCGGCCACGGCCACCACCTCCCCCGGCCGCGCCCCGGACCGCGTCACCGGCGCCCGCCCGCGCAGGTCGCCCAGCGCGGTGACCCCGATGACCACCAGGTCGGAGCGGGTGATGTCGCCCCCGACCACGCTCGCGCCGACCACCGCGCACTCCTCGCGGAACCCGTCGGTCAAGGCGTCGAGCCAGGCCACGGGCAGATCGGGCGGGATGCCGAGCCCGACCACGATGGACGTCGGCACGGCTCCCATGGCGGCGATGTCGGCCAGGTTCTGGGCGGCGGCCTTGCGGCCCACGTCGCGCCCGCCGGACCAGTCGAGGCGGAAGTGCCTGCGCTCGACCAGCAGATCGGTCGAGACGACCACCCGGCCGTCGGGCGCGGCGACCATGGCGGCGTCGTCACCGGGGCCGAGCATGACCCCCTCTCCCTGGGGCAGACGTCCGGCAATACGATTTACGACACCGAATTCGCCGAGATCTCCGACTGTGATGACGCACCTCCTGACGCACACAGGGTACGGTGGCCCTTCGGCGTGATCCAATCGCCCGGGAGGACGTGATGGTGCAGGCCTACATCCTTATTCAGACCGAGGTCGGCAAGGCCGCCGCCGTTGCCGAGGAGATCTCCGGAATTCCGGGGGTCACCCAGGCGGAAGACGTGACGGGGCCCTACGACGTGATCGTCCGCGCGGAGGCGCGCAACGTCGACGAGCTGGGCAAGCTGGTCGTGGCGCAGATTCAGGCGGTGGAGGGGATCACGCGTACTCTTACGTGTCCGATCGTTCATATCTGACACATTCGAGGTTCGGGTTCCATGCGCGCCGCCGCTGTTCTGCTTCTTCTTCTCGCACTCGCCGGCTGCGGCGGCGCCGTACAGGTCGATCCGCCCAAGCCTTCGGGGGAGGCGGCGGCGGCCTGTGACAGGCTCGCTTCCCTGCTGCCCAAGACGCTCGACGGCGCCGAGCGCGGCGTGTCGGAGCCGGCCTCGCCGTACGTGGCGGTCTGGGGGGAGTCGTCCATCGCGTTGCGCTGCGGCGTGCCGCGGCCTGCCCGGATGGCGCCGACCGACCAGCTCCAGGAGATCAACGGGGTGGGCTGGTTCGCCGACCCGGACAAGCCCATCCTGTTCACCGCCGTGGCCGCGCCCACGTACGTGGAGGTCACGGCCGGCGGCGACCACTCGGCGCCCGACGTGCTCGCGCAACTGTCGGGGCCGATCGGGCGGGCGCTCTCAACGCAGTCCGGCTGAGCGCGACAGCGCGAGCTGGATCAGCCGGTCGACCAGCGCAGGGTAGGACAACCCCGAGGCCGCCCAGAGCTGCGGCGCGACCGACAGCGAGGTGAACCCGGGCATCGTGTTGATCTCGTTGAAGACCAGCCGGCCGTCGGGCGTGTAGAAGAAGTCGACCCTGGACAGGCCCTCGCAGTCGAGCGCCTCGAAGGCCCGTACGGCCAGCGCGCGCAGCTCTTCGGCGGTCTCGGCCGGGATGTCGGCGGGCACGGTCAGCGACATCTGGTCGGGGTAGTACTTGGCCTCGAAGTCGAAGAACTCCTGGCCGCCCTCGACCTTGACCTCGCCGGGGATCGACGCGGCGGCGGGCTCGTCGCCGAGCGACTCCAGCACCGCGCACTCGATCTCGCGGCCCTCGATCGCGGCCTCGATGAGCACCTTGGGGTCGTGCAGCCTGGCCGACTCGACGGCCGACTCCAGCTCGGCGCGGTCGTGGGCCTTGGAGATGCCCTGCGAGGAGCCGGCCCGGGCGGGCTTGACGAACACCGGGAAGCCGAGCTCCTCGGCCTCCTTCAGCACGCACTCGCGGTTGAGCCGCCAGTCGCGGTCGCGGACGACGACGTATCGGCCGATCGGCAGCCCGGCGGCGGCCATCACGGTCTTCATGTGGGCCTTGTCCATGCCGACGGCGCTGGCCAGCACGCCGGAGCCGACGTAGCGGACGCCGGCCATCTCCAGCAGGCCCTGGATGGTGCCGTCCTCGGCGAACGGGCCGTGCATGACGGGGAAGACCACGTCGACCGAGCCGAGCTCGACCGGGATGCTGCCGGGGTCGTAGGCGACCAGCCCGGTGCCGCCGCTGGGCAGCGCGAGCGCGGCGCCCGAGGTGTCGACCTCGGGCAGTTGCCCGGCCTCGATGGCGAACCGCTGGTCGGACGCGGCGAGCACCCACCTGCCGTCCTGGGCGATCCCGACGGGGATCACCTCGTACTTACTCCTGTCGATCACATCCAGCACGCTGCCCGCGCCCATGAGGGACACGGCATGCTCAGAATTGCGACCTCCGAAAACGACGGCGACGCGTGGCTTGCTCATGACGTCCGAATCTACCGGGGTGTCCCCCTGACAGCGAGTCGAGCGCGCGGTGACGTCCGGATTCACACGCCGTACCGTTCGGGTTTGGGCGAGCGGGACATGAGCAGCATGCCCGCCTCCGACGGCGACATGCCGTCGTGCACGACCCCGACGACGACCTCGGTGATCGGCATCTCGACGTCGTGCTTCCTGGCCAGTTCGAGGACGGACTCGCAGGACTTCACGCCCTCGGCGGTCTGCTTGGTGGCGGCGACGACCTCGGCGAGGGTCATGCCGCGGCCCAGGTTCTCGCCGAAGGTGCGGTTGCGCGACAGCGGCGAGGTGCAGGTGGCGACCAGGTCGCCCATGCCGGCCAGGCCGGCGAAGGTGTGGGGGTCGGCGCCGAGCGCGGCGCCCAGGCGGGAGATCTCGGCCAGGCCCCTGGTGATGAGCATGGCGCTGACGTTGTCGCCCATGCCCATGCCCGCCGAGACGCCCACGGCCAGCGCGATCACGTTCTTCACCGCGCCGCCCAGCTCGACCCCGACCACGTCGGTGTTGGTGTACGGCCGGAACCATGGCGGCAGGTGGCAGGCCGCCTGGAGGCGTTCGGCGACCGACTCGTCGGTGCAGGCGACGACCGTGGCGGCGGGCTGCCGGTGAGCGATCTCCTTGGCCAGGTTGGGGCCGGACACCACCGCGACCCGCTCCTCGGGCACCTCGGCGACCTCGCGGATCACCTCGCTCATGCGCTTGGTCGTGCCGAGCTCGACGCCCTTCATGAGGCTGACCAGGACCGCTCCGGACGGGATGTGCTCGCGCCAGGCGGTCAGGTTGGGCCGCAACATCTGCGAGGGCACGGCGAGCACCACGAAGTCGGCGCCGTCGAGCGCGCGCACCGGGTCGGTGGTGGCGCGCAGGGCCTCGGGCAGCGTGACGCCGGGCAGGTAGTCGGGGTTGGCGTGGTCCTTGTCGATCGCCTCGACCAGCTCGGGCCTGCGCCCCCACAGCGTCACCTCGTTGCCCGCCTCGGCGAGGACCATGGCGAACGTGGTGCCCCACGAACCCGTGCCGAAAACGGCTGCCTTTGTCATGCCATCACCGCCTGGCGGGGTCGTAGGGAGTTTCGGGGGCCTTCTCGCCGCGCAGCTCGGTCAGTTGCTCGGTGATGGCCGCCATGATGTCGGCGGTCGCCTCCCGCAGCACACTGGCCCGCAGGGGCTGGCCCTCGTACTTGGACAGGTCGACCGGTGGGCCGACGGTCACGTGGAAGGTCTTGCGCGGGAACAGCCTGGGCTTCTTCGCGCCGTACGGGAGCAGCTCCTGGGCGCCCCAGTGGGCGACGGGGATGACCTGCACGCCGCTCTCCAGCGCCAGCCGGGCCGCGCCGGTCTTGCCCACCATGGGCCACAGGTCGGGATCGCGGGTGCAGGTGCCCTCGGGGTAGAACAGGATGGCGGCGCCGTCGCGCAGCCGCTGGGCCGAGGAGCTGAGCGACCTGGCCGCCTCGCTGCTGCCCCGCTCGACGGGGATGGCCAGCAGGCCGTTGAGCGCCCGGCCCAGGAAGGGCACCTTGAACAGCGCGGCCTTGGCCAGGATGACGGGCCAGCGGCCGTTGTTGAACAGGAAGTGCGACAGCAGGACGGGATCGGTCCAGGACAGGTGGTTGGCCGCGATGATGATGCCGCCGGTGCGCGGGAGACGCTCGCCGTTGCGCCAGTCCCTCTTGACCAGGAGCGTCGACAGCGGCTTCACCACCGCTACGGCGAATGACTCCCAGAAACGCGAAGGTCGCGTGGGGCGGCTCATGCTCTCCTCCAACCCGTACGGTATTCGCCCCAAGTCTCCCGGTTGGCCGCGTGGGATGTCGAGGCGAGATGCTTAAGCCTATGAGCAACCGCTGGTCTCTGGTCATTCCGGTGAAGACGCTGGTCGCGGCGAAGACCCGGCTGGCCGCCGCCACGGGGCCGCATCGTACGCGGCTGGCCGTGGCCGTGGCCTGCGACACCGTGGCGGCGGCGCTGGCGTGCCCGATGGTGGCGCGGGTGGTCGTGGTGACCGCCGATCCGGCCGCGGCGGGGCCGCTGGGGGCGCTGGGGGCGGAGGTGGTGCACGATCCCGACCGGGGGCTCAACACCGCGCTGCGCACGGGCGCGGCCCATGCCGTACGCGTCGCGCCCGGTGACGCGGTGGGCGCCCTCCAGGCCGACCTGCCGGCGCTGCGACCGGCCGAGCTGGCGACGGCGCTGACGGCGGCGGCCGAGTTCGACCAGTCGTTCGTGCCGGACGCGCAGGAGGTCGGCACGACGTTCTACGGCGTGCTTCCCGGCCGGCCGTTCACGCCGCGGTTCGGCGGCGAGTCGCGGGCCAAGCACCTGGGCGGCGGCGCGAAGGAGTTGTGCCCGCCGGGGATCGACTCGCTCCGGCGGGACGTGGACACCCCCGACGACCTGCGCGCGGCCCTCGTCCTGGGGCTGGGCCGGCACACGGCGGCGGTGGTCGCCGACCTGTGGCCGGACGCGTGATCCTCCGGGCCGCCTCTCGCCCGCCGGGCGGCGATCGGCTTAGGCTGGTCGGCGTGCAGGCGACGGTACGCAGCTTCGACGAGGTCACCCGTTCCGGCTCGGTCTTCCTCGACGACGGGACGGTGCTGGAGTTCGGCACGCGCGCCTTCGACGCGGGGCCGCTGCGGCTGCTGCGCACGGGGCAGCGGGTGAATCTCGCCACCGACGGCGGGGAGATCACCTACATCACGCTGTCGACGTTCCCGATTCCCGCGCCCGAATGATGACGCGGTCCCGGAAAACAGCGAACGCCCGGGCGTGGGCCGCCCGGGCGTGATGTCCGCTGAGACTATTTCTTCTTGCCGATCTGCTTGCCGCCCTCGTTCACCTGGTCCTTGAATTCAGAGCCGGGACGGAACTTGGGCGCCCAGCTCTCGGCGACCTTGATCTCGGCGCCGGTCGACGGGTTCCTGGCAGTGCGGGCGGGCTTGTTCACCATCTCGAACGCGCCGAAGCCCGTGATGGAGACCTTGTCCCCGCTCGCCACAGCCTTCTGGATGGCCTCGATGACCGCGTTGACGGCCTCGGTGGCCGTCCTTTTGTCGCCCACCCGATCGGTGATGGCGTCGACGAGCTCTCGCTTGTTCATGAAAGTCCTGCTCCCCCAGTGACGGCTCGGGGTTCCAGCTCTCGAGTTCGACGTAGAAACCCCTTACGCGCTCGAAAGTAGGCGGGATCGCGGGGGAACTCAATCACCCTGCGTGTTTTCCCCCTCGCGTGGCGTGTCGAGAGCGCCCAAAAAGGCGTCGAGGCGGGCGGCCGCCCTTTCCGGATCGCGCTTGGCGAGATCGCAGATGGACAGGTAGCGGCGGGCCGCCCGTTCCTTGTCGGCGGCGGGGAGCATGCGGACGCGGCGGTGCGCCTCGCGCAACCGCCGCGCCAGTCGGTCGTCCTCTAGACGGTCGTCGGCAGCCATGGCTGCCGACCATTCTCGTACGTGGCCACATCGTCGGCGTGACGCAGGGTCAGCCCGATGTCGTCCAGGCCTTCGGTGAGCCGCCAGCGGGTGTAGTCGTCGATCTCGAACGGCACGACCTCGCCGGCCCAGCGGACCTGACGTTCCAGCAGGTCGACGGTCACCTGGAGCTTGGGGTCGGCCTCGACGGCGGCCTGCAGGGCCTCGACCTTCTCGCCGGGCAGGACGACCGGCAGCAGGCCCATCTTGGTGGAGTTGTTGCGGAAGATGTCGCCGAAGCGGGCGGCGATCACGGCGCGGAAGCCGTACTGCTGCAGGGCCCACACGGCGTGCTCGCGGGAGGAGCCGGTGCCGAAGTCGGGGCCGGAGACCAGGATCGAGCCGCCCTCGTAGGACGGGTCGTTCAGGACGAACGTCGGGTCCTCGCGCCAGGCGGCGAACAGGCCCTTCTCGAAGCCGGTGCGGCTGACCTGCTTGAGCCAGACGGCCGGGATGATCTGGTCGGTGTCGACGTTGCTGCGGCGCAGCGGCACCGCCGTACCGGTGTGGGTGGTGAAGGCGTCCATCGGTCGTTCTCCTTACAGGTCGGCGGGGGCGGTCAGGCGGCCGGTGACGGCGGTCGCGGCGGCGACCTGCGGCGACACCAGGTGGGTGCGTCCGCCCTTGCCCTGGCGGCCCTCGAAGTTGCGGTTGGAGGTGGAGGCGCTGCGCTCGCCGGGCTGGAGCGTGTCGGGGTTCATGCCGAGGCACATCGAGCAGCCGGCCTCGCGCCACTCGGCGCCGGCGGCCTTGAACACCTCGTGCAGGCCCTCCTGCTCGGCCTGGAGCTTGACCAGCATCGAGCCGGGCACGATCAGCGTGCGGGTGCGGACCTGGCGGCCGCGCAGGATCTCGGCGGCCGAGCGCAGGTCCTCGATGCGGCCGTTGGTGCACGAGCCGACGAACACGGTGTCGACCTCGATCTCGCGCAGCGGCGTGCCCGCGGTCAGGCCCATGTACTCCAGCGCGCGCTCGGCGGCCGAGCGCTCGACCGGGTCGGCGAAGCTGTCGGGGCTGGGCACGGACCCGCCCAGCGGCAGGCCCTGGCCGGGGTTGGTGCCCCACGTGACGTACGGGGTCAGGGTCGTGGCGTCGATCTCCACGACCTTGTCGAACACGGCGTCGTCGTCGGTGCGCAGCGACTTCCAGTACTCGACGGCCTGGTCCCACAGCTCGCCCTTGGGGGCGTGCCGGCGGTCCTTGAGGTAGGCGAAGGTGGTCTCGTCCGGGGCGATCACGCCGGCGCGGGCGCCCGCCTCGATGGACATGTTGCAGACGGTCATGCGGCCCTCCATGGAGAGCTTGCGCACGGCCTCGCCGCGGTACTCGACGATGTAGCCCTGGCCGCCGCCGGTGCCGATCTTGGCGATGATCGCCAGGATCAGGTCCTTGGCCGTGACGCCGGCGGGCAGCTCGCCCGAGACCTCGATGGCCATCGTCTTCGGCCGGTAGGCGGGCAGCGTCTGGGTGGCCAGGACGTGCTCGACCTCGGAGGTGCCGATGCCGAACGCGATGCCGCCGAAGGCGCCGTGGGTGGAGGTGTGCGAGTCGCCGCACACGATCGTCATGCCCGGCTGGGTCAGGCCGAACTGCGGGCCGATGATGTGCACCACGCCCTGGCCGGCGTCGCCCATCGGGTGCAGCCTGATGCCGAACTCGGCGGCGTTCTTGCGCAGCGTCTCGACCTGGGCCTTGGAGACGGGGTCGGAGATCGGGCCGAGGACGGTCGGAACGTTGTGGTCCTCGGTGGCGATGGTGAGATCGGGCCTGCGCACCTTCCGGCCGGCGAGACGGAGTCCGTCGAACGCCTGCGGACTGGTCACCTCGTGAATGAGGTGCAGGTCGATGTAGAGCAGGTCGGGTTCGCCCTCCGCACGGCGGACGACGTGCTGCTCCCAGACCTTCTCGGCCAGTGTGCGGCCCATGATCTCCTCCTTGAGATTGCCTCCGACTTGCTTTCTCATATGTCGAGACGGCAGTATCGGTGTATGGACAACTCTAGCGGAGTCGGAGTACTCGACAAGGCCGTTCTTGTACTCAATGCCCTCGAAGCGGGTCCCGCTTCCCTGGCTCAGCTCGTCCAGGCCACCGGCCTGGCCCGCCCCACGGCCCACCGGCTGGCCGTCGCACTTGAGCACCACCGCATCGTGAGCCGCGACACGCAGGGCCGATTCGTGCTCGGGCCGCGGCTGTCGGAGTTGTCCACGGCGGCCGGCGAGGACCGGCTGCTCGCGGTGGCCTCGCCCGTGCTGACGCAGTTGCGCGACCTGACCGGCGAGAGCGCGCAACTCTACCGGCGCCAGGGTGACGAGCGGGTCTGCGTGGCGGCGGCCGAGCGGGCCAGCGGCCTGCGCGACACCGTCCCGGTGGGCTCTGCGCTGCCGATGACGGCGGGCTCGGCGGCCCAGATCCTGCTGGCCTGGGAGGAGCCGGACCGGCTGCACAGGGGCCTGCGCGGCGCCAAGTTCACCGCCGCCACCCTCGCCTCCGTACGGCGCCGCGGATGGGCCCACAGCGTCGGCGAGCGGGAGCAGGGGGTGGCCAGCGTGTCCGCCCCTATAAGGGGCAGCGGAGGCAAGGTGATCGCCGCCGTCTCGGTCTCCGGGCCCATCGAGCGGCTCACCAGAGCGCCCGGCCGGCTGCACGCCGTACCCGTCATGGCGGCCGCAGAACGCATCACCGAGGCCATGCGCCGCACGTCATGATCGGCGAAAGCTCGTATTTCGGGGGCCGACTGCCTCGTGGGCGCACTAGCCTGAGTGCGTGACAGATCGCATCGAGGTAGCCGCCACTGAGCTGCGACCCCTGCTCGAAGAGTTCATCATGTGGGCGCGCTCCAACGCGCCCGGAAGCGACCCCGAGCTCGTGGGGCCTGCCGCACTCTGGCACCGTCTCGCCTTCTCGCAGGACCTCGGCACGTGGAAGCGTGCCGACCTGCGCAACCTGCTGCTCGACCGCATGCCGAAGGTCGTGGAGGATCCCGATGCCGCCGCCGACGGCATGCTGCCCGCCGTCGACGCGTACCTGACGTTCCTCTCCCAGACCGGCAGGCTCGCCAAGGGCTCCGACACCCTCGCCGATCTGCAGGCCGAGCTCGACGACGTCGAGGACGAGTTCGTCGAGCTCATGGAGGAGCTGCTCGACGACGACGGCGCGGGTGACGACGAGGACGAGACCGGCGACCTGGGCGACTTCGAGGCGTTCGCCGACGAGCTGGCCGAGCTCGACACGATCAGGCTGCGGCCCGACTCCGAGCTGGCCGCGGCCGCCCGCCAGGCGCCGCTGGTCGGCAAGGCCCGCGACCTGGCGCTGTGGGTGGGCTCCGGCCGCCGCGTCGGCGAGGACACCCTGCTCACCGACGCCGAGGTGGAGGAGGCGCTGGCCGTCGTCGGCCTGCCCAGGCCCGAGACCGACGGCCCGGTGGCCGAGGTGGTCCCGCAGCTCTGGAACATCTGGAACCTCGCCGTCGACCTGGAGTTCCTCGAACCGGGCGAGGGCAACACCGTGGCCGTCCAGGACGACACCTCCGAGTGGCCGTTCGACGACGACGAGGACGTCCTCGACGCCTGGATGCTCGGCCTGCACTCCGTCGACTACGGCGACCCCGAGCTCGACGACGACGACCTGACGATGGCGCTGGCCGGCCTGACCCGGGGCCTGCTGGTCAGGCTGCTGCTGGCCGGCGGCTCGCGCGAGCGCGACGACCTGGCCCGCGAGCTGGCCGAGGCCGCCGCCGACCTCGACGAGCTGGGCGGCGACGCCTGGGAGGCGGCCGGCGACCCGCTGGCCCCCGCCATCGACTGGCTGGTCGGCTACGGCATGATCGAGGTCGAGGGCACCACCGTGCGTCTCACCCCGCTGGGCACCGAGGGCGTCGTCCACCTGGTCGACGACGCCGACATCGAGGTCGACGCCCGGCCCGCGATCGAGTCGATGAGCGCCCACGAGCTGCTCGCACTGAGCGCCGAGCTGCCCGAGGACGAGGCCGACGCCGAGTTCGCGGCCTGGATGCGGCTCAGGGAGCCGGCCAAGGCCGCCGAGGAGCTGCTCGACGCCGCCGCCGAGGACGAGAGCGACGCCCTGATCCGGGTGCAGGCCGCCAGCGTGGTCGGCACACTGGGCGAGGCCGCCGTCCCGGCCTGGCAGGAGGCGCTCAAGCAGCCGTCGCTGCGGCCGTACGCGGCGACGCACCTGAGCCAGCTGGAGATCGAGGGGGCACCCGAGCCCACCCAGGACGACACCCACTGGCTGATCCTCGACATGTGGACGATCTCGGCCGGGCTGGGGCGTTCCGAGTTCGTCAGCAGCCTGCAGGACATCGGCCCCGACATGGTCAACGGGCTGCTCGAAGTGATCTGGAAGATCCCGCACGCGCACGTGGAGGAGCTGCTCGACCTGATCTCGCAGGTCCACCCCGACAAGCAGGTCGCCAAGGCGGCCCGCCGCGCCCTGTTCAAGGCCCGCTCCTCGGCCTGACCCCGCTACGGCCAGGGCTCCACGCGATCGGCGTGGGGCCCTGTTCCCGTTCGCGGGCGTGCCCGTGCAACGCAAAAAACGCCCCGGTGCTTGACGCACCGGAGCGTTTTGAGTGAACGTAGTCCCGACCGGATTCGAACCGGCGCTACCGCCTTGAGAGGGCGGCGTCCTGGGCCACTAGACGACGGGACCTTCGCTCAGCTTGTGACAGTGGTAGTCCCGACCGGATTCGAACCGGCGCTACCGCCTTGAGAGGGCGGCGTCCTGGGCCACTAGACGACGGGACCCTGTTCACAAGCTGGTGTGCCGGGTCTCCCCGGCGACGCAGGTAACTCTACCGCACCCCGCAGACCACAACCAACCCGCTTGTCAGCGCATGAGATCAGGCCGGTGGCGGCGGACCCAGTCGCCCATCGGCCCCCGTTCCCACAGCGGGTCGATCTCGCCGAGCGGGATCGCCACCTCGGGCCGTCCGGTGACGGGGTCGGCGGGCACCCGGGCCAGGCGCTCGCGCATCCACTGCGGCGCCCGCGGCGGGAGCGTGCGCTCGCCCCACCCGACCAGCCCCACCGAGCGCAGGGCCTGGACGCGTACGCGGACGCCGCCGGGCCGGCCCAGGAGCCGGGGGTCGGCCGGCCGGGTGTCCACCACGCCGATCCGGGCGATGTCGGGCCAGCGCAGCCGCACCCTGAAGCCGCGGGCGTCGGCCAGCTCCACGCCCTCCGGCGAGAAGCGCACGACCGTGCCCGCGACCAGCCGGCGGTGCTTGACGACGAGCACGCCGGTCAGGGCCGCCGTGGCGAGCGCGCCGAGCACGACGCCCAGCGCCGAGCTGCCGGTGAAGATGGCCCCGAGCAGCAGGCAGACGGCGAAGAAGAGCGCCAGCGGCGCGGCGAACGGGGCGACGAAACGGGCAAGGCCGCCCTCGCGCATGCGGAATTCGTCCATGAGGCGAGGGAGGCTACCCGCCGAGCAGCCCGCGGCGGAAGGCCTCGGCCACGGCGGCGGCGCGGTCGCGGACGTCGAGCTTGGCGTAGGCGTGCAGCAGGTGCGTCTTGACGCTGGCCTCGCTGATGAACAGCTCGGCCGCCGCCTGCCGGTTGGTCGCTCCCCCGGCCACCAGCCGCAGCACCTCCAGCTCACGTCTGCTCAGGTCGCCCCGCCTCGGCCTGCGCACGTGGTCGGCCAGCCGTCCGGCCACGGCGGGGGCGAGCACGGTCTCCCCGTCGTACGTGGCCCGCACGGCGCGTGCCAGCTCCTCCGGGTGGGCGTCCTTCAGCAGGTAGCCGGCCGCCCCGGCCTCCAGCGCGGGCAGGACGTCGGTGTCGAACGTCGTGAGCACCAGCACCCGCGGCCCGCTCCCGCTCAGCTGCCTGATCGCGGCCAGGCCGTCCATGCCGGGCATGCGCAGGTCCATGAGGACGACGTCGGGCCGCAGCTCGGCCGCCAGCCGGACGGCCTGGGCGCCGTCGGCCGCCTCGCCCACGATCTCCATGCCGGGCTCGGCGCCCAGGGCGGCGCGCAGGCCGTCCCGGACGATCGGGTGGTCGTCCACGATGAGCAGTCTCACGGTCGTTCGCCTTCCGCGGGTATGACGGGGACGGCCGCGGCCACGGCGCTCCCCCGGCCCGGCTCGGACTCGACCTCCAGCGTGCCACCCACCGCGCGGGCCCGCCGGCGCATGCCTTCCACCCCGAAGCCCTCAGCAGCCTCCTGCGGAACGAAACCGCGCCCGTCGTCACGGATGTCGAGCATGACGACTTCGTCCGTGTACGACAGGGTGAGGGCCGTCTTGGTGGCATCGGCGTGCTTGGCGACGTTGGCCAGTGCCTCCTGGGCGATGCGGAACAGCGTGGCCTCGACGTCGGCGGACAGGGCGACGGGGGTGCCGGTGACCTCGACGGCCAGGCCGACGCCCGCCGTGGCGGCCCACGAACGGGCCATGCGGCCGAGTGCGTCGGGGAGTCTGGAGTCCTCCAGGGGGCCGGGGCTCAGGGCGCGTACCGACCGGCGGGTCTCGGCCAGGCTCTGGCGGGCCAGCCGAGCCGCCTGGTCGAGGTGGCGGCGACGGTCGGCCTCGGCGGTGGCGCGGCCGGCCGCGCCGAGCTGGCCGATCAGGGCCGCCAGGTCCTGTGCGACGGTGTCGTGGATCTCGCCCGCCACACGCTGCCGCTCGTCGAGCACGCCCGCCCGCCTGGCCTGGTGCAGGAGCCGGGCGTGCAGGTCGGCGTTCTCGTCCATGGCGGTACGCAGTTCGCCGATCAGGCGGCGGCGCCTGTCGCTCTCGGCGGAGACATACCAGCCGGCCAGGGCGAGCGGGACGGCGATGCCGCCGGCCACCGTGAACAGCCCGGTGGGAGCGCCGGGACCGGCCTGGGCCACGACGACGACCACGGCGGTGAGTGTCACGCCCGCCATCACCAGGCGGGTCGGCAGCAGGGCGACGGCCAGGGGGTAGCCGAGCGAGGCGAACACGACGAAGGCCGGGTTGCCCGCCACCAGCGCGCCCGCGAGGCCCATGAGCAGCACGTAGTACGGGACGACGAGAACGGCCTGCCGGTGCCGCCGGGAATGCAGCCACGGGACGGCGGCGAGCCACACCGCCGCGACGGCGGCCAGGACGGGCCAGGGCGCGACGATCCAGGGCGCCGCGGCGGCCAGGGCGTTGCCGCCCTGCGGCGGGTCGCCCATGACGGCGGCGGCGACCACGGAGATCGCCAGCAACCCGTAGCCGAGCGCGACGTGGAGCAGACGCTCACGTCCTGGTGCCCGGCTCACGCCTCCAGCCTGGCACGCCGCCCGGGTCAACCGATCGGTGGATGGGCGGACTCAGCCGTACGGACCGCCGGACGGGCGATGTGCAGGCCTGCCGGCCTGGGCGAACATCGGCCCATGAGCGATCGAGAGAGCGGATCCCGGCCCGGCCGGGTGACCACGTTCGTGTTCGTCACCGGGGCCGGCGGCGTGGCACAGGGAGATCCGGAGCTGACGCTGCGCGGGCACCGGACCGTGGGCGTGGAGCTGCCGGGGCACCTGCCCGCCGAGCAGTTCAGCCGCGCCTACCAGGCCCCGCAGGACCTGGCGGCGCTGACCACCGCGCCCTCGCCGGTGTCCGGGGTGACCCTGGACGACTACGTCGAGGCCACGGTGAACGTCGTGCGCAGGGTCGCCGCGTACGGCCCGGTGGTCCTGGTGGGCGGGAGCCTCGGCGGAGCGGCGGTCACCAAGGCCGCCGACGAGGTCCCCCACCTGCTCGACCGGCTGGTCTACGACACGGCGTTCTGCTGCACGCGGCTGCGCTCGCCGGCCGAGTACCTGGAGACACCCGAGGCCGCCACGAGCGTGGCGAAGGGGCTGGTGGCCGGATTGATCGGCGACCCCACGGCGCTCATGGCGGTGCGGATGAACTGGCGGACGTCCGACCCGGCGTTCCTGGCCGCGGCCAAGGAGGCGTTCATGGCCGAGGCGGCCGACGGCGAGTTCCTGGCGCTGCTCAACACGTTGCTGCCGGACGAGAGCCTGCTGGTCTCCGTCGCGGACGCGCGCGGCAGGCCGGACGCCTGGGGGCGGGTGCCGCGGACGTACATCAGGCACACCCGGGACCGGATGATCCCGCTCGCGCTGCAGGACCGGATGATCAGGGAGGCGGACGCGGCCACCCCGGGCAACAGGTTCGAGGTGCGCACGGTCGACACCGGGCACGCGGCCACGGCCGCGGAGTACCGGAGGATCAGCGAGATCCTGGACGCCCTGGCGACCTGACGGGCCGCCGACACGAAAAAACGGACGTCTCTCAGGGAGACATCCGTTTGGTGACTTGCTGGGGTACCAGGACTCGAACCTAGACTAACTGAACCAGAATCAGTCGTGCTGCCAATTACACCATACCCCACCGCTGCGAACCCCTTCGAGGAGCGCGCTTGGCGACGTCCGAAAGAATAGCCCAGCTCGGGGGGTAAGACCAAAACGATTGCCGAAGCGGTCTCCGGCGGACTGCGGCACGGGCTCCGGCGTGCCAAGCTGAAGAGGACAAAACACCACGTGGAGGAGCCCCAGCGTTGGCCGAGAACCCGTTCTTCGCCCCTAGTAGCCTGCCGTACCAGTTGCCTGCGTTCGCGGACGTCCGCGAGGAGCACTACCTGCCCGCGTTCGAGCGCGGCATGGCCGAGCACCTGGCCGAGGTCGACGCGATCGCGAACAGCACCGAGCCGCCCACCTTCGACAACACGATCGCGGCCCTGGAGCGTTCTGGGCGCGTTCTCGGCCGTACGGCCACGGTCTTCTTCAGCATGGCCGCGTCCAACTCCAGCGACGGGATCATGGAGATCGAGAAGGAGATCTCCCCGAAGCTGACCGCGCACAACGACGCGATCCGCCTCAACCGGGCGCTGTGGGCGCGGATCAAGCAGGTCGGCACGTCCGACGCCGAGGAGGCGTGGCTGCTGGAGAAGTATCGGGAGGACTTCGTCCGGGCCGGGGCCGACCTGTCGGAGTCGCAGCAGGACCGGCTGCGTGAGCTCAACGGCGAGCTGTCGAAGCTCTCGACCGAGTTCGCGCAGACCCTGCTCAAGGCGTCCACCGAGGAGGCCCTGGTCGTCACGGACGCCAAGGAGCTCGACGGCTTCGACGAGGCCAGGATCGAGTCGCTGCGCCAGGACGACGGCACGTACGCGCTGCCGCTGCTGAACTTCACCAACCAGCCCGGCCTGGCCCAGCTCACCGACCGCGACGTGCGCCGCCGGCTGTACGAGCTGAGCGTCGGCCGCGCCCCGGCCAACTTCGGGCGGGCGGTCCAGATGGCCACACTGCGGGCCGAGCGGGCGGCGCTGCTCGGCTTCCCCGACCATGCCGCCTACTCGGTGGCCGACCAGACGGCCAAGACCGTCGAGGCGGTCGAGGAGATGCTCGGCCAGCTCGTCGGCCCGGCCGTGCGCAACGCCGGCAAGGAGGCCGAGGCGCTGGCCGGGCAGGCCGGGTTCGCGATCGAGCCGTGGGACTGGTCGTACTACTCGGAGAAGGTGCGGCTGGCCCGCTACGACTTCGACGCCGACGCCATGCGGCCCTACTTCGAGCTGAACCGGGTCTTCAGGGACGGCGTGTTCTTCGCCGCCACCAAGCTCTACGGCCTCACCTTCACCGAGCGGCCCGACCTGGACGGCTACCACCCCGACGTGGCCGTCTTCGAGGTGTTCAACGAGGACGGCGCCCCGCTGGGCCTGTTCCTGCTCGACCCCTACGCCAGGGCGAACAAGCGCGGCGGCGCGTGGATGAACAACCTGGTCGACCAGTCGTACCTGTTCGACGAGCTGCCGGTGGTGATGAACAACCTCAACATCACCAAGCCGGCCTCGGGGCCGACGCTGCTGACGTACGACGAGGTGAACACCGCCTTCCACGAGTTCGGGCACGCGCTGCACGGGCTGTTCTCGGAGGTGCGCTACCCGCGTGTGTCGGGCACCAGCGTGCCGCGTGACTTCGTCGAGTACCCCTCGCAGGTCAACGAGATGTGGGCCACCTGGCCGGAGGTCCTGACCAACTACGCCAAGCACCACGAGACGGGCGAGCCGATGCCCGCCGAGCTGGTGGAGAAGCTGCACGCGGCCGAGAAGTTCAACCAGGGCTTCACGACGGTGGAGTACCTGGCGGCCACGCTGCTCGACTGGGCCTGGCACCGGCTGGCGGCCGGCGAGCAGGTGGCCGACGCGCAGGCGTTCGAGCAGGCGGCCCTTGAGGCGGCCGGGATCGACGTGGCGCTGGTGCGCCCCCGCTACCGGACGAACTACTTCGCCCACATCTTCTCGGGCGGCTACAGCGCCGGCTACTACTCCTATATCTGGAGCGAGGTGCTCGACGCCGAGAGCGTGGAGTGGTTCAAGGAGAACGGCGGCCTGACCAGGGCGAACGGCGACCACTTCCGCCGCGAGCTGCTCTCCAGGGGCGGCAGCCTCGACCCGCTGACCGCCTTCCGCAACTTCCGCGGGCGCGAGCCGGGCATCGGGCCGCTGCTGGCCCGCCGCGGCCTCGACTGACCGTCCCCTCCCCCGGGAATCGTCTCCCTACGGCTCCGGCAGCTCCTCGATGCGCTGCCGGAGCCATTCCTTCTCCGCCCGGCTCGACGCCCGGGCGATCTCCAGCATGCCCCGCCGGTACGGGTCCGGCTCGTCCTTGATCCGGACGGGCCGGCCGCCCTCGTGGAAGAAGCTCGCCGGGGCCTCCAGGAAGGCCAGCCTGAGGCGCAGCACCCTTGACCGGTCGGCGGGGTCGGGCAGCGCCGACAGGAACGTCAGCAGGGCGAAGAAGCGCGTCTGGTCGCTGATGTCGAGCTCGCTCGGGTCGCGCAGCCGCCGCAGCAGCTCCTGGCGGCCCTCGCCGGTGAGCGTGAGCACCTGCCTGCGGGCCGCCGCCGCGCCCGCCTCCTCGTGCCGTTCGACCAGGCCCTTGGCCTCCAGTCTCGATATGGCGGGGTAGAGAGCGCCGTCGCTGACCGGGCGGAGGTGGCCGGTGAGCGCCGTCAGGCGGGCCTTGAGCTCGTAGCCGTGCATCGGACGCTCGTTCAGGAATCCCAGGATGGTGAGGGACAGATCCCCGCCGCTTGCCATGGCCCGCATCGTAACGCTATACCTCTAAAAGAGGTACAACGAAACGAGGTATTGGCATGTTCAGGCTGGCTCTCCCCATCTACGTGGAGCTGCTCACGGCCGTGGTCGCGGTGGGCGTGATCGACCTGCTGTGGGTCTCGGGGCTCGGGGAGGGGGCCATCGCGGCCGTCACCGTGGGCACCACGGCCGAGTACCTGGCCTACGGACTGTTCCTGGCCGTCCCGACGGGGGTGACCGTGCTCGTCGGGCGGCGTGACGGTCAGGCGCCGATCGGGCCGGTGATCAGGACGGGGTGGATGTTGTGGGCCGCGTTCTCGGTGGCCGTCGCCGTCCCGGGGGTGCTGCTGCGCGAGCCGCTGGCGGCCCTGTTCACCGACGATCCCGGGCCGACGGCGGGGTTCTTCCTGATCTCACTGGGCGGGCTGCCGGTGTTCTTCGCCCAGACGGTCGTGGACGCGATCCTCAAAGGGCTGGGCGACACGAAGACCCCCATGCGGAACGCGCTGATCTGCAACGCCCTGGTCATCGTCCTGGACCCGCTGTTCATCTACGGCCTCGACCTGGGCGTCCAGGGGGCCGCGCTGGCCACCGTGGCGGCGCGGCTGGTCACGCTCGGGGTGGCGGTCACCTCCGTCGTACGGCTGCGCGCCGCCCCCGGCGACGGCCTGCTCGCCGGGGAGGTGCTGCGGACCGGCCTGCCCATGTCGGGAGACTTCCTGGCCCGTTCCCTGGTGGGCATGGCGCTGGTGGAGATCGTGGCCGGGTTCGGCACGGCCGAGGTCGCCGGGTACGGCATCGGTCAGAAGATCATGCTGGCGGGGGTCATGGTCTTCTACGCGCTGCGCCAGGCGGCGATGATCCGTACCGCGCGGTCGGAGCCGGTCGGGTCGCCGCTGCGGCTCGGGCTGGCGACCGGGGCGGTGGTCGCGGTCGTGCTCAACCTGGTGGCCGCGCCCGCGGCCGGGCTGTTCACCGGCGATCCGGCGGTGACCGTGGGCTTCCTGCGGTGGATGACGCTCTACCTGGTGCCGTTCGGCGGGCTCATCGCCGTCGGGGGGGTGCTCCAGGCAAGCGGAAGGGGCAGCCGCCTGCTCGCCGCCACGCTGGCGGGCTTCGCGGTGCAGCTGCCCCTCGCCTACCTGCTGAGCTCGTGGCTCGGCGTCACGGGGGTGTGGCTGTCGATGGCCGTCGGGTCGTCGCTCAGCCTCGCAGGCGCCCTAGCGCCGCTCGGATCCGCTCCGTGGCACGCTCGCGCCCGAGCACCTCGATCGACTCGAACAGCGGCAGGCCCACGGTCCGGCCGGTGATCGCCACGCGCACGGGGGCCTGGGTCTTGCCCAGCTTGAGCCCGAGCGGCGCGCCGACCTCCTCCAGGGCCTCCTTGAGCGACTCCGCGTCCCAGGGGACCGTCTCCAGGCGGGTGAGGTAGGCGCCGAGGATCTCCTCCGGGGAGTTCTTCATCGCCTTGTCCCAGGACGGCTGGTCGAAGACGGGCTCGTCGAGGAAGAGGAAGTCGACGTTCTGCCTGATCTCCGACAGCACGGCGATGCGGGTCTGGGCCAGCGCCGCGACCTTGCTGAACAGCTCGCGGTCCCAGGCGGGGTCGAGGTACGGAGAGCAGCGCTCCTCGAAGGTCTCCAGCGGCAGCGCCCTGATGTACTCGCCGTTGAAGGCCCGCAGCTTCTTCTCGTCGAAGAAGGCGCTGGCGGAGTTGACGTCCTCCAGCTTGAACAGCGGGACCATCTCCGCCCACGGCATGATCTCGCGGTCCTCGCCGGGGCCCCAGCCGAGCAGCATGAGGTAGTTGACCATGGCCTCGGCGAGGTAGCCCTCGTCGCGGTAGTCCTCCAGGGCCACCTTGTCGCGGCGCTTGGACAACTTCTTGCGCTGCTCGTTGACGATCACCGGCAGGTGGGCCCAGATCGGCGGGGTGGAGCCGAGCGCCGGCCACAGCAGCACCTGCTTGGCGGCGTTGCCCAGGTGCTCCTCGCCGCGCACGACGTGCGTGATGCCCTGGGTGATGTCGTCGACGGCGTTGGCCAGCACGTAGAGCGGCGAGCCGTCGGTGCGGGCGATCACGAAGTCTTCCTGGGCCTCGTTGGGGAACTCGACGTTGCCCCTGATCAGGTCTTCGACGACGGTGACGCCCTCGTCGGGGGTGCGGAAGCGCACCGCGCCCTCGGTCAGGCCGCGCTCGCGGCAGAAGCCGTCGTAGCCCTTGTGCTCGGAGCCGGTGCGGGCCACCAGGGTCTCACGGGTGCAGTCGCAGTGGTACGCCTTGCCGTCGGCCAGCAGCTTGGCCACGGCCTCGCGATGCTGCGGCTCGTAGGCCGACTGGAAGTAGGGGCCCTCGAACACCGGGTTGGTGCCGTTGATGCCGATCCAGTCGAGCGCCGAGATGATGCCCTCGGTCCACTCCGGGCGGTTGCGCGTGGCGTCGGTGTCCTCGACGCGCAGGACGAAGCGGCCGCCGGACTGTTCGGCGAGGGCCCAGTTGAACAGCGCCGTGCGGGCGCCGCCGACGTGGAACATGCCGGTCGGGGACGGGGCGAAACGCACCCGTAGATCAGTCACGGGAGACCACCTTGTTCGTGAGAGTGCCGATGCCTTCGATGCCGACGCTGACCTCGTCGCCGATCTCCAGCGGGCCGACGCCCGCCGGGGTGCCGGTCAGGATGACGTCGCCGGGGATCAGCGTCATGACCGCGCTGACGTAGGCGACCAGCGCGGGGATGTCGTTGATGAGCTGGCTGGTGCGGCCGCTCTGCCGGATCTCGCCGTTGACCGTGGTGGTCAGCGCCAGGTCGCTCGCGTCGAGATCGGTCTGGATCCAGGGCCCGAGCGGGCAGAACGTGTCGAAGCTCTTGGCCCGGGTGAACTGCACGTCCTTCTTCTGCAGGTCGCGGGCGGTGACGTCGTTGGCGCAGGTGTAGCCGAAGATGACGTCCTTGACCCGGTCGACGGGCACGTCGCGGCAGAGCCTGCCGATCACCACGGCCAGCTCGCCCTCGTAGTCGACCCGGTCGGACAGCGAGGTCGGGTAGGCGATGGCCTCGCCGTGGCCGATCACCGACGTGGACGGCTTCATGAAGATGAGCGGCTCGTCGGGCACCTCGTTGCCCATCTCGCGGGCGTGCTCGGCGTAGTTCCTGCCGATGGCGACGACCTTGCTCGGCAACATCGGGGCCAGCAGCTTCACCTGGGACAGCGGGAAGCGGTCACCGGTGAACTGCACCTGGCCGAACGGATGGCCGGAGACCGTGGAGACGAACTCCTCGCCAGGGCCGCCTTCGACCACGCCGAACGACACGCCTTCGCCTGTGGAGAACCTCGCTATACGCACCTGACAAGGCTATCGCCGCCGTCGCAGGGGTCCGCCCACCGCCGCAAAAGTCAGGAACCCTCCATAAATGCCCCCAGAGTCCGTTTTGTTGGGTATCGGAGGTGATTAACCGGATATCTCTGCCTATCTAGAGACTTCTAGGGGGTGATGGAACGTGCCGGACACGATGGTCAACCAGACCTCTGCCGTACCGCGGGCCAGAACACAGGACGGCGGACCGGCGAACCCGCTGGTCACCGACAAGGGCACGACGAGCATCGACGACGTCGTCGTCGCCAAGATCGCCGGGCTGGCCGCACGCGAGGTCTCCGGCGTGCACGCCATGGGCGGCGGCGCCGCCAGGGCGCTCGGCAGCATGCGCGGCATGGTCGGCGGGGAACGCAGCGTCGCGCAGGGCGTCTCGGTCGAGGTGGGAGAACGCCAGGCGGCCGTGGACATGGACCTGGTCGCCGAGTACGGCACCGCGATCCCGGACCTGGCCGCCGCCGTGCGCAGGAACGTCATCGCGGCGGTCGAGCGCATGTGCGGCCTGGAGGTGACCGAGGTCAACATCAGGGTCGACGACGTGCACCTGCCCGGCCAGGACCGCGACAAGGACAGGGAAATGGGCGACGGTCGCCGCGAGGTCATCGAGCAGCCGGAGCCCCGGGTCCAATGACCCGGCCCGACGCCCCCGCCTGTGGCAGGGCCGACACCGAGACCGACGCCGAGGCGGAGGCCGAGGCGCTGGCCGAGCTCGTGCGGGCCTGCCCAGGGGTGGCGGGGCTCTCCGGCGGCCCGTTCGGGACGGTGGCGACGTACCTGCGCGGGGAGCGGGTCAGGGGCGTCTCGACCGGCGGGGACGTGGTGGAGGTCGCCATCGTGGCGACCCTGGAACGGCCGCTGCCCGAGACCGCCGAGGACGTCCGCCAGGCAGTGTGGAAGCTGACCGGCGGGCGTCCCGTCAACGTACGCATCGACGACGTGGTGGAGGAACCATGAGCAACGTCCCTTGGCTGCCGGTCATCGGCATGATGGTCGGCATCATCCTCGGATTCGCGGGGGCCTTCGGCGGCCTCGGCGCGTTCCTGCTCGTCCTCGTGCTCGGCGCGGTCGGCTTCCTGGTCGGCAAGATCGCCGACACCGGCGAGCTGAACCTGTCGGGCCTGACCGCGAGGCGGCGATGACGCCGATGATCACGACCGCTCCTCAGGTGACGGTTCCCCGGCAGCGGCTCGCGCCGGGGGACGAGCCGGAGCGGCGGGGCCGTACCGAGATCGCCGACCGGGTGGTCGCCAAGATCGCGTGCTGCGCGGCGCGGGAGGTTCCCGAGGTGCGCGACGTGCAGCTGGGCGGCGTGCCGTGGACGCGTTCGTCCAGCGCCGAGGTGCGCGGCGAGCGGGCCACCCTGAAGCTGAACGTGACCGTCGCCTACCCAGCCCCGCTGCACGCCGTGGCCGCGCGGCTGCGGGAGCACGTGCGCAACCGGGTGGCCATGCAGACCGGCCTGAACGTCACGCGCCTCGACGTGATCATGACCGATCTGGCGGGAGGCCCGGAATGACCCGCCCCCTCCCGCCCGAAGAACCTGAGGAGGCGCGGGGGGCCGTCCCGGCGGACGGGGCCGCGGCCCATCGGGGCTGGGCGGAGGCCGTGCCGCCGCGCGACAAGGGGGCCGACCGGGCCGCGGTGCGCGCGTTCCGGCCGCAGCGCCGGGCGCCCGCCATCGTGGTCGCCGTCCTGCTCACGCTGCTGGGCCTGCTGGTCGCCGCCGAGACGGTGTCCGCGCTGGTCGGCAGCCCGTTGCGATGGCTGCCGTACGACCGGATGCTGGCGTGGGCGTCCACGACGCCGTGGTCGCACCCGCTGGTCCTGACCGGGGCCGCGATCGTCGCGCTGATCGGCCTGGCGCTGCTGGTCACCGCCCTGGTGCCGGGACGGCCGCGGATGGTCCCCGTACGGACCGGCGACCCCGACCTGATCATCGGGGTGCGTCCCAAGAGTTTCACCAGGGCTTTGGAGCACGCCGCCGAGGAGGTGCCTGGGGTGCGCTCGGCCCACGCCACGCTGCGCGGCCGCACGGTAGCCGTCACCCCCGCCACGTCCGGCTGGGACGACGAGGGCTTCGGCCACGCCGTGCGCGAGGCCGTGCTCACCAGGCTCGCCGGGCTGGACCCGGTGGAGCCGTACCAGGTGGCGGTCAACGTCAAGGAGCGGCGATGAACAGGCGGACCGGGCGCGGCAACCGCTGGGGGCTGGCCCTGGTCGGCCTGGTGCTGGCCGTCCTCGGCGGCCTGACGCTGGCCCGGGGCCTGCTGGGGCCGTCCATGCCGATCGTGGACGCGGGCACGCGCGGGTTCTTCGCCGGCAACAGCCCGCTCGTGTGGTGGGTCGTGGCCGCCGTGTCGGTCCTGGTCGCGCTGCTGGCCCTGCGCTGGCTGGTCGTGCAGGGACGCAGGGACGCCCGCACCCGGCTGCGCCTGGAGAGCGGCCCGGACGGCGTCACCGAGATCGCGGCGGGCGGGATGGCCCACGCGGTCGCCGCCGACGTCGAGGCCAGCCCCGCCGTCCTGAACGCCGACGCCGACCTGGTCGGCCCGCGCGGCCACCCCGAGGTACGGCTGCGCGTGGCCGCCGACGAGGCCGCCCCGATCGCCGAGCTGAGCGAGCACCTGTCCAGGGTCACCCTGCCGAACCTGCGGGACGCGCTGGACAGGGATCACGTGCCGGCGGTGGCCCGCGTTAGCCTGGAGCCCTCACCTGCGACGCAGCGGGTCGTGCGCTAAGGCTTCGCCGAGAGGGGTCCTCCGTTGTCCATCGTGAAGATCAACGTCCTGACCGTGCCCGACGAGATGCGCGAGGAGCTGGAGAAGCGCTTCTCTGGCCGGGCCGGGATGGTGGAGTCGGCCGACGGGTTCGAGTGGTTCGAGCTGCTGCGGCCGGTCGAGGGCACCGACCAGTACCTCGTCTACACGCGCTGGCGCAGCGAGGAGGACTTCCAGACCTGGCAGCAGGGTCAGGCGTTCCAGCGCGGCCACGCCCAGGCCGCCGCGGCCGCCGGGCAGGGGCAGGGGCACGGCCACGGGCAGGGCCCGGCGGCGACGGGCTCCCAGGTGTGGAGCTTCGACGTCGTGCAGAGCGCCGGGCCCAAGGGTTAGGCGTCGAGCGGGTTGTTCGCGATCCGGTCGGCGGCCCCGTTGCGGACGAACCGGCCGGCGATGCTCGACGGCTTGCGCGCCCCCTGGTCGGCGATGCAGGCGGCGAACTCCTTGGCGATCTCCAGCCGCGGATGGCGCTCCAGAACCTCGCGCCGCACGCCGTCGGGGATGTCCTCGGTACGCCGTCCGGAGATGTCCATGCCGGTGGAGAGCTCCAGCAGGTGACCCTCCGGGTCCTCCTCCAGCGGCACCTCCTCCCACATGTGCCGGACGATCACCTCGGAGGCGCGCAGCCGGCGCTCGGGCGACCAGCCGGCCCCCGCGCAGAAGGCCCAGGCCACATGGCCGCCGGCCTCCTCGAAGGGCACGGTCTGGCTGTCGAACTCGGCGACCAGGCCGAGATCGTGCAGCATCGACGACACGTAGAGCAGCTCGGCGTCGAAGTCGATCGCCCTGCTCTGGGCGTACGCGGCGGCCCACAGGTAGGCGCGCACGGAGTGGTTGAGCAGCGAGGGCGTCTGGTAGCGCGTGGCCACCTCCAGCGCACCCCGGCAGGCCGGCGTGTCAGGGATCACGATGTCGTCGTATCTCACGGATTCAGCATGACATCCGCGCTGCCGCAGGCACCGGTGGGCATCGGGCCGTTAACGATCCGGTACGCGACTTGACCGCTTGATCGTGATTCCGAAAGCATGTCCCGCCCTCACTTCTTTGTCCGGAAGGAACCCTGGCGTGCGCCGGCTCGCGATACCTCTTGCCCTCATGCTCGCGACCAGCGGGCTGGTGAGTCCCGCGCAGGCCGCCGACAAGGTGACCCGCACCGCGCAGTGCCAGGGAGACTGGCTGCCGGGCACGCCGACGGCCGAGGACGTCATGAAGGGCGAGATCTCCCTGGTGGGGCTGCCGGCGTACAAGCTGGGCAAGAACGTCGACTGGGGGGCGAGCCCGTACCGGAACCGGTCGTGGGAGTTCGTCTTCCAGTCGCTGCGCTGGATGGGCACCCTGGTCGTGGCCTACGAGAACACCGGCGAGCAGCGTTACCTGGATCGTGCCACCGAGATCACCAAGGACTGGGTGGCGAGCAACCGGCGCGGCGCCGCCGCGACCAAGCCGTACGTGTGGAAGGACCACCCCGTCTCGCTGCGCACGCAGCCGCTGCTGTGCCTGAGCATGCACGTCAAGGAGAGCTGGCTGAAGGACAGCCTGGCCGACCACGCCAAGCTGCTGTCGGACGCGCGGTTGTACAAGAAGGGCCACAACCACGGCATCGACCAGGACATCGCCCTCATGGGCATCGGCTGCCGCTACGGCCGCTCCGACTGGTCGAACCTGGCCTCCAGGCGGCTCACCGGCACGGTCAAGCTGGACGTCGACTCTCAGGGCGCGCTCATGGAGCAGGCCCCCCGCTACGCGGTCTACGTGTACGGCCGCCTCCAGGTCGCCATGACCAACATGAAGGCCTGCGACCGCAAGGTGCCGTCCGAGATCAGCCGGCGGGCCGAGGCGCTGAAGGACTTCATCGCCCACTCCACGATGCCCAACGGCTACATGGCCCCGATCGGCGACGGCAGCGCCGAGACCGAGCCCAAGATGGAGACCGGCACCCCGAAGCAGAAGATCAAGGTCTACAAGGCCGGTTACGTCTACGGCCGGACGGCCTGGGGCAAGCCGGACTCGTCGTACTACTCGATCAGGTTCGGCCCGGGCATGAAGTTCCACGGGCACGAGGACCACCTGGGCGTCACGTACTACGCCCAGGGCCACGACATCCTCATGGACGGCGGCTTCCACTCCTACGAGAAGAGCGCCTACCGCTACTGGACGCTCTCCCCCGAGGCGCACAACGTGCCGACGGTCGAGGGGGCCCGGTTCCGGCCGCGCACCTCGTCCAAGCTGACCAAGACCTCCTACGGCAAGGACCGGCAGGCCTTCCGGCTCACGGACAAGGCCTACGGCGTGAGCCGGACGCGTGCGGTGCTGGTGAACCACGGCCAGGACCTGATGGCGGTGCTCGACACGGCCTCCGGGGGCAAGAAGGTCAGGAACCTGTGGCGGTTCGCGCCCTCGTACAAGGTCGTCTCGAACTCCGGCGGCAAGGTGGTGCTGGCCGACGGCGCCTTCAAGGTGACGCTGATGCAGTTCTCCGCGTGCCGCCGGGTCGGCGGGCAGAAGGTGGAGCGCGGCGGCAAGCTGGGCTGGGTGTCGCCCACGTACCTGGCCAAGGAGGCCACCAACGTGGTGGTGTCGCCGGCGGCCAGGTCGCTGCTGACGGTGATCGTGCCGGGCACCGACTCGCCGAAGGTGTCGTGCTCGGGCGGCAAGCTCAAGGTCGAGGGCCAGCCCCTCTCCGCCGGGCTGCTCTAGAACGCGATCCGGCGGTACCACTCGTTGGACAGCATCTGGGCGCGGGCCCGCTCCGGCAGCCCGGTCAGCATGGTCATCGACGCGCCGCGCCCGACCTCGGACTCGTGGGCGAGCATCGCCGCCCACTTGCGCTCCGACCAGCGCGACACGTCGATCGCGGCCGAGACCTGGTCGTCGGGGACCCCGGGCAGGGCCTGGCCCGGCTCCGGGTCGGCGCCGAAGACCGCCCGCCAGTGTGACGTCACGACCGAGCGCGGGACGGTCGCCAGGTAGAGCGCGTGCGGCCGCCAGGGCTCGCCCGCGTCGCGGTGGAGCTGGTCGTACCCGGCCGCCTCGACGGCGGCCAGGGTGACGCGGTGCACGTGGACGTGGTCGGGGTGGCCGTAGGCGCCGAAACCGTCGTAGGTGAGCACGACGTCGGGCCTGACGTCCCGGATGTGCTCGACCAGCAGGCCCACCGCCTCGTCGAACGGCACGTCGAGGAAGCGCGGGCGGCCGGGGGCGGACTCGGGCTTGTTCGCGTCAGCGAAGCCCAGCAGCCGGGGCTTGCCCGCGCCGAGGATGTCGAGGGCCCGTTCCAGCTCCTGCGCGCGCTGGGTGCCCTCGGCCCACGTGCAGGTGACGACGGCCGTCCGCGCGCCCTCGTCGGCGTATTTGGCGAGGGTGCCGCCCGTCCAGATCGCCTCGTCGTCGGGATGGGCGTGCACGCCCAGCACACTGAAGCTCATGGATCACCATCGTATGGAGGCCGGGCACCACTCCGGCCCCACGTAGGCTTGGGCGGAACATCCGGCGCGGAAGAAATGACCCGATGAGCGAGCCCGTACCCCCTGATCTGCTGGAGATCGCCGACGCGCTCGTGCCCGGCGCTCCTCTCGACACGGCGCGGCTGGCCCGTGGCGGGATGCACGACGTCGTCCTGGTGCCCGAAGTGGCGGCCGTGCGGGTCGGCCGGCGGCCGAGCGTGTCCGAGGCGCTGCCGCGGCGGACCGAGCTGCTGCGCGCGATCGGTGCCGCCGGGCTGCCGTTCGCCGTGCCCGAGCCGCTGACGCCGGTGACGACGTTCGGGGAGCGCGCGGCCGTGGCGGTGTCCTGGGTGCGCGGCGCCGGGCACGACGCGGGCCAGGGCGACCCGGCGCTGATCGGCGAGCTGCTCGGGGCCCTGCGCGAGCTTCCGGTCACCCCGGAGCTGCGTGCCCTGCTGCCCGCTCCGCGCGCGTACGCCGGGCCGGCGAGCTGGAGCACGATCCTCGCCGAGGAGGTGCTCCCCCGCTTCCCCGCCAGGTGGCGCGACGAGGGGCGGCGACGCCTGGACGACGCCCTGGCCCTGGAACCCGTCCCCGACGCGCTGGTCCACGGCGACCTGGTCGGCGACAACGTCCACTGGGACGAGAACGGCAAGCTGGTCGGCGTCCTCGACTGGGACCGGGCGCACCTGTTCGACCCGGCGATCGACGCGGCCTTCATGGGCTGGCACGGCTGGCACACCCTGCGCGACGCCGTCGACGCCGGCACCTACCGGCGGGCGGTCACGTGGGAGCGCGCGTTCGGGGTCAACCAGCTCGTCGCCCTCCTCGTGCTCGGCGGCGAGCCCCTGACCCTCGCGGACAGCTTCACGACCCACGTCGTCGCCTGGCTGGACGAGGACGGCGGGCCGGACCGGCTCTAGACGGCCCGCTCCCGCGCGACCGGCATGCGGATGATCGCCGCCGTGATCGGACCGGCTCCCACGGCACCGGGCCGCATGGTCAAGGCGTTCCTGGCGAGAAGCGCGGCCTCCTTGGACGCCGACTTCGCCACCGATGTCGCCGCAGCCCGCGAGGCGTTCGACGACGAGATGAGGGACACGTGACCCGACGCCTGATCCTGGACACAGGGGTGCTCATCGCAACCGCGCGCGTCGTGGTCACCATGGACGCCTCCGCCGCGTTCGACGATCTCCCCGGCGTACGGGCCGTGGTCCTTCCTCACTGACACCCGGCGGCGCCCAGCGATCCGCCACCGGGCCCGCCCGGCTCACCCCTCGCCCCGCGACCCCGACCGAGGGCCACCCCTCCAGGAGGGCGGCCCTCAGCCGCGAAGCCCGCCCGGAACGCTCGTCGCCTCGGGGGTCAGCCGCAGTCGCGGCCCGCGCGCAGCAGGCCGTACGTGACCGCCTGCTCCAGCGCCTGCCAGGAAGCGTCGATGATGTTCTCGGCCACCCCCACCGTCGCCCACTCGGCGGTGTCGTCGCTGGAGGTGATGAGGACGCGGGTGACGGCGTCCGTGCCGTGGGTGCCTTCGAGGATGCGGACCTTGTAGTCCACCAGCTCCAGCTTGGCCAGCTCCGGGTAGAGCTGCTCCAGCCCCTGCCGTACGGCCTTGTCCAGGGCGTTGACGGGGCCGTTGCCCTCACCGGTGGCGACGATGCGCTCGCCCTTGGCACGCAGCTTGACGGTGGCCTCGCTGACCAGCTCGCCGCCCTTCGTACGCTCGACGATCACCCGCCACGACTCCACCTCGAAGTGCCGGCGGCGCTCCCCCTGGACGGTGTCGCGCAGCAGCAGCTCGAACGACGCGTCCGCGGCCTCGAAGGTGAACCCCTGCGACTCCAGCTCCTTGACCCGCTCGACCAGCGTCTTGGTGTGCTCCGGCGTCAGCTCGTAGCCCAGCTCGCGGCCCTTGAGCTCGACGGAGGCGCGGCCGGCCATGTCGGAGACGAGCATGCGCATGTCGTTGCCCACGGCGGCCGGGTCGATGTGCTGGTACAGGTTGGGGTCGACCTTGATGGCGCTGGCGTGCAGCCCGGCCTTGTGCGCGAAGGCGGACATGCCGACGTAGGGGGCGTGCGAGTTGGGGGTGACGTTGGTGACCTCGGTGATCGCGTGCGCGATGCGGGTCATGTCCGCCAGCGCCTCCTGCGGGACGAGGTCGAAACCGCGCTTGAGCTGGAGGTTGGCGACGACGGTGAAGAGGTTGGCGTTGCCCGAGCGCTCGCCGTAGCCGTTGGCGCAGCCCTGGACGTGCGTGGCGCCCGCCTTGACCGCGGCGAGGGTGTTGGCGACGGCGCAGCCGGTGTCGTCGTGGCAGTGGATGCCGACGCGGGCGCTGGTCTGGACGGCCGCGTGCACGGTCTCGGCCAGCTCGTCGGGCAGCATGCCGCCGTTCGTGTCGCACAGGGCGATGACGTCGGCCCCGGCTTCGGCGGCGGTCCGCAGCACTTCGAGCGCGTAGGCTGGGTTGGACTTGTAGCCGTCGAAGAAGTGCTCGGCGTCGAGGAAGACTCGCTGTCCCTCCGCACGAAGGTGAGAGACCGTGTCGCGGATCATCGCGAGGTTCTCCTGGAGAGTCGTGCGGAGGGCCAGCTCCACGTGCCGGTCGTGGCTCTTGGCGACAAGGGTCACGACCGGCGCGCCGGATTCGCGCAATGCGGCTACCAAGGGGTCGTCGGCGGCCTTCACTCCGGCCCGGCGGGTCGCGCCGAACGCGGCGAGCTGCGCGTGCTTCAGGTCGAGCTCTGTTCGAGCGCGCCTGAAGAACTCTGTGTCCTTGGGGTTGGCGCCCGGCCAGCCCCCCTCGATGAAACCGACGCCCAGGCTGTCCAGGTGCCGCGCGATGGCGAGCTTGTCGACGACGGTGAGGTTGAGTCCTTCCTGCTGCGCGCCGTCGCGCAGAGTCGTGTCGTAGACGTGGAAGCGGTCGTCGGCCATGAGTCTCTTCTTTCGGATCCGTGTCCTGGAAAACAAAAAGACCCCTCACGGACGTGAGAGGTCTGCGCGCTGGCGGTGTCCCTGTGTCAGCCAGCGCGCCTGCCGATAATGAGCAGACTGTAGAACATGGTGCCTGCCAGTCTGCCACAGGGATTCACCATCTGGCACATCGGTCTCAACTCGTGGACACGACCTTTACACTTGCACGCCGGTGCCGCCGACGATGACGCGTTCGAGCGCCGTCGGGTCGAACACCTCGTTGCCGAGCTGCTGCCCGTTGAGCAGGACGGTCGGCGTGCCCTGGATCTGGATCTTCGCGGTCTCCGCCAGGTGCGTCTTGGCGTACGACTGCGAGGTCACGCACTCGTCCACCGAGGCGCCCGCCTTTCTGGCCGCCGCGACCAGCTCCTGCACGGTGAAGCCCGAGGCCGTGCCGTGCGGGGCGGGCTGCATCGCGTAGAGCGCGTCCCTGAAGGCCAGCCAGTTCTCCTCCGGCATGCACCGGGCGGCGGCCGCGGCCCTGATGGAGTTGGAGCGCATGGGCTCGTCCTGGAAGATCGTCACGGGGTGGAAGACGACCTTGAGCCTGCCCTCCTTGGCCAGCTTCTGGATCGTGCCGTCGACCTTGGAGTGCATCTCCTTGCAGATCGGGCAGTCGAAGTCCTCGTACACGTCGAGCACGGGCGCGTCGCTGGACCTGTCGGCCAGGACCATCGAACCGTCGAGCTGCCTGGTCAGGCGTACCGACCCGGCCGTCTCACCCGGCTCCGAGAAAGCCAGCACACCCAGCACCACCAGGGCCGCACCCGCGACCACGACCGCAATCAACCGCTTCATCATCCGCCCATTTCCCCGCTCACCGATCGCGCAGACCCTACCAACGCCAGAACCACTCTCCGGACGGCCGCCCGGCGCGGCTCCCTCATTGGTACCTGATGACGGTGAGAGAACGCTGTGAGGAGAGAATGACCTTCATGAAGGCGAACCTCCTCGACCCCGCGGTGGGCCGGTACATCCTCGACCACTCCACCCCGCCCGACTCCCTGCTGGAGGAGCTGGCACGGGAGACGGCCGAGGCGACGGGCGACCGCGCCGGCATGCAGATCTCCGCCGACCAGGGCCGGTTCCTGACCATGCTCACCCAGCTCGCGGCCCCGGCCGTGGCGGTCGAGGTGGGCACGTTCACCGGCTACTCCTCGATCTGCATCGCGCGGGGGCTGTCCGGCGGGCGGCTGCACTGCTTCGACGTGAGCGAGGAATGGACCTCGATCGCCCGGCGCTACTGGGAGAAGGCGGGCGTGACCGACCGCGTCTCGCTGACGCTCGGGCCCGCCCTGGAGACGCTGGCCGCCTTCGACGAGCCCGTCGACCTGGCCTTCCTCGACGCCGACAAGGGCAACTACCCCGGCTACTACGAGCTGCTGGTCGAGCGGCTGCGGCCGGGCGGCCTGCTGCTGGCCGACAACACGCTGCGCAGCGGGCACGTGGCCGACCCGGCGCACGCGGAGCCGACGACGGTGCAGATCCGCGAGTTCAACGACCTGGTGATCGAGGACCCGCGGGTGAGCGTGGTCGTGCTGCCGATCGCCGACGGGATCACGATGATCAGGAAGAACCACTAGCCCCCCCTTGACCACGGGATCCCGGCGGTGGCCGGCGGCTGAACGCCGGCCTCCCGGGCACGCCCTAGGCGATCTTGTGGATCCAGCCGCGGGTGTCGGGGCGGGCGCCGTACTGGATGCCGACGAGCTCCTCGCGCACCCGCATGGTCACCGGGCCCGGGGTGCCGTCGGCGATGGTCCAGGAGCGGTCGGCGCCCCTGACCGAACCCACGGGGGTCACCACGGCGGCGGTGCCGCACGCGAACACCTCGGTCAGCTCGCCGGCGGCGCAGGCGGACTCCCACTCGTCCACCGAGATCAGCCGCTCCTCGGTCTCCAGGCCGAGCTCGTCGGCCAGCTCCAGGATCGACTCGCGGGTGATGCCGGGCAGCAGGGTGCCGGTGAGCGCCGGGGTGACGAGCTTGTTGCCGAAGACGAAGAACAGGTTCATCCCGCCCATCTCCTCGACGTACTCGTGCTTGTGGGCGTCGAGCCAGACGACCTGGTCGCAGCCGTTCTCGACGGCCTGGCGCTGGGCGACGAAGGCGGCGGCGTAGTTGCCGCCGCACTTGGCGAAGCCGGTGCCGCCGGGCGCGGCGCGCGTGTACTCGGTCGACAGCCACACCGAGACGGGCTTGATGCCACCGGCGAAGTACGAGGCCGCCGGCGAGGCGATGACCATGTACTTGTAGGTCTTCGACGGGTAGTTGACGCCGAGCCCGGCCTGCGTGGCGAACATGAACGGACGCAGGTAGAGGCTGTGGCCCTCGGTGGTCGGCACCCACTCCTTGTCGGCCGAGACCAGGAGCTCCAGCGACTCCACGAACGCCTCCTCCGGCAGCTCCGGCATGGCCATGCGCTCGGCCGAGCGGTTGAAGCGGGCGGCGTTCGCGTACGGACGGAAGGCCACGATCGAGCCGGAGATCTGCCGGTACGCCTTCAGTCCCTCGAAGAGCTCCTGCGCGTAGTGGAAGACCGAGGTCGCGGGGTCGAGCAGGAGCGGCCCGTACGGCAGGAGCGCGGCGTCGTGCCACCCCTGGCCCTCGGTGTAGTCGATCGTGATCATGTGGTCGGTGAAGACCTGCCCGAACCCGGGGTTCGCCAGTACCTGCTCCCGCTCGGCCGCGGTGCGAGCGTGGTCGGAATGCTGCACGTCGAAGCTGAGCTTCTGAGCGATGGTCATGACGACGGTCCTTACTCTCTGCGAATCTACGATCCTGAAAGCTACTGCCCACGAGCAGTATTCGTACTTCCTATTGTCTTGCCATTTGGGATGGCAAGAGGCAGTTGGGATGGGTTCAACCCTCTGAACGCCAAAAAGCGCCTGGCAGTCCTCGTCGGGACCGCCAGGCGCGTACGGGGCTAGACGGTCCTAGCCGGATACTCGCGCGGAGATGTCGTCGCCGATCTCGCTGGTCGAACGGCCGGCGCGGCCGGTGACGCGCTCGGCGATGTCGGCGGCCACGGCCTGCTCGACCTTGGCGGCCTCGGCGTGCAGGCCGAGGTGGTCGAGGAGCATGCCCACGGACAGGATGGTGGCGGTCGGGTCGGCCTTGCCCTGACCGGCGATGTCGGGCGCGCTGCCGTGCACCGGCTCGAACATGCTCGGCGAGGTGCGCTCGGGGTTGATGTTGCCGCTGGCCGCCAGGCCGATGCCGCCGGCGATCGCGGCGCCGAGGTCGGTGATGATGTCGCCGAACAGGTTGTCGGTGACGATCACGTCGAAGCGCTCGGGCTGGGTGACGAAGAACATCGAGGCCGCGTCGATGTGGCTGTAGTCGGTGGTGACGTCGGGGAACTCCTCGGCCACGCGGTTGACCGTGCGCTGCCAAAGGTCGCCGGCGAAGGTGAGCACGTTCGTCTTGTGGACGAGCGTGAGCTTCTTGCGGGGCCGCGACTGCGCCTTCTGGAAGGCGTAACGCACGACGCGCTCGACGCCGTGGGCGGTGTTCAGCGACTCCTGGGTGGCGATCTCGTGCGGCGTGCCGCGCCGCATGACGCCGCCGGTGCCGGCGTAGAGGCCCTCGGTGCCCTCGCGGACGACGACCATGTCGATGTGCTCGGCGGTGGCGCCGGCCAGCGCGGTCTCGACGCCGGGGAACAGCTTGACCGGGCGCAGGTTGACGTAGTGGTCGAACTCGAACCTGAGCTTGAGCAGCAGGTCGCGCTCCAGGATGCCCGGCGGCACGCTGGGGTCGCCGACGGCGCCGAGCAGGATCGCGTCGTAGCCGCGCAGCTCTTCGAGCACCGCGTCGGGCAGCGTCTCGCCCGTGCGGTGGTAGCGGGCTGCGCCCAGGTCGTAGTGGGTGGGCTCGATCTTCGTGCCCACGGCCTCCAGGGCCTTGAGCCCTTCGGCTACGACCTCGGCACCGATGCCATCCCCGGGGATGACGGCCAGGCGGATGTTACGCGACTCCATGGGCGGTACCTTACCGGCTCGTCTCGGCTGACGAACACATCATCTCAATCTCCGGACAATCCGTTTTGGGGGGATTGCGACCTTTTGACCGTTTCGTTAGAGTCCGACGAGCCTAATCCACGCAGCCGCTGCGTGGAGCCGGGGACCCATCTTTCCCCCCGGGGCGAATCGGCACCGCTCTCAAGCACCGCCGTAGGGCTACTTCCAGGCCCGAGCCCGTCAGCTAACCCGGCCGGCCACGTGGAAGGACAGTCCCCTGTCTAGCATCGCCATTCTCCTGGCGGTGGCGGCGGGCGGAGCGGGTCTCGCGCCCGCCGCTCCCGTCGCTCCCGCCGACCCCACCCCCGCCATCACCCTCACCGGCCCCCAGGTGAAACAGGTCCAGGAACGGCACGTGCCGAAACCGGCCTGGAAGGTCGCCCTCGAATACGCCATGGACAAGCGCGGCACCCCGTACGTGTGGGGCGGCGCCAGCGAGCGGGGCTACGACTGCTCGGGCCTCATGCTCCGGGCCTACGAGGACGCCGGCATCGAGCTCCCCAGAGTCGCCGCGGATCAGTACGGCGCCTTCTCCAAGAAAATCGCCTGGAAGGACCTCAAACCAGGCGACCTGGTGTTCTTCAGCGGCCTCGGCCACGTCGGCATGATCTCCAAGCCCGGCTACATGGTCCACTCCCCCCACACCGGCGACGTGGTGAAGGAGGAACGCCTGTCGCAGTGGCGCAGGCAGGCCTTCGTCGGCGCGGTACGCCCCGACCCCAAGGGCGTCAAGCGCTGGGCCGACTACGCCCAGCTCCGCAAGGCCCCGGCCCCCGCCATGCTCACCGCGACCCTGTGACGACGACCTTCCCCGGCGAGTGTCCCTCCTCCTGGTAGCGGACGGCCGCCGGGATCTCGCCGAACGGGAAGGTCCTGTCGATGACCGGGGTGACCTCCCCCTGCTCGATCAGCCCGGTCAGCGTCAGCAGGTTCGCCCTGTTGCTCCCGCAGCGGACCACGTCCGCCCTGACGATCCGCTGCGGGACGAAGGACGCCGACGCCAGTGCGGCGAACATGTGGCCGGCCGGCTGCACCCAGCGGCCGGCCGGCCCGCCGACCAGCACGTACGTGCCCTTCCTGGTCAGCACGCGACGGCAGTCCGACAGCCGGCGGCCGCCCGCCACGTCGATGAGGAGGTCGAAGCGCCGGCCCGAGGTCGCGAAGTCCTCCTTGGTGTGGTCGACGACGTCGTCCGCGCCGAGCGAGCGGACCAGGTCCGCGTTGCGCCCGCCGCACACGCCGGTGACGTGGGCCCCCATCGACCTGGCGAGCTGCACGGCGAACGTGCCCACACCGCCGGACGCGCCGTTGACCAGCACCTTCTGGCCCGGCTGCACGCGTCCCTCGTCGCGCAGCGCGATCAGCGCGGTGTTGGCCGCCATCGGCACCGCCGCCGCCTGCTCGAACGACAGCCCCCGCGGCTTGGGGGCCACCTCGTCCTGCCGCAGGCAGACGTACTCGCCGAAGCCGCCCCGCAGGGACATCGCGTACACCTCGTCGCCGGGGCGGAACAGCGTGACGTCCTTGCCCGCCGCCTCGACCTCCCCCGCCACGTCGGCCCCGAGGACGGCGATGCTGGGCCGCAGCAGCCCGACCCCGCCGCCCATGACCCGGGCCAGGTACGGCTCTCCCCGCATGAAGTGCCAGTCATAGGGCTGCACGGACGTGGCCCGCACCCGGATCAGCACCTCGTCGTCGCGCGGCACGGGCCGCTCGACCTCGGTCAGGACGAGCTGGTCGGGCGAGCCGAACCTGCGCAGGACGTAGGCCTTCATCGTTTCCTCCCTCGTGGATGTGCCGTCAGTGTGGGCGCGACCTGCGCGGACGCTCAACGGTCGAAAGGCGACGGCTCGATGGCCGAAAGTACGACGGCCCGTCCCGCCGATGGTGCGAACAGGGAGGGGCCGTCCGCGCGATGACCCGGCACGGCCGCGGCCGTCACCCTCTTCCCCATGAGATGGATCGCACCTGCCGGGCTGCTCACGCTCAGCGTCGTCCCCCTGGTCGCCGGCGCCCTCCGGGTGACCGAGCTGGCCTCCGGCGCCGCCGTCACGGCCGACAACGCGCGGTTCTTCGCCATGCCCGTGCCGGTGCTGCTGCACATCCCGGCGTCGCTGGCGTTCTGCGTCCTCGGCACGTTCCAGTTCCAGGCCGGGTTCCGGGCCCGGCGGCCCGGGTGGCACCGGGTGGCTGGGCGGGCGCTGGTGGCGTCCGGGCTGGTCGCGGCGCTGTCAGGGCTGTGGCTGACGCTCTTCTCCGACCTCCCGGCGGGCGACGGCACGCTGCTGGCCGCCTTCCGGCTGCTGTTCGGGACGGCCATGGCCGCCTGCCTCCTGCTCGGCCTGGCCGCGATCCGGCGGCGCGACGTCGCCCGGCATCGGGCCTGGATGACGCGCGGGTACGCGATCGGGCTCGGCGCGGGCACGCAGGCGTTCACCCTGGCGTTCGGGCTGGCCGCCTTCGGGCCACCTGGCGAGCTGGGCCGGGCGCTGCTCGTCGGCGCGGGCTGGGTGATCAACCTGGCGGTGGCCGAGTCGGTCGTCCGCCGGGGTCAGGTGCGTACGCGGTCGGTCTCGTAGGCCCACATGGCGATCTCGACGCGGTTGCGCACGCCGAGCTTGGTCATCAGGCTCGCGACGTGGCTCTTGACCGTGCTGAGCGAGATGTGCAGCTCGGCGGCGATCTCGCTGTTGGTCCGGCCGCGGGCCACCGCGCGCAGGATCTCCTCCTCGCGGCCGGTGAGCGCCTCGACCGGCTGCGCGGGCGCCTCGATACGCCCGGCCCCGGCGAACGCGGCCAGCAGGCGCGCGGTCACGCTCGGGGCGATGAGCGCCTCGCCGCCGGCCGCCGCGGTCACCGCCTGGGCGAGCAGCGCGGGGCCGGCGTCCTTGAGCAGGAAGCCCCTGGCTCCGGCGCGGAGGGCGGCGTAGACGTACTCGTCGAGGTCGAAGGTGGTGATCACGACCACCGCCATGGGGTCGGCGACGTCGGGCCCGGCCAGCTGCCGGGTGGCCGCGATGCCATCGAGGCCGGGCATGCGGATGTCGAACAGGCACACGTCGGGACGCAGGCGGCGGGCCAGCTCGACGGCCCGCCTGCCGTCGCCGGCCTCGCCGACAACCTCGATGCCGGGCTGGGCGTCGAGGATCATCCTGAGCCCGGTGCGGGCGATCTCCTGGTCGTCGGCGACGAGCACCCGGATGGCCCCCGCCTCCCGCTGCTCGGTCACGCGGGCTTCCCCTGGTCGGTCACGCGGCCTCCCGTCGGTCGGTCATGCGGCTTCCCCTGCTCGGTCATGCGGCTTCCCTGGGCAGGACGGCGGTGACCGTCCAGCCTCGGTTGGGGTTGGGGCCCGCCTCGCAGGTGCCGCCGAGCAGGGCGGCGCGTTCGATCATGCCGATGAGACCGTAACCGGGGGCGGCGACGCCACCGGCGCGGTCGCCATCGTCGCTCACGGTCAGGCGGACGGCGGCGTCGTCGGCGGTGACGCGGACGGTGATGTGGGTGGCGTGGCGGGCGTGCCGCCGGGCGTTGGTGATCGACTCCTGGGCGATGCGGTAGAGCGCGGCGCCCGCCGACGGCGGCAGGTCGCCGAGCCCGTCCGCGACCTCCACCTCGACGGCCGGGCCGACCCGCGGGCGGCCGGCGAGCTGCCGCAGGTCGTCGAGGTGGCGGCCCGGGGCCAGCTCCGCCGGCTCGTTCCTGCGCAGCACCCGGACCATGGCCCGCATCTCGGCGAGCGTACGCGACGCCTCGGCCTCGATCACCCGCAGCGCGTCGGTGGCCGCGCCCGGCTCGGAGGCGGCGGTGGCCAGGCCCGCCTGGGCGCGGATGGCCATGGCCGAGACGTGGTGGGCGACGGTGTCGTGCAGGTCGCGGGCGAGCTGTTCGCGTTCGAGCAGTTTGACCTGGTCGAGCTCGCGCAGCCGCGCGCCGGCCCGGTACCGGAAGGCGCTGCCCAGCCCGACGGTCGCGACCAGCACGCCCAGCGCCGGGACGACGTCGCCGATCGCCATGCGGCCGGAGGCCAGCGACAGGCCGACCGCGACGAGCCCCGCCGCCATCCCGATCCCGGCCTCGCGCCCCGAACCCCACCGGAACAGCGCGTAGAGCACGATCGTCACGAAGACCAGCGTGTACGTCTCCACCGGCGCGCCGCCGGTCAGCAGCGGGGCCAGGGTGGTGACGCCGAAGACGAGCGCGACCATGAGCAGCGGCCTGGTCCGGCGCCACAGCAGCGTGGGGATCAGCGCGACGGTGACGGCCGTCGAGACCACCGGCCACCGGAGGTCGGGCCGCAGGACGCCCTCGATCACCGCGGCCGGCACGAGCGCCGCGACGAGCGCCCAGTCGCGCCACACCCGCACCGGCGGGCCAGGGGGACGAGGCTCGCGCCACACGGAACGAAGGAGGCCGGCCACCCCCACATCGTAAAGGCGCCCCCCACCCCCCGCAGAGCCCAAACCCCCACCAACCCCCGCAAGGCACGCCACCCGAACACGCCGCCCCTCCGAAGGGTCCGGGGGCCGGGGGTCAGTGTCTGCGGGCGTCGAAGATGAGGTCCCAGGCGCGGGACTTGGCGTGGGCGACCGCGCCCAGCAGGACGCCGCTGTCGCCGAGCACGCTGGCCACCACCCGCGGGCGCAGCGGCCCGAGCTCGGCGATGCGGCGCTCGACGGACGCGCCCAGCAGGTCGAGGTTGCGGCCCACTCCCCCGCTCAGCACGATCACCTCCGGGTCCAGCACGGCGGCCACCGCCACCAGCAGCCCGCCGATGCGCCGCCCCTCGGCCTCCACCACCGACCTGGCCACCTCGTTCCCGTCGGCGGCGGCGGCGAAGACCTCCCTGGCCGTCTCCAGCTCCAGCCCCGCCGCCCGGGCGGCGCGCACGACACCCGGGGCGGAGGTGACGGCCTCGGTGGCCCCGTGCGCGAACGCGTCGGCACCGTGCACGTACGAGTCGGCACCCTGGGCGAACGCGTCGGCACCCTGGGCGAAGGAGTCCCCGCCCTCCACGAAGGAGTCGGCGCTCTGCGCGGCGGCGGCGGTGGCCGGTTCTTCGGCGGCCGGGACGTAGGAGACCTCCCCGGCCGCCCCCCGCGCCCCCACGTACAGCTCGCCGTTGATCACGATGCCCATGCCGACGCCCGTGCCGATGGACACCAGGGCGAAGTTGGCCTTGCCGCGGCCGGCCCCGTGGGCGTGTTCGCCGACGGCGGCCAGGTTGATGTCGTTCTCGATGACGAGCTCGACGCCGAGGGCCGCGCGCAGCCGGTCGGCCAGGTCCGGCGGGCCGGGCAGGTTGGGGGCGAAGTCGAGGCCGCCGCGGACGGGGTCGTACACGCCGGGCGAGCCGACCACCGCGCAGGTGATCGTGCGCCACTCGACCTCCGCCTCGCGGGCCGCCGCCCTGGCCAGCTCGCCCACCAGCCCGGCCAGCTCGGCCGAGGTACGGGCCGTGTTGCGCCCGTCGGTACGCCCCGCGAACGTGCCGCGCAGGTCGGCCACGGCCACCCGGATCCAGTCGCGGCCGATGTCGATCCCGGCGACGTGGGTGGAGGCGGCGTTCATGTCGTAGAGCGAGGACACCGGGCCGGGCCGCCCGGACACCTCCCCGACCAGGTGGACCAGGCCGTCCTCCGCCAGCCCGGCCAGGGCGGCCGAGACCGTGGGCTTGGACAGGCCGGTGCTCTTGGCCAGGTCGGCGCGCGAGGCCGGGCCGTGCTCGTGGAGCTGGTCGAGCAGGCGGCGCTCGTTGAGCACCCGCAGCAGCCGTGGATTGGCCAGGTCGCGTCGCATGTCCGGCCTCCCTCCGAGGTGCACTCTAGCCAACTCGCCTGATAGTAAACTACCTTTCTTACCAAGCGGGGGCGGGCATCTTCTGAGAGGACGAAGTGCGATGCACCGAGCTTGGCGACTCATCCCCGCGGCGGCGGTCCTGCTGGCCGCCGCCTGCGGGAACAGCACCACCGGCACGACCACCACCACGCAGGCCACCACGCAGACCGACACGGCGCGACAGGGCGGGACGATCGCCCTGTTCCTCCCCGAATCCAAGACCACCCGGTACGAAGCCTTCGACCGTCCCCTGTTCGAGGCCAAGGTCAAGGCGTTGTGCCCCGGCTGCAAGGTGATCTACGGCAACGCCGAGCAGGACGCGGCCAAGCAGCAGCAACAGGTCGAGGCCGCGCTCACCCAGGACGCCGACGTGCTCGTCCTGGACGCCGTGGACGCCAACGCGGTGGCGCCCCTGGTCAACCAGGCCAGGCAGAAGAAGGTCCCCGTGGTCGCCTACGACCGTCTGATCTCGGGGATCGACTACGCCTACTACGTCTCGTTCAACAACGTACGGGTGGGCGAGATGCAGGGCCAGGCGCTGCTCGACGCCATGAACGCCAAGGGCACCACGGCCAAGGGGCAGATCGTGATGATCCACGGCTCGCCCACCGACCCGAGCTCGGCCGACTACAAGAAGGGCGCCAAGAACGTCCTGGACGGCAAGGTCAAGGTCGGCAGGGAGTTCGACACCCCCGACTGGAGCCCCGACAAGGCGCAGCAGCAGATGGAGCAGGCGATCACCGCCCTCGGCCGGGACGACATCGTGGGCGTGCTGTCGGCCAACGACGGGATGGCGGGCGGCGCCATCGCGGCCATGAAGCGCGCCGGATACAAGGAGCTGCCGCCCATCACCGGGCAGGACGCGGAACTGGCCGCCGTGCAGCGCATCCTCACCGGCGAGCAGTACATGACCATCTACCTGGACATCAGGAGAGAGGCGGAGAAGGCCGCCGAACTGGCCGTCGCCCTGACCAAGGGCGAGCAGCCCGCCGCCACCTCCAAGGTGAACAACGGCACCGCCGACATCCCGGCCTTCCTCCTCGACCCGATCGCGGTCACCGCCGACAAGATCAAGGACACCATCGTGAAGGACGGGTTCTACAAGGCCGACCAGATCTGCACGGCCGAGGTCAAGGCCGCCTGCGCGAAGGCGGGCATCGAGTAGATGATCGCGGCGACCGGGATCTCCAAACGGTACGGAGCGGTGCGGGCGCTCGACGGGGCAGGGCTGGACCTGCGTCCCGGCGAGGTCGTGGCGCTCATGGGCGACAACGGGGCGGGCAAGTCGACGCTGGTCAAGACCATCTCCGGCGCGGTCGTGCCGGACGAGGGCCAGATCACCGTGGACGGCGTGCCGGTGCGCGTCGCCACCCCGCACGACGCGCAGGCGCTCGGCATCTCGACCGTCTACCAGGATCTCGCGCTCTGCGAGAACCTCGACGTCGTGGCCAACCTGTTCCTCGGGGCCGAACGCCGCCGCTGGTCGGTGCTGCGTCACCTGAGCATGGAACGCGCGACCCGCGACCTGCTGGCCCAGCTCGACGTGCGCATCGGCGACATCAGGGTGCCGGTGTCGATGTTGTCGGGCGGCCAGCGGCAGTCGGTGGCCATCGCCAGGGCGCTGCTCGGCGAGCCCCGGCTGGTCATCCTGGACGAGCCGACCGCCGCGCTCGGCGTCGAGCAGACGGCGCAGGTGCTCGCGCTGATCCGGCGGCTGCGCGAGCGCGGGCTCGCGGTGCTGGTCATCTCGCACAACCTCGCCGACGTGCGCGAGGTGAGCGACCGGGTGGTGGTGCTGCGCCTCGGGCGCAACGCCGGTGAGTTCCGTACGGCCGACGCCTCCCGCGAGGAGATCGTGGCCGCGATCACAGGAGCGGGCGAATGACGGCGATGCCGATCGCGGTGACCGGACGGCTGCGCCAGGGAGAGGTCGGCGCCTGGCCGGTGGTCGGCGGACTGGTGGCGATCACGATCGTGTTCAGCACGCTCAACGACCGTTTCCTGTCGCCCGAGAACCTCACCAACCTCGTCCTCCAGATGGCCGCCACGGGCACGATCGCGCTCGGCCTCATCATGGTGCTGCTGCTCGGCGAGATCGACCTGTCGGCCGGCTCGGTCAGCGGCCTGTGCGCCACGATCATGACGATCGTCCACGTCAAGCAGGGCTGGAACGCGCTGCTCGCCATCCTGCTCGCGCTGACGGCCGGAGCGGCGATCGGGCTGCTGCACGGGCTCATGCTGACCAAGCTGCGGATGCCGTCGTTCGTGGTCACGCTGGCCGGGCTGATGGGCTGGCTCGGGCTGCTGCTCTACCTGCTGCGCGAGGGCGGGACGATCAACCTGCCGTTCAACGGGTTCGTCTCCGGGCTGAGCGACACCTGGCTGCCGGGCTGGCTGTCCTGGGCGCTGGTGATCGGGCTGGCCGGCGGGCACGCCGGGATCGCCACGCTGGCCAGGCGGGCGCGGCTGGCCGCCGGGCTGCCCGTGGCGCCGGCGTGGCAGGTCCCCGTGTCGTCGGGCGGGCTGGCGGTCGTGCTCGGCGCGGCGGTGGCGGTCATGTCGGCCGACCGGGGCGTGCCGCTGCTGCTGGTGCTCTTCGGCGCGCTGGTCGTCCTGCTGGACCTGGTGCTGCGGCACACCGCCTTCGGCCGCCACCTGTACGCCGTCGGCGGCAACGCCGAAGCCGCCAGGCGCGCGGGCATCAACGTGACCAGGATCAGGATCCTGGCGTTCGTGCTGGCCTCCACGCTGGCGGCGGCCGGCGGCGTGCTGGCGGCCAGCCGGCTGTCGGCGGTCAACCAGGGGTCGGGCGGGAGCGACATCCTGCTCATGGCCATCGCGACGGCGGTCATCGGCGGCACGTCGCTGTTCGGGGGCCGGGGCCGCGCCTACGCCGCGCTGCTCGGGGTACTGGTCATCCAGTCGATCACCAACGGCATGTACCTGCTGAGCGTGGACTCCTCCGTCCGGTTCATGGTGACGGCCGGCGTGCTGGCCCTGGCGGTGGCGATCGACTCGCTGGCCCGCAGGGGCGCCGCGCGATGAGCCGGGTCCTGGGCATCGACGTCGGCGGCACCAAGGTCGCGATCGGGGTGTCGGGCTCCGACGGGCCCGTGGTCGCCGGTCGCACCCGGCTGGAGACCGGGCCGGACACGCTCGTCCGGGCCCTGGCCGCGGCCCGCGTCCTGGACGGGCGGCCGGCCGCGGTCGGCTTCTCGACCTGCGGGGTGATCAGGGACGGCGTGGTGCGCCTGGCCCCGAACGTCCCCGGCTGGGAGGGGCTGGAGCTGCCCAAGCTGCTGCGGGAGGAGTTCGGCGCCACGCCGGTGGCCATCGACAACGACGTGAACGCGGCGGCTGCGGCCGAGCTGCGGTGGGGCGCGCTGCGCGGCGTCTCCACGGGCGTCTACCTCAACCTCGGCACCGGCCTGGCGGCGGCCCTGGTGGTCGGCGGCCGGGTGGTGGCCGGGGCGCACGGCGCGGCCGGCGAGATCGGCTACCTCCAGGTCACGCCGGGGCAGGCGGCCTTCGCCGACGGGCGGGTGCCGCTGGAGGAGCTGGTCTCCGGCGCGGGGCTGGCGGCCAGGGGCGGCGCGCTGCTCGGCCGCGCGACCACGGCGGAGGAGGTGCTCGCCGCACGTTCCGGGCCGCTGGCGGAGCTGGTGGAGGAGACGCTGCGGGTGCTGACCATGACCGTGGCGAACCTGTGCGTCACGCTCGACCCGGAGCGGCTGGTCGTGGGCGGCGGCATGATGGGCGCGGCCGGGCTGATCGTGCCCAGGCTGGCCTGCGAGGTGCGGCGCGCCGTGCCGTTCCCGCCGGAGATCCGGCCCGGCCGGTTCACGGACGACGCGCCGCTGCTCGGCGCGCTCGCCCTGGCCCACGCCGCGGCGCGGGCCTGAGGGCGGGCGCTACCGGGCCGAGTTCTGGGGGGCGCCGCCGTTGTCCCTGCGGTCCAGGGCGGTCTGCAGGGCCTCGGCGGCCTCGTTCTCGTTCTCTTCGGTACGGTTCCAGGCATACATCTCGTACATGTCGCTCATCTCGTTTCGCGGGCGCGTTCCAAAGGGGGGCGTCGGACCCCGGTCGCGAATCCGACCGGGCCTGCTCTCGCGGGTCCGGGTCACGGACCGGGCGAAGGAAAAGGGACTGACCGGCCGACGACGTCACCACTCACCGCGGCGGGTCGTCGGCCTGCCCTAACAGGCCCCGCCGCGGCAGGTAATGAGTACGAGCACCTGGCGCATTTCCATCCACGGTACCCGGCGGCGGTTTCGCTGTCTCGTTGGATGTCCTACCATCTCGCATTCTGAGACAAGAAAAGGCCGCCACCCGGAACGGTCCAGGTGACGGCCTTCCCCCAGATCTGGGGGTCGGTCCCGCGGCGGCGGAGGTCAGTCCTCCAGGTCGACCGAACGGCCGCTCTCGGCGCCGATCTCGGCCGCGATCTGGTCGATCACGGCGGCCGGGATGGCCGAGTCGACGGTCAGCGCGATCAGCGCCTTGCCGCCCTTGACGTCACGGGCCACCTGCATCGAGGCGATGTTCACGGCGGCCTCGCCGAGCAGCCGGCCGACCACGCCCACGATGCCCGGACGGTCGGTGTAGGTGAAGAACGACAGGTGGGCCGTCGGCTCGATCTCCATCTCGTAGCCGTTGACCTCGACGATCTTCGTGATCTGCCGGGGGCCGGACAGCGTGCCGGAGACCGAGACGTGCCGGCCGTCGGCGAGCACGCCGCGCAGGGTCACCACGTTGCGCCAGTCGGGGCTCTCGGAGCTGGTCACCAGCTCCACGCTGATGCCCCGCTCCTTGGCCAGCAGCGGCGCGTTGACGTACGTGACCTGCTCCTCGATCACGTCGGCGAACACGCCCTTGAGCGCGGCCAGCTCGATGACCCGCACGTCCTGGGAGGCGATCTCGCCGCGGACCTCGACGTCGAGCTTGGTGGCGACCTCGCCGGCCAGGGCGGTGAAGACCCGGCCCAGCTTCTCGGCCAGCGGCAGGCCCGGCTTGACGTCCTCGGCCACCGCGCCGCCCTGGACGTTGACCGCGTCGGGCACGAACTCGCCCGCCAGCGCCAGCTTCACGCTCCGCGCGACCTGCGTGCCGGCCTTCTCCTGGGCCTCGTGCGTGGAGGCGCCGAGGTGCGGCGTGGCGACGACCTGGTCCAGCTCGAACAGGGGGCTGTCGGTGCACGGCTCCTTGGCGAACACGTCGAGGCCGGCGCCCGCGACGCGGCCCTCCTTGATCGCCGAGTAGAGCGCGGCCTCGTCCACGATGCCGCCGCGGGCCACGTTGATGATCCGCACGGACGGCTTGACCTCGTGCAGCTCCTTGTCGCCGATGAGCCCGAGGGTCTCCTTCGACTTCGGCAGGTGCACGGTGATGAAGTCGGCCTGCTTGAGCACCTCTTCGAGGCTGAGCAGCTTGACGCCCATCTGCGCGGCGCGGGCCGGCGGCAGGTAGGGGTCGTAGGCGATCAGCTCGACGCCGAACGGCTGGAGCCGCTGGGCCACGAGCTGGCCGATCTTGCCGAGGCCGAGGATGCCGACGACCTTCTCGTCCAGCTCGACGCCGGTGTACTTGGAGCGCTTCCACTCGCCGTTCTTCAGCGCGGCGTGGGCCTGGGCCGTGTTGCGGGCGCTGGCCAGGATGAGCGCGATGGTCTGCTCGGCGGCGCTGGTGATGTTGGAGGTCGGCGCGTTGACGACCATGACACCGGCCTTGGTGGCGGCCTCGACGTCGACGTTGTCGAGGCCGACGCCGGCGCGGGCGACCACGCGCAGCTTCGGCGCGGCGGCGATGGCCTCGGCGTCGACCTGCGTGGCGGAGCGCACGATCAGGGCGTCCACGTCGGCGAGGGCGGGCAGAAGCTGGGAACGGTCCGCTCCGTCGGTGTGGCGGACCTCGAAATCGGCGCCGAGCACGGCGAGGCCGGCCTCGGACAGCTCCTCTGCGACCAGAACGACGGGCTTGTTCACAGGCGTGGATCCTTAGGGGCATGCGGCGGGCTGGAGGGACACGTCGATGGGTCCCTCGGATCTCTCTGAGTCTATCCGCGCTTGTGAACGCGTTCACGAGGGACCCACGATTTGAGACGACCCGCCCGGCGTCACGGGCTCCCGGACACGGCTCCGGCTACCCCCGTCGCGGCAAAGTCATCCACTTCGCATACATCTTTGTCTTGATCGGGAGATTTATTCGCCATTAGCCTGATAAGCCGTGGCCGACTACCTATGGTTCGTCATATGAGCATCGGGAATCCTGCGCTTGCCGACGTGCTCGCACAGCATGGCACGCCCCATCGCCTGCTGGCGGCCCTCGCCGACGGTGGAGTCCTGGTGGCAGTGCGACCAGATCGATCGGTCGTCCTTGGGACGACCCAGGCGGGTGACCGGGTTCTGCTCGGTTACACCAGCCCTACGACCTATGCCCGGCACCGAGGCAGCCATTCGCTCTCGGTGTGCGACGCCGACACCATCCTGGACATCCAGCGCGTCACCGGCGTGCGGGAGATCGTGATCGACGCCGCCGGCCCCGCAGCCGCGGCCGTGCCCATCGACGATCTCCAGCGCTTCCTCACCGGCACGCGCTCGGGGCACACGCCCGTGCTGTCGGGGGCGGTGCCCGCCGCCTACGCGACGGGCGCGATGGCCACCGTCTCGCGCGTGCCCGCGATGGCGCAGGCGGCCCCGCCGACTCCGCAGGCGCCCGCGCTGCCGTGGGTGCCCGCGCCCCGGCCCCACCTGTCGGGGCCGATGCAGCAGGTGGACCCCGGCTACCGCCGGTGCACGCACCCGATCCTGCCGGCGCTGCGGCAGGCCATCGCGCAACTGCTGGCGGACTTCCCGCTCGTGCACCACGTGTGGATCTCCGAGGCCGGCACCGCGTCCGGGGCGACCGGGATCATGCTGCACGTGAAGGTGCACATGTCGGCAGCCGAGGACGTCGTCCGCGACCTGCACCGGCTGGTCCGCGCCCGCCTGCCGCAGTTCGCGGCCAGCGGCGCGCCGATCCTCATGGCCAGAGTCGCCGACGCGCGCAGCGAGCGCCGGATGATCGAGATCGGCGCGCACGTGGTGTGCGCCAACGTCCGGGAGTAGCCGCCGTTCTGGAGTGGCCGCCGGTGGGGCCCGGGAAACTGGGCCCTACCGAACAAGCTCTCGCTCGGCTTGAATAAGGCTCATGATCACAACGCCGGTGAGCGCGCCCACGGTCTCCAGGGGCGTGCGCCTCGGCTACGGCGTGGGCTCCTTCTGCACGGCCACGGTCAGCGCCGTGCCCGGCCTGCTCCTGCTGTACTACATGACCAACTTCCTGGCGGTGCCCGCGTGGCTGGCCGGCGTCGTGGTCACCGCGCCCAAGGTCTGGGACCTGATCATCAATCCGCTGGTCGGCCGGTGGTCGGACCGGACGGTCTCGCGCATGGGACCGCGCCGCCCCTGGCTGCTGGCCGGGTCGCTGACGCTGCCCGTCGCCTTCTTCCTCGTCTTCGCCGGGCCGCCGCTGACCGGCGTCCCGGCCGCCCTGTACGTCGGGCTGTGCTTCATGGCGACGGCCACGGCGTACGCGCTGTACGAGGTGCCGTACAAGGCCATGCCCGGCGAGATGACCGACGACTACCACGAGCGCACCTCACTGCTGCAGTGGCGGATGGTCTTCATCGGCGCGGCCACCGCGATCAGCGGCGTGCTGGCCCCGATGATCGCCACCGGCCAGGGCGAGGAGGGCACGCTCGGCAGCTACCGGCTGATGGGCCTGACGATCGCGCTCATCCTGCTGGCCTCGATGCTCGGCTCCTTCTTCGGCACCGCCCGCGCCCCCATGACCGGCGCCCCGGAGGCCGACCACGGCGGGTGGCGCGAGCAGTTCGCCGCGATCCGGGGCAATCGGGCGTTCCTGTGGCTGACCGTCATGGCCTGTCTGCAGATGCTGGCCGTCAGCATGATGCTGGCCGCGGCGCCGTACTTCGCGTCGTACACGCTGGGGTCGCCCAAGAGCACGCAGACGCTCTTCGCCGCGCTGGTCGGGCCGATGCTGCTGACCATGCCGCTGTGGGTGTGGCTGGCCCGGCGCTTCGACAAGCGCGGCGCGATGATCCTGGCCGCGCTGCTGTTCGGCGGCGGCACGGCGGCGGCCATGGCGACCCCGCTGTTCGGCCCCCTGTACGCCCACCTGACCATCCTGCTGGTCGGCATCGGGATCGCCGGGGTCGAGCTCATGCTCTTCTCGATGCTGGCCGACGTGGTCGCCACGGACGCGGCCGAGTCCGGCAAGCGGCGGGCGGGCGTGCTGACCGGGTTGTGGACGGCCATCGAGAGCGGCGTCAGCTCGTTCGGCGCGCTGATCTTCGGGATCATCCTGTCGATCGGCGGCTTCGTCGAGTCCGACGCGGGCACGCCCGTCCAGCAGCCGGACAGCGCCGTGACCGCGGTCCTCATCGGGCAGACCGCGGTCCCGGCGTTGATCATCTTCCTGTCCGTGCTGGTGACGCTGCGGTATCGGCTCAGGCCACCCGCCGCGCCAGCACCAGACGCGTCCGGGTGAACAGCCCGGCCACCAGCGCCGCGACCAGCGGCAGCCCCAGCACGAGCGCGGCCAGGAACAGCCAGGGGACGTCGATCACGGCAGGACCGTCCAGGAAGCTACGCGAGCCGCCACCGCCGTACCTGGTGAGCGGCCAGGTCACCGCGACCCCGGCGACGGATCCGGCCAGCAGGCCCACCACGGCGCCGAGTCCCGCGATGTAGGCGGCCTGCGCGGCCACCACCAGCCTGCGCACCCGGGGCGCCGCGCCGACCGCCGACAGGTTGTTCAGGTCGGGACGCATGTCGGCCGCCGCCAGCCCCGTGGCCGCGAACGTGCCTCCGAGCACGAGGACCAGCGCGGCACCGAGCAGGATCATGAGGACGAAGGCGCGGTTCTCCGCGTTCCCCCGCTCGGCGTAGAGGAACAGGTTGCCGTCCACCTCGCCTCGCAGGTCGGCCTCCATGCGCCGTTCGTCCTGCGGCGGGGACCCGGTGTAGAGCATCCGCTCGGTCACCACGAGTCCGGCCTTGGCCAGCGCCTGCGGCGGGATCATGGCGCCCGCCTGACGGGGGTCGGCGCCGGTGGACACCACAGCCGGGATCCGGATCGTCCTGGCGGTCGTGCGCGTGTCCCCGTCCTGGCGGTCGACGGTCACCTCGATCATGCCGTCGCGCATCACGTCCTGGCTGAAGGCCACGGCCTTGCCCGCCGCCAGCGCGGCGGCCGCCTGCGGGTCCCGGCGCTTCTGAAGGAAGGCGAGCAGGTCCGCGCCGCCGATCGGGGGGCGGTCGTAGAACCGCAGCGGGCACGCCGCCCCGCACGTCGTCCTGTTCACGGTCAACCACAGCGTCCTGCCCTTGGCGTCCGCCACCTCCCGTCCGGCGACGATCTCCGTGCCGGGGAAGCGGACGCGGACGGCCTCCTTCAGCCGCGCCCAGGTCTGGTCGTCCATCGCCGTGGCCCCGCCGATCACCGTGGTGCCCAGCGGGAACACCGTGGCGGTGGCCTCCTCCTGGTGTGTGTACGCGGTGCTGCTGCCGATGCCGAGCGCGACCGCCCCCATGGTCGCCGCCATGACGGCGGCCGCGGCGGAGGCCGTACGGACGCGGTGGCGCGCGGCGTCGCGCACGGACAGGCGCAGCGGGAGCGGCAGCCGGGCGGCGATCCGGGAGCCGGACTGGACCAGCCACGGCATCAACGCGACCACGCCGAGCACGAACGGCACGAAGGCCGCCGTCATCGACACCACGCCCCTGGTCATGGCGTAGCCGGTCGCCCCCAGCCCCACCAGCAGCAGCACGACCCCGAGCACGGGACGCCGGGCCCGCCCCCGGACCTCGGCGGCCCGCCCGGCCAGCACCAGCGCGGTGTTCTGCCGGCTCGCCTGTACCGCGGGCACGATCGCCGCGACCAGCCCGCTGACCAGGCCGAGCACCGCCACGCCGAGCACCGGCAGCCAGGGCACGTCGGCCGGCCCGTGCGTCCAGTCCAGTTCCCTGGCCGCGATCGACTCGACCAGCAGGCCGGGGCCGATGCCCAGGACCACCCCGAGCACGGCCGCCGCGCCGCCGAGCACCAGGCCGTCGGCCAGCACGATCATGCGCAGGTGCCGCGCCGACCCACCCTGTGCGGAGATCACCGCCAGCTCCCTGCGCCGCCGTCGCAACCCCACGGCGAACGCCGGACCGGCCAGCAGCACGGTCTCCATGACGACGAGCACGATCGCGACGACGAGCACGACCAGATCCTTCGCCCTTCCCGGGCCGTCGAAGCGCGAGTCGTCGCCCGTGTGGGCGTCGAGCAGCGCGCGGGAGATGACGCCCAGGCCCGCGCGGTTGAGCTGCTGCACCTTCGACCACATGACGGGCGTGGCGGTGTCGGCCAGCCAGCCGCTGCTGTTGCCGTCGTTCTGGTGCGGGAGCAGGCCCTCCGGCAGGGCGGTCAGCTCAAGGATGCCGGGCCGGTTGGGGTTGTCGAAGACGCCGACCACCTTCACGGTGCGCTCCGGCCGCCGCGTGACGAGCGTGTCGCCCACCCGGACGCCGCTGTCGGCCATCTTCGACGAGATCGCCACCTCGCCGGGCGCGGTGGCGTACCGGCCCTGCTTCAGGGGGCGCACCCCGGCCGTCATGGGGTCGCGCAGATCGACCTCCAGGACGTCCGCCAGGTTGAAGCCGTCGGGCAGCCGGGTGGTGACCACGCTCTCCTGGTAACGCAGCAGGCGACCGGGCAGCAGCGTGTTGATCTCGGCGACCGTCCACGGGCGCATCGGACCGGTGCTCTGGGTCTGGTACGCGGAGAAACCGTAGTGGTCCTGCTTCACCGGCCGGCGGAACGGGAAAGTGGTGATCCGCGCGTCGGCCGCCCCGATCTCCGACACGGCCTTCTCCTGCGGGGTGATGCTGGTCGTGGCGGCGCTCGTGAGCACCGCCGTGATCACCAGGACGGGCAGGCCGATCATCACCATGATCAGCGCGGTACGGCCCTTGGCCCGCCACGCGCTCCGCCTGGAAATGCGCAGGGCGGCGAGGAAGGCGCTCATCGGGAGCTCTCCAGCCGCACCGCCGACGCCTCCACGATCAGTCCGTCCCGCAGGTAGACCACCCGGTCGGCCCACGCCGCGTAGCGCGGCTCGTGGGTGACCAGCAGCACCGCCGCGCCCTCGTCGCAGCGGGTGCGCAGCAGTTGCAGGATCTCGTCGCCGGTGGCCGTGTCGAGCGCGCCGGTCGGCTCGTCGGCCAGCAGCAGCCGCCGTTCGCCGACGAGCGCCCTGGCTATGGCCACGCGCTGGCGCTGGCCACCGGACAGCTCTTCGGGGAACCGGTCGGCGAGCTGGTCGACACCCACGTCGGCCAGGGCGGTCAGCGCCTCCCGGCGGGCCTGGCCGGCGCGGACGCCGTCCAGTTCCCGGGGCAGCATCACGTTCTCCGCCGCCGTCAGGGACGGGATCAGGTTGAGGTCCTGGAAGACGTACCCGACGCTGCCGCGTCGCAGCGCGGCCAGGTCGCGGACCCCGGCCAGGTCGCGGCCCTCGATCAGGACCGTGCCCGACGTGGGCCGGTCGAGGCCGCCCGCCAGGTTGAGCAGGGTCGACTTGCCCGAGCCCGACGGGCCCATGACCGCGACGAGCTCCCCCTGCCCCGCCTCCAGGCTGACGCCGCGCAGGGCGTGCACCTGGCCGTGCTCGCGGGTCACGTCCCGCAGCTCCAACACAGTCATTGGTTCTTCTCCTTGACAACGGCCTCGCAGTGGTCGAGCCAGCGCTGCTCGGCCTCGACCTTGAAGATCATCGATTCCAGGACGAGCCGCTGGGCGAGACCGCCCCCCGTGGCCCTCTTGGCCCTGGTCAGGTCCTGAAGCGTGCGCATGCCCGCCATCCGCTGGGCCTGGATGACCTCGCCGACGTCCACGTCGGTGGCGGCGACGGCCATCGCGATCTTGATGACGAGTTCGTCCCGAGGCCGGTCGGAGTGGTCGACGGGGGTGCTGAACCATCGCTCCAGCTCCTCCCGACCGGCCTCGGTGATCGTGTAGACGGCTCTGCCCTGCTCGTCGGCGCCGCCGGGCGCCACCAGGCCGTCACGTTCCAGGCGGGAGAGCGTCGTGTAGACCTGGCCGATGTTGAGCGGCCAGGTCGCCCCCGTCGACGCCTCGAACTCCACCCGGAGCTGATAGCCGTAGCGCGGCGCGCTGCTCAGCAGAGCGAGCAGTCCGTGTCTGATCGACATGGATACTGAGTATGCATACCGAGTATGGCCACCGCAACCGATCCGCGTATTCTGGACACGGAACGCCGTTCAGGCCGATACTCGGGACATGAGCTCCACACAACCGCCGTTCCGCGCCTCCGACGGGGAACGCGACCGTGCGATCGACGAGCTCAAGCACCGGGCCGTGGAGGGCCGGATCTCCCACGACACCTTCGTCGGCCGGGTCGACCAGGCGCTGCGGGCGCGCAACCAGCACGAGCTCGACGAACTGGTCGCCGACCTGCCGCGACGTGCGACGATCAGGCAGCGGCTGACGGACGCGGTCTCGTCGATGTCGGAGTTCACCACCCGGCTCCAGTCGGCCTGGCGGCGGCCACGGCTGCCCCGGCTGGCCCTGCCGGACGACGACCGGCTGCGTTACGTCGTCGGCCGGGGCTCGGCCTGCGATCTCGTCCTGTCGGACCTGACGGTGTCGCGCGTGCACGCCGAGCTGCGGCGGGAGGGCGACGGCGGCTGGATGCTGGTCGATCTCGGCTCGCTCAACGGCACCCGGCTCAACGGGTGGCGGCTGGTGGGGCCCGCCCGGGTGAAGTCGGGCGACGAGATCTCCTTCGGCGACTGCGGCTTCCTGCTGGCCTCGGACATCCCGTCCGCCTGACACCTCCCCGCCTCCCGCCCGGAGCCGCGCCCTCGCCGAAAGGCCGCGCGGCGGCAGGCGGCAGTGGGTGGCGCGGGTGGCAGGCGGCGGTGGGCGGCGGCGGGCGGCGGCGGGCGGCGCGCCGCCGGAGCTCGCCCCAGAAATACGGATATTTGCGGATTACACGGCGACTGCGCTGATTCATGCTCACATGCGATCCCCCAGTCCCTTGGAGACCACATGCGGCGCACCTCAGCCTCCCTCCTCGCGGGCACGCTCGTCGCGGCACTCGCGTGGGCGTCCGGCCCCTCCACACCGGCGGTCGCCCTCGACCCCTCGCCCGGCGTGGCCGACCTGACCCAGGACATCAACCAGATCCTCGGCGACTCCCGGCTCACGATCGGCCGGGCGGGCGTCGTCGTGAAGAGCGCCGCGAACGGCGAGCAGCTCTACGCCACCGACGCCGGCAAGCTCCTGACCCCGGCGTCCAACACCAAGCTGTTCACCTCGGCCGCGGCGGTGCAGACGCTCGGCCTGGACTACCGCTTCCCGACCACCGTGCTGAACGCCGGCCGCAAGGTCGGCTCGGTGCTCACCGGCGACCTCGTGCTGCGCGGCACCGGCGACCCGACCATGCTCGCCGAGGACTACGACGCGCTGGCGGCCAAGGTCGCCGCATCCGGCGTCAAGGTCGTCACGGGCAAGCTGATCGCCGACGACACCTGGTTCGACGGCCAGCGGCTCGGCACCGACTGGGCCTGGGACGACGAGACCGCCTACTACGCGGCGCCGATCTCCGCCCTGACCGCCTCCCCCGACCGGGACTACGACGCCGGCTCGGTGATCGTCTCGGTGGAGGCCGACGGCGGCCAGGTCAAGGTCTCGACGACCCCGGAGACCGACTACCTGAAGATCGTCAACAAGGCCACCGTGGGCGCCGAGACCGACGTGCTCATCGAACGGCAGCACGCCTCCCGGACGGTCGTGATCACCGGCACGGTCGCGGACCCGTACCAGGAGTGGGTGGCGGTGGACGACCCCACGGCGTACGTGTCCACGCTGTTCCGCAAGGCGCTGGCCGCGCACGGCGTACGGGTGCTCGGGCCGACGGCGACGGGCGCGGCCCCCGCCGGGGCGGCCGAGCTGGCCAGGCACGACTCGATGCCGCTGAGCGAGCTGCTGGTGCCGTTCCTGAAGCTGAGCAACAACATGCACGCCGAGATCCTGACCAAGGCCATGGGCCGCAAGGCCGCGAACCAGGGCACCTGGTCGGCCGGCCTCAAGGTCGCCACGGACTTCGCCAAGGCCAACGGCGTCCAGGTGATCAACATGCGGGACGGTTCCGGGCTGTCGCGCCGGGACGGCTTCTCGCCGGACTCGATCGTGCAGCTGCTGACCGCCGTACGGACCAAGCCGTGGTTCAGCACCTGGTACGAGGCCCTGCCCATCGCCGGCAACGCCGACCGCTTCACCGGCGGCACGCTGCGCAGCCGGATGCGGAACACCCCCGCGGCGAACAACGTGCACGCCAAGACGGGCTCGCTGACCGGCGTGACCTCGCTGTCCGGCTACGTGACCAGCGCCGAGGGCGAGCCGCTGGTCTTCTCCATCATGCTGAACCAGTTCCTGTCCGGCTCGCCGAAGGACATCGAGGACAAGATCGCCGTACGGCTCGCGCAGTTCTCGCGGGCGACGGCGACCGACGTCACCGCCCACCTCAAGGCCGCCGACCAGGGAACGGCGGGCGACCTGGAGTGCTCGTGGCTCAAGCCGGCCCAGTGCTAGCGGCCCGATAGAGGGCCTGGCGGCCTCCGACGCATGGGGGCCGCCCCGGCTCGACAAAGGTGATCACGATCCGATCACCTGGAGCCCCAGATATAGTCCACATTTTCACTACATAGCCGACACGGGCGCGCCAGAATTCGGAGTCAACGCCGAGGCGAACCCCCCAGATCCCGGGAGCGCCGGGCCGTCACCGGCCACACCCCCAAGCCGGTCGTCCCACCGAATGCCCGGCACGCTCCCTCCCGGCGGGCCCGCGCCGCACGTCCCCCCGCACACCGGACCGCGGCCGGGCCCGCCCCCCTCCACCGGGGGACCGGCACAGGCCACGCCACGCCGCGTCGCGGCACGGCAAAGGGGCCCGCCCGGACGGGCGGACCCCTCGGTCACGCAGTTCAGCCGCTGAGGAATTACGTCAGCTGACAGCGCACTTCGTGTCTTTGCTCTTGATGCCGAGGATCTGGCTCAGGATGTCGCCGGTCTCGAGGACGAGCACACCGCTGGTGCTGTTGTCGACCTCGCCACGGGCGAAGATGTTCTCGTCACCGCAGACGAAGAGAACCCGGCCCGGGTCCTCGTCGGAGTGAGGGACGAAGGCCATGTGAGGGGTCGCCGCTAGAGCCGAGCCGCCGACCATGACCATCCCGCCGACGAGCCCGGCCAGGATGAGCCCTTGTCTGAACATATCGATTCTCCTTGATACCTATCGACTACTCTCCGTAGCTATCGGGAGGAGATTTGCCCTAGGCCCTCTTTCAACAAACGCCGGTATTTCTGTCTTTACCTGCGCAAACACGCGGCATGAGGGAAGGGATGACACAGCCCGCCCTTCTTGACCGACAGGTGTACGCGGCAGAGGAATATCCGGCTCCGCCGTGACCCCGCGCTGACGCGTCCTCTCAGGGGAGGGTGAGAACCACCGGGCCGTCGGCGGTGATGGCCACCGTGTGCTCGACGTGGGCGCTCCTGCTGCCGTCCCCGGAGCACACCGACCAGCCGTCCTCGGCCATGCGGTACTCGTCGTCGCCACCCGCCATCAGGCTGGGCTCGATGGCGATCACCAGGCCGGGACGCAGCCGCAGTCCCAGCCCGGCGCGCGCCTCGTTGGGCACGAACGGCGACTCGTGCATGGCCCGGCCGATGCCGTGGCCGCCGAAGTCGTTCTGCATGCCGTAGCCGGCGCCGCGGCCGACCAGCGACATCGCGTGGCCGATGTCGCCCATCCGGCCTCCGGGCACGGCGGCCGCGATGCCCGCCGCCAGCGTCTCGCCGGCCACCTGGACGAGCTTCAGGTCCTCGGCCCGCGCGTGCCCGACGGAGAAGCTGACCGCGCCGTCGGCGTGCCAGCCGTCCACGTGCGCGCCGAAGTCGACGCTCAGCAGGTCGCCGTCGCGCAGCCGGTACGGCGTCGGCAACCCGTGCAGCATGACCCCGTTCACGGACGTGCACACCACCCCCGGGTACGGCATGGCCCCGAACGACGGGTGGTAGCCCAGGAACGACGACCGCGCCCCTGCCTCGTGCATGACCTCGCGGGCCACCTCGTCGAGCTCCAGCAGCGACACCCCGACGGCGGCCCGCTCCCTGACGGCGGCGTGCACGGTGGCCACGACGCGGCCCGCCTCCCGCATGGCGTCGATCTCCCCGGCGGTCTTGAGCGTGATCACAGCGGCCTCCCCAGCCCTCGGCGCGATAACTATACCGGTATTATTATCACGCTTCACGGGGGCTTCAAGACTCCCCGCCGAACCCCAAGACCGGACGGGGATCTCTAGACGGACCCGATAACACCCGACTCATTGACTAATTACGTAGAGTAACCGTTATAGTGCTCGGAGTATGCGTTTCGGACGGTTCTCGATGCTCGCTCTGGCGCTCGCGGCAGGGGCCGTCGACGCGCTGAGCTTCCTTGCGCTCGGCCAGGTGTTCACCGCGAACATGACCGGCAACATCGTCCTTCTCGGCCTGGCCATCGGCACCGGCGACACCTCGCACGTCATCCGCTCGGGCCTCGCCCTGGCCACGTTCTGCCTGGGCCTGACCGCGGGCTTCACCCTGCTGGGCCGCACCCCGTCCGCGGGACGGGATCCGCCGGCGGCGGTGCCGGCGCGTCCGCTGGCGGTGCTGCTCGCCGAGCTGGCGCTGCTGGTGCTGGTGGCGGCCGGATGGGCGGCGCACGTGCTGCCGCGTCCGGCGCTGATCGCCGCCTCGGGGACGGCGATGGGCCTGCAGAGCGCGGTCACGCGCTGGGCGGGCGGCCCCGGGCTGTCCACCACCTACCTCACGGGCACGCTGACCAGCCTGGCGGGCCGGGCGGTCGGCCCGCGCTCGGGGATGCTGCGCCCGCTGGGCGTGGTGCTCTGCGTGGTCTCCGGCGCCGTCATCGCGGCCCTGGCGCTACGCCTGCACCACCCGCTCACGCCGTTCATCGCCCCGGCCACGGTCGCCGCCGCCATCGCCGCCTGGGCCCTCACCTCCGGAGACCGCGCTCACCGCGGTGAAGGCCAGGACGGCTTGCGGTAGGTCAGCAGGTAACGCCAGAAGAGCCGCCGGCGCAGGGAGAAGCCGGGGAGCAGCGACGCCGCCTCCCGCCGGACCTCCTCCAGGGACATCTCCGGCGGCCGTACAGGCGCGGGCACATGCACGGCACGTCGCCCTCCGTCCCGCCCTCCCGCCCGCTCCCCCGCCGCCACCGCCACCCGTGCCGCCGCGTTCGCCGGTACGGCCGCCAGGCTCCAGACGAAGTCGGCCGTCGTCCGCTCCGCGTAGCACCCGAGGACGGCCAGCACCCCGCCGGGCGCCAGCGCGTCCCGGAGGGCCGCCACCGTCCCGAACGGCATGTGGTGCAGGCTGGCCAGGCAGGAGATGTAGTCGTAGCGCCCCGGGGGCAGCTCCATGCGCGTGACGTCGGCGCACACGAACCGCACGCCGTCCACCGGCGACGCCGAGGCGGCCTCGATCACCTCCGGGGCCGGGTCCACCGCGTCCACCTCGATCCCGAGGCCCGCGAGCCGCCGCGCGAAGCGCCCGGTGCCACAGCCGACGTCGAGCGCCGTACGGGCTCCTCCGGGCACGAGCCGGGCCATCGCCCGGTGGTAGTGATCGTTGTGATCGAAGGGCATCCCGGCATCATGCCATCGGACCGCCCGAAACCCCCCGAAGTCGGGGAAAAGACGTCGCCCGCCCGCTGACCGTGCAGCGGGCGGGCGACGTGCGGCGCGAAGGTCAGCCCTTGAGCCAGCTCATCATCGGACGCAGCTTGGCGCCCGTCTTCTCGATCGGGTTCTCGGCCAGCTCCTCGCGGTAGCGCGTGAAGTCCTTCTGGCCGCCGTCGAACTCCTCGACGAGCTGCCGGGCGAAGGTGCCGTCCTGGATCTCACCGAGGATGCGGCGCATCTCCTGACGGGTCTCGTCGGTGATGACGCGCGGGCCGCGGGTGTAGCCGCCGTACTCGGCGGTGTCGGAGACCGACCAGTACATCTTGGAGATGCCGCCCTCGTACATGAGGTCGACGATGAGCTTCATCTCGTGGAGGCACTCGAAGTAGGCGACCTCGGGCTGGTAGCCGGCCTCGATGAGGGTCTCGAAGCCCGCCTTGATCAGTTCGGAGACGCCGCCGCACAGCACGGCCTGCTCGCCGAACAGGTCGGTCTCGGTCTCCTCGGTGAAGGTGGTGCGCAGCGCGCCGGCGCGGGTGCCGCCGATGCCCTTGGCGTACGACAACGCCAGGTCCAGGGCCTTGCCGGAGGCGTCCTTCTCGACGGCGACGAGACACGGGACGCCGCGGCCGGCCTCGAACTGGCGGCGGACCAGGTGACCCGGGCCCTTCGGGGCGACCATGCAGACGTCGACGCCCTCGGGCGCCTCGATGAGGCCGTAGCGGATGTTGAGGCCGTGGCCGAAGAACAGCGCGTCGCCCTCGACGAGGTTGGGGGCGACGTGCTCGGCGTACAGGTGGCGCTGGATGTGGTCCGGCGCGAGGATCATGGTGAGGTTGGCCTCCTCCACCGCCTCGGCCGGGGTGACGACCCGCAGCCCGTCGTTCTCCGCCTTCTCGCGGCTCTTGGAGCCCTCGGGGAGGCCGACGCGCACGTCGACGCCGGAGTCACGCAGGGAGAGCGCGTGGGCGTGGCCCTGGCTGCCGTACCCCAGCACGGCCACATGACGTCCCTGGATGATCGACAGGTCGGCCTGGTCGTCGTAGTAGATCTCGGTCACTTCTGTAGAACCTTTCAGGCGGTACGGTCCAGTGCCCTGAGGGACCGGTCGGTAATGGAACGGGCGCCGCGGCCGATGGCCACCATGCCCGACTGGACGAGCTCTTTGATCCCGAACGGCTCAAGGACCTTGACGAACGCCTCAAGCTTGTCGGGAGTGCCGGTGACCTCTATGGTCACCGCGTCGGCCGCGACGTCCACGCAGCGCGCGCGGAAAAGATTGACGAGTTCGAGCACATGCGACCGGTTCTCGGCGTCGGCCTTGACCTTGATCAGCATGAGCTCGCGCTGAACGGACTGCGACGGGTCCAGTTCGACGATCTTCAGGACGTTGACCAGCTTGTTGAGCTGCTTGGTGACCTGTTCAAGGGGCAGCTCCTCCACGCTCACCACGATCGTGATGCGCGAGATGTCGTCGTGCTCGGTGGGCCCGACGGCGAGCGAGTCGATGTTGAACCCCCGCCTGCTGAACAGCGCGGAAACACGTGCGAGAACGCCCGGCTTGTTCTCCACGAGCACGGACAGCGTGTGCCTGCTCATCGGTCGCTCCTAGTCATCCTCGTTCTCCCACTTCGGCGCCATGTCCCGGGCGATCTTGATGTCGTCGTTGCTGGTGCCGGCCGCGACCATGGGCCACACCATGGCGTCCTGGTGGACGACGAAGTCGATCACGACCGGCACGTCGTTGATCTCCATGGCCTTCCTGATGGTCGCGTCGACGTCCTCGGCGCGCTCGCATCGCAGGCCCACACAACCATAGGCCTCCGCCAGCTTGACGAAGTCGGGGATGCGACGCGCGGTCTGCAGGTCGGTGTTGGAGTAACGCTCCTCGTAGAAGAGCGTCTGCCACTGGCGGACCATGCCGAGGTTGCCGTTGTTGATGACGGCGATCTTGACCGGCACGCCCTCCAGCGCGCAGGTGGCCAGTTCCTGGTTGGTCATCTGGAAGCAGCCGTCGCCGTCGATGGCCCACACCGTGGCCTCCGGCCGGCCCATCTTGGCGCCCATGGCGGCCGGGACGGCGAAGCCCATCGTGCCGAGACCGCCGGAGTTGATGAACGTCCCGGGGTTCTCGTAGTCGATGAACTGCGCGGCCCACATCTGGTGCTGCCCGACCCCCGACACGTAGTACGCGTCGGGCCCGGCGATGGCGCTCAGCCGCTCCATCACGTACTGGGGGGCCAGCGTGCCGTCCTCGAAGGTCTCGTAGCCCAGCGGGTAGGTCTCCTTGTAGCCGTTCAGGACGGTCCACCAGTCGGTGTAGTCGCCCTTCTGGCCCGAGGCCTGGATCGCGCCGACGAGGTCGCTGATGACCTCCTTGCAGTCGCCCACGATGGGCACGTCGGCGTGCCGGTTCTTGGAGATCTCGGCGGGGTCGATGTCGGCGTGCACGACCTTGGCCTGCGGCGCGAACGAGGACAGGTTGCCGGTCACCCGGTCGTCGAAGCGCACGCCCAGCCCGATGATCAGGTCGGATCTCTGCAGGGCGCCCACGGCCGAGACGCTACCGTGCATGCCCGGCATGCCCATGTGCTGGGGGTGGCTGTCCGGGAACGTGCCCCGCGCCATCAGGGTGGTGACGACCGGGATGCCGGTCAACTCGGCGAGCTGCAGGAGCTCGGCCGACGCGCCGGCCTTGTGCACGCCGCCGCCGACGTACAGGACGGGCCTGCGCGACTCGGCGATCAGCTTGGCGGCCTCGCGGATCTGCTTGGAGTGCGGCCTGGTGACCGGGCGGTAGCCCGGGAGCTGCATGACAGGCGGCCAGCTGAAGGTGGTCTGGGCCTGCAGGGCGTCCTTGGAGATGTCCACCAGCACCGGGCCGGGACGGCCGGTCGAGGCGATGTGGAACGCCTCCATGATCGTGCGGGGGATGTCCGCCGGATCGGTGATCAGGAAGTTGTGCTTCGTGATCGGCATGGTGATGCCGGAGATGTCGGCTTCCTGGAAGGCGTCCGTGCCGATCATCGGCGCGGCGACCTGGCCGGTGATCGCCACGATCGGCACCGAGTCCATGAAGGCGTCGGCGATGGGCGTCACCAGGTTGGTGGCCCCGGGGCCGCTGGTCGCCATGCACACGCCCACCTTGCCGGTGGCCTGCGCGTAACCCTCGGCCGCGTGGCCGGCGCCCTGCTCGTGCCGTACAAGCACGTGCCGGACCTTGGTCGAGTCGTAGAGGGGATCGTAGGCGGGCAGAATCGCGCCGCCCGGGATCCCGAACACGGTGTCGACTCCCACGTGCTCCAGCGCCCTCACCAGGGCCTGTGCACCTGTCATCCGTTCGGTCATCGGCTCGTTCCTTGCGTGGCTACTCACTTAAGGACATAAAAAATGCCCCGTCCCACCGGCGGAGGTGGGTCTGGGGCGGCGCGCAGGTCGGAGTGCTTCGCTATCGGCCTGCGCGCCGGCGAAGTACTACGAGAATCTCACTGCGAAGCATGGCTTACACCATAGCCGCTCAGAACGCCCCGGTGTCAACTTGGCGGGACACGAGTCTCAAACGGTGAGACTCGTCCGCATCAGGCTGTCCACGCCGCGCGCCGCCATGGGACGTGCCACCAGGAAACCCTGCCCCCTGGTGCAGCCCATCTCGCGCAGCAGCTCCAGCTGCTCCGGCCGCTCGATGCCCTCGGCCACCACGGTGAGCCCGAGGTCGTGGCCGAGCCGCACGATCGTCCGGGTGAGCAGGGTCAGCGTGTCGTCCCTGCCCAGCCCGGACACGAACGACGGGTCGATCTTGATCATGTCGACCGGGAGCTGCCGGAGGAAGGCGAGGGAGGCGTAGCCGGTGCCGAAGTCGTCGATCGCCAGGCGCACGCCCAGCGCCCGCAGCTCCGAGAGCCGCTTGATGGTCTCCTCGGCGTCCTCGACGAGCATCTCCTCGATCACCTCAAGGGTGAGCGCGGAGGCGGGCAGGCCGCTCTCGGCCAGCGCCTGCTCGACGGTCTCGACGAACCGGGGGGCGGTGATCTGCCGCGCCGACAGGTTGAGCGACAGGCCGATGTCCCAGGACGAGGCCCGCCAGGCGGCCACCTCGCGGCACGCCTCGCGCAGGATCCACTCGCTCAGCGGCACGATCAGCCCGGTGTCCTCGGCCGGGCCGAGGAACTGCTCGGGCGGCACGAACACCGAGCCCCGCCACCACCGCACCAGCGCCTCCACCGCGGTCACCCGGGACGTGGCCAGATCGACCACGGGCTGGTACTCGATGGCGAACTGCTGCTCGATGAGCGCCCGCTGCAGGTCGGCGGCCAGCTCCAGGCGGCGCACGACGTCGGCGTGCATCTGCGCGGCGAACACCTCGACCCGGCGGCCGCCCAGTTCCTTGGAACGCGCCATCGCCACATCGGCGTTGCGCATGAGGTCGCCGGCGGGCAGGCCGTCCTCGGTGAAGGCCACGCCCACGCTCGCGGTCAGCGCAACGTCGCGGTCGGCCACCCGGAACGGCTCCTGGGAGACCGCGCGTACCAGGCGCTCGGCCATGTCCACGGCCATCTGCGCGTCGCCGCCGGTCTCCACGAGCACGGCGAACTCGTCGCCGCCCCAGCGGGCCAGCGTGTCGTCGGCGCGTACGGCCCCGCGCAGCCGCCGGGCGGCCTGGCCGAGCAGGTAGTCGCCGCTGGCGTGCCCCACCGAGTCGTTGACCGAGGTGAATCCGTCGAGGTCGAGGAAGATGACCGCGACGTTGCCGGACGTGCGGCCCGACAGCACCTCGCGGGTGCGCTCCTCGAAGTAGGCGCGGTTGGGCAGCCCGGTGACGCCGTCGTGGAAGGTGAGGTGGGCGACCTGGTTGCGCAGGGCCTCCTCGTCGCTGACGTCGCGGGTGGTGACGAGCATGAGGTCGTCGCCGCCGATGTGGCGGGTGGCGACGGACTCGGTGGGCCGCCAGGTGCCGTCGGCGGCGCGCACCCGGCAGGCGATCATGCAGGCACCCGGCGCGGCGCCCTCCTCGTCGGTGGTCATGGCGCGCATCGCGGCCTGGATGCCGGGGACGTCCTCGGGGTGGATGTAGTCGAAGATCGAGCCGCCGACCAGGTCCTCGGGAGGGTAGCCGTAGGTGACCTCGACGCCGGCGCCGATCTGGTGGACCACGCCCTCGTAGTCGCACAGCAGCACCACGTCGCCGGTGCTCTCGGCCAGCTCCCTGAGCTGCCGCTCGCCCAGCGAGACCAGGCCGCGCAGCCGGATGGAGGCCGCCGAGAGCACGAACAGGCGGACGAGCAGGAGCAGCACCACGGAGACCGCGACCACCACGACGCCGGTCACCGGCTGCGCGGCGCGGGAGCCCGCGAGGTGGGCCAGCAGCGTGCAGGCGGCCACGGCGACGAGCGCGAGCGGCATCATCGCGACCACGTTGCGCACGACCGGACCGCCCACCGGCCGCGCCCGCGGCCCCCAGGGCACGGCGGCCAGCAGCAGCAGCGCGACGGGCACGAGCATGACGGTCCACATGGGCGGCTGCTCGCCGGACAGACGGGCCATGGCGGCCGACAGCCCGCCCACGGTCATGGTGGCGAGCACGCCCACCCCGGCCAGGCCGAGCAGCCAGGAGCCCGCCCTGCTGTTGAGCACCGAGGGGATCACCCCGCAGGTGACGAGCAACGCGATCATCGGCGGCACCATGGCGAACGTGAACGTGGGCGCGTCGCCCGTGTCCTCGTAGTAGTGGCGCAGCGCGACCACCCAGCCGATGAGGAAGAGCGAGGCCGCGCACAGGTACGCGTCCGTGAGATGCCTCAGCACGACCTTGGCCGGGAACCTGCGGTCGGCGGCGATCAGCGCGCCGCCCGCGATGATCACGGTGCCGAGCAGGACGAACAGGTCGGCGAAGCCGACGACGAAGCTCGTGGCGACCGAGCGCAGCGCCACACCCGCGGCCCACACGACCGCGCCGCCGCCCATCCAGCGCGCGGCCATCGCCGTCGAGCGGTGTTCGGCCGACCTGAGCGAGACCCCCAGCAGCGAGGCGGCGGCGACGAGGGCCGCCACGCCTCCGGCCACGGCCCCGGTCAGCAGGGCCGGCCCGCCCGCGAGGAGCGCGGCGGCGAACGCCACCACTCCTGCCGCCCCTGCGGCGGCCAGCGGCGCCCGTGGATCACGCCAGCGGATCACAGTCGTTGCCCATCCTGTCTTGAACCCTGCACCAGTGTCCGCCGAAGCCCGGCGGGCACATCGCCAGTGTGTGCGGTCGCGGATGCGCGGGTGGTGACAACGCCGATGTCGTCACCGATCTGATAACCACACAGACCAATTTCCGCCAAGAGTTCCTTGACAGCGAGTCAGGAACTCCCTGCAGACGCCACCGTACGCACGAAAAGGTCACGGACCAGCCACGTTCCGGAATCCTCTCAATACGAGTCGGTAATGACGTTGATCAACTCTTCACCTGCGAGGAAACGGCCGAGCTGCTCGCGGATCAGCCGGAGCGTGCGTCGCACGGAGGCGGGGGTGCTGCCCGCGATGTGCGGTGTGATCAGCACGCCCGGCGCGTTCCAGAGGGGGTGGCCCTCGGGCAGCGGCTCGGGCGCGGTGACGTCGAGCGCGGCGCGTAGCCTACCGGTTTTGAGCTCGGCGATCAGGGCTTCGGTGTCGACCACGCCGCCCCTGGCGGCGTTGACCAGGACGGCGCCGTCCTTCATGCGGGCCAGGAAGGCGCCGTCGACCATGCCGGCGGTGTCGGCCGTGGCGGGCACGAGCAGGACCACGACGTCGGCCGCCGGCAGCAGCGCGGGCAGCTCCTCCATGGCGTGCACGCCCTCGCGCGCGCTCCTGGCCACCCGGACGACCTCGACCTCGAAGCCGCTCAGCCGCCGCTCGACCGCCGCGCCGATGGACCCGTGGCCGACGATGAGCACGGTGGAGTCGGCGAGCACGCCGGTGTGGTGGTAGGTCCACTCACCCCTGCGCTGGGCGTCGGTGAACCCGGGGAACTCCCTGAGCACCGCGATCATCGCGCCGACCGCCCACTCGGCGGTGCCGGCGTCGTGCACGCCGCGGGCGTTGCACAGCACCACGCCCTCGGGCAGGTGCGGCCGGTACGGCTCCACCCCCGCAGTGACGGTCTGCACCAGCCGCAGCGAGCGCATCCGCGCCAGCGTCTCCGCCACGCCGGGCACCACGACCAGCGGCGGGATCCAGACCTCGACGTCCTCGATGCCGTCCGGCATGGACGAACCATCGTAAACAGCGCACTCAACGCCCGGCAGGTCAGACAGGACGTCCGCCGCCGCTTCGGACGGAACCCAGATCTTCATGCCGAGAACCTTACGACCCGCGGGGAAGTATGGAACACATGAGGAAGCTCTGGACGATCGTGCTCCTGGCCGCGCTCACCGCCTGCTCCGGCGACGGTGAGACGCGCCCTGCGGCCTCCGTCCCCACCCCCGCCGTCACCTCCGTCGCGACCGCTCCCACCGCCTCCGTGCCGGCGGCCGTGGCGCCCGGCGCGCCCAAGGACGTGGCGACCGGCCTGGCCGTGCCGTGGGCGATCGCCTTCCTGCCCGGCGGCGACGCCCTGGTCACCGAGCGCGACACGGCCAGGCTGCTGCGCGTCACCCCCGCGGGCAAGGTCACCGAGGTCGGCCGGATCACCGGCGCGCGGCCCGAGGGCGAGGGCGGCCTGCTGGGCGTGGCGGTCAAGGACCGGCAGGTCTTCCTGTACTACACGGCCGAGCAGGACAACCGGATCGTCCGCTACCGGCTCGGCGACGACGGCCTCGGCGACGAGCAGGTCATCGTGCAGGGCATCCCGAAGGGCGGCATCCACAACGGCGGCCGGCTCGCCTTCGGCCCCGACGGCTACCTGTACGCCACCACCGGCGAGACCGGCGACCGCGAGCTGGCCCAGCGGCGCGACTCGCTCGGCGGCAAGATCCTGCGCATGACCGCGGACGGCGCCCCCGCCCCCGGCAACCCGTTCGGCACGCTCGTCTACAGCTACGGCCACCGCAACGTCCAGGGCCTGGCCTGGGACATCGCGGGCCGCCTGTACGCCTCGGAGTTCGGCGCGAACACCTACGACGAGATCAATTTGGTCCGGCCGGGCGCCAACTACGGCTGGCCGGAGGTCGAGGGCAAGGGGAACGACGCCCGCTTCGTCAACCCCATCCTCACCTGGTCCACCGGCGAGGCGTCGCCGTCCGGGATGGCGTACGCGGACGGCGCGCTGTGGGTGGGCACGCTGCGCGGCCAGCGGCTGTGGCAGGTGCCGCTGGGCCGGGACGGCTCGCCGGGCACGCCCGTGGGCCGCCTGACCGGCCGCTACGGCAGGCTGCGCGCGGTCACCGCGGCCCCCGGCGGCGCCCTGTGGGTGAGCACCAGCAACAAGGACGGCCGCGGCTCACCGCGTCCGGGGGACGACCGGATCATCTCGGTCCCCCTGTCCTAGCCAGGTCCTAGCCGGGCGCGCCGCAGGTGAGCGCGGTCTGCGGCCGGTACTTGGTGACCAGCTTCTTGTCCTTCTTGACGACCTCGCCGTCCTTGTAGAACACGCGGGTGACGTCGATCGTGAACCCCTGCTGGCCCATGGCGGCCACGCAGCCCGCCTCGCCGCTGGTCGCCCGTCCGAACGGCTTGAAGTCGCGCCGCTCGGACTCGACCGCCTCGATCTTGTCGTACCGCTTGGTGCTCCACAGGGAGACGGTGACCGTCGTGGGGGTGGTCGTGGTCTTGATCAGCACGCCGTACTCGGAGTCGTTGCGCCACTTGAGGTCGCGGTCGGGGTAGAGCAGCGCCACGTCGCGCCCGGCGGGGTAGGAGGGCGCGTAGTAGTCCATGGGCTCGCGCTCGACCAGGTCGAAGCCGCCGAGGAAGGCCGCGTTGTACATGGTGGTGGCGAACTGGGAGACCCCGCCGCCGACGATGTCCACCATCCGGCCGCCGACGATCTGGCCGGCCTGGACGTAGCCGTCCTCGACCGTGCGCTCGCCGGTCGCCTCGTTGAGCGAGAACGTCTCCCCCGGCTTGACCAGCCTGCCGTCGAGCTCCTGGGCCATGCGCCGGATGTTGGTGACGCGCGGCGGGCAGCAGTCGAACGTCGTGCTGAACGTGCCGACGTTCTCCTTGATGCCGAGGCCGCGGATCTGGCCGGTGGTGACCTCCGGGGTGACCACGCCGAGCTTGACCTCCACGGTCCGCGGGCCGTCCGAGCCGAACAGCTTCTCGATGTCCCGGGCCAGCAGCTTGGCGTTCACGCCCCTGCCCTTGCGCGCGGGCACCAGCACCGGCTTGTCGCCGACGATCTGGTACGTGGCGTCGCGCGGCTGCTGCGTGGCGTCCACGAGGCTGTTCTCCACCGGCGCGAGCGCGGCCTCGGCGTCGAACTCGGGGACGAGCGCGCCGTCGTCGCCGGGCGCGTAGGACAGGTGGGCGGCGATCATCGCCGGGGTGAGCTGGGCCTGCTTGCCGGCGAGCGTCAGCGTGACGGGCGCGGAGACGGCCTTCCTGGCCTCGGCCAGGGCCGACTCGACGGACTCCGCCGAGGTGGCGGGCCTGGCCGGGCGCATGGTGAGCACCACCGCGCCGCCGCCGCGCAGGAACGCCTCGCCGATCCGGCGCACGGCGTCGTCCCGGTCGAGGAGCACGCCGTCCTCGGGCATGCGGGCCTTCGGCACCAGCCCGGAGAAGACCACCTTGCCCTCGCGGGGCTGCTTGTCCACGCCTTCGGCCAGGCCCTCGACGGTCCTGGTGAGCTGCGAGGTGTCGATGGTCAGCTTGGGCGGGACGTCGGTCGTGCCGGTCAGACCGCGCCAGACCTCGACCGGGCCGGGGAAGCCGCTGGGGGCCTGCCCGATGGTGCCGACCACGTCGAGTTCGAGCCCGGCCTCGTCGGGCTGGATGGTGTCCTTCTTGGCGCCGGCCTGCACGGTGACCGGCCGGCTGAGCCTGGCGCCCAGCTCGGTGCGCAGCTTGTCGGCCGCCTGGGTGACGGTCAGGCCGCCGATGTCCACGCCGCCGACGCGGGTGCCGCGCAGCACGGCCCCCGACATCATCACGGCCGGCACCACGTACGCCAGCGCGGCCAGGACGAGCACCAGCACGAGCAGGCCGGGCAGCAGGCGGCGCCGGCGGGCGGGCTCGGGCTCGAAGGAGGACGGCCGGTCGCCGCCGCTCCCCCCGAACACGGGGGCGGACGCGGCGGGGTCCTTGTCCTTCATCGGCCACGGCTGCGCGGGCGGCGCCTTGGGTGGCAGCGCGCCGCCGGTCTGACCGCCGGGCGCGCTCGGTCCTGGGGCCGGCCGGGGCTCCTGCTGGTCCTGCGGGCCGAAGATGTCACGGGACACGCCCGGAGGTAATCCTTCGATCCGCGGCTTCTTGGAGACACCCGACGTGGGCAGAGGCACCGAGGCGAACGGGTCGGTCGGTGATTCGATCGGTCCGGCGTTTCGCACGCCTCAATCTCCTCCCGGTCCGCAGCCAAGTCTCAGGCAACAGTAAGGCACGAGTATCCGACTATGTCACGAGAAACGAATACGGAAGTGTGTCAACCTAGCCACCGGTAGCGATGTTCCGGCCGTCCCGCGGTGCCGTACCTGGGATGCAGCTCGGCCCGGCCCGAGGCGCACAGGTGCTCCAGGTACCGCCGCGCGCTCACCCTCGACAGGCCCGTGAGCTCGGCCGTCTCGGCCGCCGACAGATCCCCTCCGGCCTCGCGCAGCGCCCCTTCCACCAGCGCGCAGGTGGCCGGCGACAGGCCCTTGGGCACCGGGACGGCCTGCCGGGGCGCGCCGAAGAGCCGGTCCACGTCGTCCTGGCGGGCCTGGGGGCCGATGGCGGTGAGCCGTCTGCGGGTGTCGGCGTACTGGCGGAGGCGTTCGGTGAGCGCGGCGGCGGTGAACGGCTTGATCAGGTAGTTGACCGCGCCGCCGCGCATGGCCTCCCTGACCGTGGCCACGTCGCGGGCCGCGCTGATCATCAGGACGTCCACGTCGGTGAGGGACTTGAGCACCTCCAGGCCGGACATGTCGGGCAGGTAGATGTCGAGCAGGACCAGGTCGGGCCGGAGCTCGGCCACGGCGGCCAGCGCGTCGGCCCCGCCGTGCGCCACCGCGACGACCTCGAAGCCGGGGACGCGCGAGACGTACCCGCTGTGGATGCGGGCGACCATGAAGTCGTCGTCCACCACCAGGACCCGTACCGCGTTCACGCGCGGGCCTCGGCGGGCAGCAGGGCGGTGAAGACGGCGCCTCCCGCGTTGCGCACCCGGACCCAGCCGCCCCGGCGCAGGCACGCCTGCCGGGTCAGGGCCAGGCCCAGGCCGCGCGGCCCCGAGTGGGCGGCCTTCGTCGTGAAGCCCTCCCTGAAGACCTCCTCCACCAGCTCGGGGGTGATGCCGGGGCCGGAGTCGCCGACCCGGACGTGCAGGCCCTCGGCGTCGGCCACGACCGACACCTCGATCGTCCCGCCCGCGCCGTCGAGGGCGTCGATCGCGTTGGCGACCAGGTTCCCGACCACCAGGACGGCGTCCTGCGGGTCTCCGAGCGCACCCTCGGGCACGGCGGAGTCCTCCGACAGCACCAGCCGGGCCCCGCGTTCGGCCGCCTCCGCCGACTTGGCCAGCAGCAGCGCGGCCAGCGTGGGGTCCTGGACGCGTTCGCGCAGGCCGGTGGCGTACGCGCCGGCCGTGGTGCGGGTGATGAAGCCGATCGCGGCCTCGTGCTCGCCGAGCTCCAGCAGGCCGACGACCGTGTGCATGCGGTTGGCGAACTCGTGGGCCTGGGCGCGCAGTGCCTCGGTCGCGCTGCTGCTGTCGTCCAGCTCGCGGGCCAGGCGGACCAGCTCGGTGCGGTCGCGCAGGGTGACGACCCAGCCGCGGTGGCGGCCGCGTACGGCGACCGGGGTCCTGTTGAGCACCAGCACGCGGTCGCCGTGCAGCACCACGCGGTCCTCGCCCGGGTCGGCGCCGGTCAGCACGTCGCGCATGCGCTCGGAGACCGGCATGCTCGTCACGTCGGCCCCCAGGTCGCCGAGCAGGTCGCGGGCCGCGTCGTTGACCAGCGTGACGCGTCCGGCCAGGTCGAGGGCGAGCACGCCCTCCTTCACGCCGTGCAGCACGCCCTCGCGCTGCTCCAGCAGTTCGGCGATCTCGCGCGGCTCCAGCCCGAACGTCTGCCTGCGCACCCGGGCGGTGATCAGCGCGGCCAGCGCCAGACCGGCCAGCAGCACGGCCAGCGCCGTCCAGATCAGCGGCGGCAGCGCGCCGCCGAGCTGGCCGGTGACCGTGGTCTGGAGCACGCCGACCGAGACCAGGCCGATGACGTTGCCGTATTCGTCGCGGATGGGGGTCTTGCCCCTGACCGTGGTGCCGATCGTGCCGGTCTCGGTGCCCACCCAACTCCGTCCCGTACGCAGGACCGCGGTGCCGTCGGTGGACAGCCGTTTGCCGATCAGGGCGGCGTTGGGATGGGCGTAGCGCTTCTGGTCGGCGTTGGCGATGGCCACGTAGTCGGCTCCGGTCTCGTGCTGGACGCTGAGCGCCAGCGGTTGCAGCACCGACTCCGGGTTCTCCAGCCTGAAGGCGTCGCGCACCTGCGGAAGGGCGGCCACCGACTGCGCGATGGCCAGGGCGCGCTGCTGGTGCAGCGCGTCGAGCTGCTCCCGCGTGTGCCCGGCCCACACACCGGCCGTGCCGCCGACGGCGAGCAGCACGATCACCATCTGGAGCACGAACAACTGGGTGCCGAGGGGGGCATCGGTAACCCTGCGCACGCCCACATGGAAACAAAGCCAGGTCACGGCCAGGTCGCGACCAATACGACCACTATGACGGCAATCGCCCAAAGCCTCGACCGGACGGAGAACGGGCATCACCATCGCAGCCCTACGACTGTGAGAATCCCCCTTGGAGTGATCATGCGCTTGCGCGTATTCGCCGCCGCCCTGGCGGCACTCTCCGTCACCACCCTGTCCGGCTGCGGCGGGACCGGCGCCTCCGGCGGCGACGCGTCCCTGCGGATCATGGCCCCGGCGGCGGCCGGCGGCGGCTGGGACCAGACCGCCCGCACGGCCGAGCAGGCGCTCAAGACGGCCGACCCCAAGCGCAAGGTCGAGGTCTACAACGTGCCGGGCGCGGGCGGCACGATCGGCCTGGCCCAGCTCGCCGGCGAGAAGGGCAACGGCAACCTGCTGATGACCATGGGCCTGGTCATGGTGGGCGCCATCGAGCAGAACAAGTCGAAGGTCACCCTGGCCGAGACCACGCCCATCGCCAAGCTGACCGAGGAGTACGAGATCGTCGTGGTCCCGGCGGACTCCCCGTTCAAGACGCTGGCCGACATGGTGGCCGCGTGGAAGGCCGACCCGGCGAAGGTCTCCGTGGCGGGCGGCTCGGCGGGCGGCACCGACCACATCGTGGCCGGGCTGATGGCCAAGGCCGCCGGCGTGGACCCCAAGCAGGTCAACTACATCGCGCACTCCGGCGGCGGCGAGGCGCTCAACGCGCTGCTGGGCAGCAAGGTCAGCGCGGGCATCTCGGGCGTCGGCGAGTTCGCCGAGCACGTGAAGTCCGGCAAGCTGCGGGCGCTGGCCGTCAGCAGCGGCTCGCGCGTGGCCGGCCTGGACGCGCCGACCCTGAAGGAGGGCGGCCTGGACGTCGAGCTGGCCAACTGGCGCGGCTTCGTCGCCCCCGGCGGCCTGGACGACGCCGCCAAGAAGTCCCTCACCGACCTGGTCACCAAGATGCACGACTCCCAGCCGTGGAAGGACGCCGTCGCCAAGAACGGCTGGATCGACTCCTTCCAGACCGGGCAGCAGTTCGCCGACTACCTGAAGTCCGAGGAGAGCAAGGTCAAGGGCATCATCGCCGAAATGGGGCTCGTGTCCTGATGGCTCGCTGGTGGCGGCCCGAACTCGGGCTGGCGGTCGTGGTGCTCGCGCTGGGCGTGTTCGTGGTGGTCGGCACGCTCGACGTCTCGGCCGCGGCCTCCCGGCTCGGCCTCGGGCCGCGCTTCTTCCCCATGCTGGTCGGCGGGGCCATGGTGCTGATCGGCGTGTTCTACGTGATCGACGTGCTGCGCGGCGGCGCCGGCGACCCCGAGGAGAGCGAGGACGTGGACGCGGGCGCCCCCACCGACTGGCGCAGCGTCGGGCTGGTCAGCGGCGTCTTCCTGGCCTTCGCCGCGCTCCTGGACGTGCTCGGCTGGGTCTTCGGCGCCAGTCTGCTGTTCTTCGGCCTGTCGGTCGTGCTCGGGGCCGAGCACAGGCTGCGGGCCGCCGTGGTGGCCGTGGTGCTCGGCGTGACGACGTACCTGCTGTTCGTCAAGGGGCTCGGCGTCTCGCTGCCGGCCGGGCCGCTCGGCGGGGTGATGTGAGATGGGCTCGATCGACCTCCTGATGGACGGCTTCGCCGCCGCGCTCACCCCCGTCAACCTCCTGTACGCCCTGATCGGCGTCACCCTCGGCACCCTGGTCGGCGTGCTGCCCGGCATCGGGCCCGCGATGACCGTGGCGCTGCTGCTGCCGATCACCTTCACCGTGCCGCCGGCCAGCGCGTTCATCATGTTCGCCGGCATCTACTACGGCGGCATGTACGGCGGCTCGACCACCTCCATCCTGCTCAACACGCCCGGCGAGTCGTCCTCCATGATCACCGCCCTGGAGGGCAACAAGATGGCCAGGCGCGGGCGGGCCGCGCAGGCCCTCGCCACGGCGGCCGTCGGGTCGTTCGTGGCGGGCACGATCGCCACCGCGCTGCTGGTGGTGGCCGCGCCCGCCGTGGTGAGCTTCGCGATCTCGTTCGGCCCCGAGGACTACTTCGCGCTGGCGATCCTGGCCTTCACCGCCGTGTCGTCGGTGTTGTCCCGCTCGATCGTGCGCGGGCTGGCCTCCTTGGGGCTGGGCCTGGTGATCGGGCTGATCGGCATCGACCAGCAGACCGGTCAGGCGCGGCTCACGCTGGGCGTCCCGCAGCTGCTCGACGGCATCGACGTGGTGATCGTCGCGGTGGGCCTGTTCGCGGTCGGCGAGGCCCTGTACGTGGCCTCCCGGCTGCGGCACGCCACCCCCGAGGTGGTGCCCGTGGGCCGGGCGTGGATGGGCCGTGCCGACTGGCGGCGTTCGTGGCTGCCGTGGCTGCGCGGGACCGCGCTCGGGTTCCCGTTCGGCGCGCTGCCCGGCGGGGGCGCGGAGATCCCCACCTTCCTGTCGTACGCGGCCGAGAAGCGCCTGGCCAAGGGCGTGGCCAAGGAGGAGTACGGCAAGGGCGCGATCGAGGGCGTGGCGGGCCCGGAGGCGGCCAACAACGCCTCGGCGGCCGGGACCCTGGTCCCGCTGCTCACGCTGGGCCTGCCCACGTCGGCCACGGCCGCCATCCTGCTGGCCGCCTTCCAGCAGTACGGCCTGCAACCCGGCCCGCAGCTCTTCGACCACAACCCGGCCCTGGTGTGGGCGATGATCGCCTCGCTGTTCGTCGGCAACACGATGCTGCTCGTGCTGAACCTGCCGCTGGCTCCCCTGTGGGCGCGCGTCCTGCGCATCCCCCGGCCGTACCTGTACGCCGGGATCGTGCTGTTCGCCGCGCTCGGCGTCTACGCCCTGAACGGCACGGTCGTGGACCTGTTCGTCCTGTACGTCCTCGGCCTGCTCGGGTTCTCCATGCGCCGCTTCGGCCTGCCCGTCGCGCCCGCGGTGATCGGCATGATCCTCGGGCCGATGGCCGAGATCCAGCTCCGCCGCGCGCTCGCCATCGGCGCGGGCGACGTGAGCGTGCTGGTACGCAGCCCGATCGCCGCCGTGCTCCTGGCCCTGGCCCTGCTCGCGCTGCTGACGCCGCTGTTGCGGCGGCTGATGGCACGCCGGGGCGTCGATGCGGTCACACCCGTGTCACGCGAGGACTGACCGGCCCGCCCACCGGGAACGTCGCCCGGTGGTTCTTGGAGCCCGCTTCCCCGAGGCGGGTGGTCATGGGCGCGACCCCTCGGTGGCCCTGTCGATATGTCCGGATCGGCGGGACCACCAGGGGCCCGCCGATGTGCCGGACCTCCTCCGATCGGCGGGACCAGCAGGGGCCCCGCCGATATGCCGGACCTACTCCGAGACGCCCAGCTTCTCCAGGATGAGCTCCCGGGCGCGGGCCGCGTCGGCCTTGCCGCGACTGGCCTTCATCACGCCACCGACCAGCGCACCGGCGGCGGCGATCTTCCCGGAGCGCACCTTCTCGGCCGCGTCCGCGTTGGCGGCCAGCACCTGGTCGATGATCGCCGACAGCTCGCCCTCGTCGTTGACGATCTTCAGGCCGCGCGCCTCGACGACCTCGTCGGGCGTGCCCTCACCGGCCAGTACGCCTTCGAGCACCTCCCGGGCGAGCTTGTCGTTGAGCGCGCCCGAGGCCACCAGCTCGGTGACCCTGGCGATCTGGGCCGGCGTGATGGGCAGCTCGGCCAGCGTGACGCCGCTCTCGTTGGCGCGCCGCGCCAGCTCGCCCATCCACCACTTGCGCGCGTCGGCCGCCGGGGCGCCGGCCGCGACCGTGGCCTCGACCAGGTCGAACGCGTCGGCGTTGTGCATGGCCTGCATGTCGAGGTCGGACACGCCCCACTCGGCCTGCAGCCGCTTGCGCCGGACCGACGGCAGCTCGGGCAGCGCCGCCTTCAGCTCGGCCACCCACGCCGGGTCGGGCTCGATCGGCACCAGGTCGGGCTCCGGGAAGTACCGGTAGTCCTGGGCCTCCTCCTTGGACCGGCCGGACGTGGTGGTGCCGGTGTCCTCGTGGAAGTGCCGCGTCTCCTGGAAGATCTTGCCGCCCTCGGCGAGGACCCCCGCCTGGCGCTCGATCTCGCTGCGCACCGCCCGCTCGACGCTGCGCAGCGAGTTGACGTTCTTGGTCTCGGTGCGGGTGCCCCACTCCGAGGCCCCGCGCGGCATGAGCGAGACGTTGACGTCGCAGCGCAGCGAGCCCTCCTCCATGCGCACGTCGGACACGCCGAGCGAGCGCATGATCTCGCGCAGCTCGGTGACGTACGCCTTGGCCACCTCCGGCGCGAGCCGGTCGGTGCCCGGGATGGGCTTGGTGACGATCTCCACCAGCGGGATGCCGGCGCGGTTGTAGTCGACGATCGAGTAGTCGGCCCCGTGGATGCGGCCGGTCGCGCCGCCCATGTGGGTGGACTTGCCGGTGTCCTCCTCCAGGTGCACCCGCTCGATCTCGATGCGCACGGTCTCGCCGCCGACCTCGACGTCGACGTAGCCGTCGAAGCAGAGCGGCTCGTCGTACTGGGAGATCTGGTAGTTCTTCGGCATGTCCGGATAGAAGTAGTTCTTCCGGGCGAAGCGGCACCACTCGGCGATCGAGCAGTTCAGCGCCAGGCCGATGCGGATCGTCGACTCGATGGCCATGGCGTTGGCCACGGGCAGCGAGCCGGGCAGCGCCAGACAGGTCGGACAGACCTGCGTGTTGGCCGGGGCGCCGAAGGCGGTCTTGCAGCCGCAGAACATCTTCGACTTCGTGCCGAGCTCGACGTGCGTCTCCAGCCCGAGCACCGGCTCGAACCTGTCGAGCGCTTCGTCATAGACCATGGTCATAGCGACGGGGCCTCCTTCAGCAGCGGGCCGCCCCAGCGGCTCTCCAGGGCCTTCTCGACGGCGGCGCCGACGCGGTAGCAACGGTCGTCGGCCAGAACCGGGGCCATGATCTGCAGGCCGACCGGCAGGTTGTCCTCGTCGGCCAGGCCGCACGGCACCGAGATGGCCGCGTTGCCCGCGAGGTTGGACGGGATGGTGCACAGGTCGGCGAGGTACATCGCCATCGGGTCGTCGGTGCGCTCGCCCAGCCGGAACGCCGTGGTCGGCGTCGTCGGCGAGACCAGCACGTCGACCTGCTCGTAGGCCGCCTGGAACTCGCGCGAGATGACCGTGCGCACCTTCTGCGCCTGGCCGTAGTAGGCGTCGTAGTAGCCGCTGGACAGCGCGTACGTGCCCAGCATGATGCGCCGCTTGACCTCGGGGCCGAACCCGGCGGCCCTGGTCAGCGCCATGACCTCCTCGGCGCTGCGGGTGCCGTCGTCGCCGACGCGCAGGCCGTAGCGCATGGCGTCGAAGCGGGCCAGGTTGGACGAGCACTCCGACGGCGCGATCAGGTAGTACGCCGGCAGCGCGGTCGTGAACGACGGGCAGGACACCTCGACGACCGTGGCGCCCAGCGACTCGAGCAGCTTGACGGCCTCGTGGTAGCGGGCCAGCACGCCCGGCTGGTAGCCCTCGCCGGCGAACTCCTTGACCACGCCGATGCGCATGCCGGACACGTCGGGGTTCCTGGCCGCCTCGACGACGCTCGGGACCGGCGCGTCGACCGACGTGGAGTCCATCGGGTCGTGCCCGGAGAACGCCTCCTGAAGCAGCGCCGCGTCGAGCACGTTCCGCGCGAACGGCCCCGGCGTGTCGAGCGAGCTCGCGAACGCGATCAGCCCGTAACGGGACGAACCACCGTAGGTCGGCTTCATGCCCACGATGCCCGTGACGGCGGCCGGCTGCCGGATCGAGCCACCGGTGTCGGTGCCCGTGGACAGCGGCGCCTCGTACGCGGCGACGGCCGCGCTGGACCCGCCGGACGAGCCGCCCGGGATCCTGTCCAGGTCCCACGGGTTGCGGGTCGGGTGGTAGGCGGAGTTCTCCGTGGAGGAGCCCATGGCGAACTCGTCGAGGTTCGTCTTGCCGAGGATGACCAGCCCGGCCTCGCGCAGACGCGCGGTCACGGTCGCGTCGTACGGCGGCCGCCATCCTTCGAGGATCTTGGACCCGGCCGTGGTCGGCATGTCGCGGGTGGCGAAGATGTCCTTGTGCGCGACGGGCACCCCGGCCAGCGGCCCGAGCTTCTCGCCCGCGCGCAGCCGGGCGTCGACCGCCCGCGCCTGCTCAAGGGTGGTCTCCCGGTCGACGTGCAGGAACGCCTGGACCTTGGGCTCCACCTCGGCCATGCGGTCGAGGTGCGCCTCGGCCACCTCGGCGGCCGACACGTCACCCGCGGCGATCATCGCGCCCAGCTCGGCGGCGGTCTTGCGGATCAGACTCATGCCTCCTCCCCGAGGATGCGCGGCACACGGAAGCGGTCGTCCTCGACGGCGGGAGCGCCGGAAAGGGCCTGCTCGGGCGTCAGGGACTGTCGCACCTCGTCGGCACGGAAGACATTGGTCAGCGGAAGCGCGTGCGACGAAGGCGGCACGTCCTCGGCAGCGACCTCGGCCACCTTCGCGACCGACTCGATGATGGCATCGAGCTGGGTGGCGTAGTGGTCGAGCTCGTCGTCGGTGAGCGCCAGCCTGGACAACCGGGCCAGGTGGGCGACCTCGTCGCGGGTTATGGCGGACATGAGTCGTTGAACCCGTTTCGTGGATGGAGTTTGGGACACTGCCATCCTAGGGGGCTTGACGCCGCAGGCCCGAACCCTTAACCCGCCGGAAACACACTCACCCGTAGAGCTCCTTCAGGCCGATCGCCAGCACGTCGCTCTCCTGGGCCAGTGCGGGGTCGAATCCGGCTCCGCTGTAACAGACCAGCTTGGCGTCCCGCACGTCGAATCCCTTGGCGTCGAGCAGGTCTCGTGCCCTCCTGAGCCGGGCGACGTGCCGGGGCCCCATGACCTTGCCCCATTTCACCTCGCCCAGCGACAACACCCGCTTGCGCTCGCCGCGCATCGCGGGTGCGAAAACCGCGACGTCGATCTGGATCTGCTCGTGCCGTACGGGATCGACGACGACCCCGGCCCCGATCTCGCCCGGCGACTTCCCCAGGACCTCGAGTTCCAGCAGGTGGAACTGACGGCACATCTCCTCGAAGTGCGGGCCGAGCACCTGGTCGCTGAAACTGGCCTTGGCGTTCTCCCAGGCGTTGGTGGCCAGGCCGCTCTCCAGCAACCCCCACTGCGGCCGCATGACGACCTCGTAGAAATGGATGAGCGGCTCGCACACGCGGTACACCGATCGTGAGGGACGGAAGACGTCCGGCTCTCTCCGCAGCAGGCTGCTGTCCTCCAGCACGTTGAGGTGATGACCGATGTCGGCCGCCTTGCGCCCCACATAGTTCGCGATTCCGCCTCGTGTGCTGTTCCCCGTGGCCACCGCCGCCAGGACGGACTTGTACATGGAGTCCCGCGTCTCCGTCTCCTCTTCGAGGACGTAGCGAGCTTCCCTGAAGAGCGGGGTTGTGGACCGCAGCGCCGTTCGCCGCACCCAGTCGTCGAAGTCACCGAGGTCTTTCGGCCTGTCGTTGTTGACCAAGGGCAGGTAGGCGGGCGTTCCTCCGGTCACCGCATGCAGCTGGACGGCCAGCCGCGGGTCGGTGATCCCCCAGTACCGGGCGGCGAGACGGTAGTCGAACGGCCGGACCGAGAGCTCCATGGAAGCCCGGCCGCGCAACGGCGCGTTGCCCGCCAGGAGCCGGCCCATCACGGACATCGCCGAGCCGCACAACAGCAGCGACACGGGCAGTTCGTCGAAGACGGCGCGATCGATCTCCCGCTGGATGATCGAGGGCAGCGCCGGCGATGCCCTGCTGAGGTAGGGGAACTCGTCGATCACCATGAGCTCGCGTCGCTCGGCGCTGATGGCGAAGAGGTGCCTGATCGCATCGTCCCAGGTCGCGAAATGGATCGGCGGCGCCCCGAGGTGGCGGCTCAGCGCGTCCGCGAACAGGTTCAGCGACTCCCTCTCCGTGGCCTCCGACGCCCCGAAATAGAAGCCGCCCGTTTCGCGGGCCATGGAGGCGACCAGGAGGGTTTTGCCCTGGCGGCGCCTTCCGCTGACGACGCCCATCTGCGGACGAGAGGTGCGACGCTCGACGAAATCGGACAGCGCCCGCCACTCGAAGTCTCGCGCGAAGATCCGCTTCGGCTTCGGGATCACTGGGCCTCCAGGACATCGAAATCAACTTCGACGAAGTGTACTTCGACGAAGTACAGTCCTGTAATCGTTCAAGCCGTCTGGGTGACCTCTGACTGGTAGCCGTACTCGATGCCGGGCGCCGGGGTGAAGCGGTCCACGAGCCAGGCGGTGGCCTCGGCGGCCGGCATGGGCTGGCAGAACAGCCAGCCCTGGCCCAGGTCGCAGCCCATCTCGGCCAGGCGCACGGCGACCGCGTCGCACTCCACGCCCTCGGCCACCGAGCGTAGGCCGAGCGAGCGCACCAGGTCGACGATCGAGCGGACGATGCGGTGGTCGTCCTCGGAGTCGGCGATGCGGCGGACGAACGAGGCGTCGATCTTGACCTCGGAGACCGCCAGGCGCTGGAGCCTGATCAGCGAGGAGTAGCCGGTGCCGAAGTCGTCGAGGGACAGCGGCACGCCGAGCGCGGCCAGCGCCTTGATGGTCTCCTGGGTGTAGGCCTGGTCGCCGGTCAGGATGCGTTCGGTGACCTCCAGCTGGATGGCGGCGGGCGGCAGGCCGTAGCGGGTCAGGCCCACCTCCAGCTGCTCGGGCAGCGCCGCGTCGAGCAGGTCGCGGGCGGAGATGTTGACCGAGATCTGCACCTGCAGGCCGGTGTGCCACCAGCGGGCGGCCTGCTCCAGCGCGGACTCGATGACGTACTCGGTGAGCTGGCGCATCAGGTACGTCTGCTCGGCCAGCGGGACGAAGTCCGACGGCGGGATCGGCCCGTGCACCGGATGGCGCCAGCGCAGCAGGGCCTCCACCCCGGTCACCGCGCCGCCGGTCAGGCCGACCTTGGGCTGGTAGTGCAGTTGCAGCTCGCGGTTGTCGATGGCGCGGCGCAGGTCGCCCAGCAGGTTGAGCCGTTCGGGCGAGTTGCGGTCTTTGTCGGGCTGGTAGAGCTCGACCCCGGTACGCCCCTCCTTGGCCAGGTACATGGCCACGTCGGCGCGTTGCAGCAGCAGCTCGAAGTCGGGGGCGTGGTCGGGATAGAGCGCGATGCCGACCGAGCCGTCGAGGTCGAAGCTCATGCCCTCCAGGCGTACGGGCTCGGTCAGGGCGGCCCGCAGCCTGGCGGCCACCTCCCTGGCGGCGTTGGCGTCCCTGATCGAGGGCAGCAGCACGGCGAACTCGTCGCCGCCGAGCCTGGCCACCACGTCGCCCGGACGTACGGAATGGGTGAGCCGGTGGGCCACCATCTGGAGCAGGCGGTCGCCCACCGGATGGCCCATCGTGTCGTTGACCTCCTTGAACCGGTCGAGGTCGAGGAGGAACAGGCCGACCCGCTCGTCCTGGCGGGACTCGGCCAGCGCCTCCTCCGTGCTGACGATGAGCATCTTGCGGTTGGGCAGGCCGGTCAGCTCGTCGTGCATGGCCTGGTGGTCGCGGCGCATGGAGAGCGTGGCGGTGAAGTAGACGGCGGCGAGGGGGGCGACGAAGAGCGGCACGAGAGCGGGCGAATGGTCCATCACCACGACGACCAGCGGCGCCAGGCCCAGCAACGCCGTGTAGACGAGCCCCTGCGGCCCGGCGGTGACCCGCAGCACGCGGACGATCGAGCGCCGCTCGTGCAGCGCGACCGCCCCGGACACGAGCGCGGCCCTGGTGACGAAGTAGGCCACCCCGGCCAGCACGATCGCCGGCAGGTCGGCCCCCCTGGGCACCCACGGCACGGCCGGGCCCGGCACGACGCCGAACAGCCCGAGCACCACGGCGGCGGCGGTGAGCGCGAGGGTGGACTGGGCGACGTTGAACATGACCCGGTGCCACGCCTTGCGCGTCACGACGCCGTTCATGGCGATGGCGACGGCCTGCATGAGCACGGCGGTGGACAGCCCGAAGTGCAGCAGCACCGCGAAGGTGAACATGGTCGACGGGTACGTGCCGCCGACCGCGGTCGCCGAGGACACCATGACGGGCCGCAGCTCGCCCAGCACCACCAGAACCGCCAGCACCCAGAACAGCGGTGTACGGGCGAGCTCCGCCAGCGCGACCGGATCGAGCCGGAGCAGCGCCACGACCAGCGCGGTGAAGCCGATCACGGTGATGCCCGCGAGGAACGCCCAGAGCGGCGTGCCGACGCGAGGTCCGGTGTCACGGGTGTCGGTTGGGTCAGTCATCGGTAACAGAACCCCCATTAGGTCACTATGGGAGGGTACGACCTTCACCCCACTTCGCGAAACCAAGCGCGTACGTTCCGTCACTTCTCGTTTCCGACATATACCCAAAAACCACTATGGGTAGCGCAGCCATCGACAGTCCGTACACAATCCTGATCCCCGGCCGGCCGGGGCCGCATCCGCGAGGTCACCGAACACGAGCCCCGGCGCAAGGGCGAACCGGCCCGTTCTCAGTGCCTTCTCGGCCCTTCCAGGCTTCCCCGGCCCTGCTCCACATCCCCGATTCCCCTACATCTCCCCGACTCTTCCGCGCATCCCCGACTCCTTCCGCAGGCCCCCGAATCCTCTACGGCTCCCCGGTTCCCTTACGTCTCCTCGGTGACCGCCACCCGGGCGGCGGCCTCCGGGCCCTCCGTCAGCAGCACCTCGAACCCCTGCTCGTCGAGGATCGGCACCTTCAGACTGACCGCCTTGTCATACTTCGACCCGGCGTTCTCCCCCGCCACCAGGAACGACGTCTTCTTCGACACCGATCCGGCCACCTTCCCGCCCCGGCAGGTCAGCGCCTCGGAGGCGGTGTCACGCGTGTACGCCTCCAGCGTCCCCGTGACCACGAACGTCAGCCCCTCCAGAATCTGGGGCTCCGTCTTCTCCGGAGCGGGACCGTCGTCCATCCGCACCCCGGCGGCCCGCCACTTCTCGACGATCTCCCGGTGCCAGTCGACCTCGAACCACTCCCGGATCGTCGCCGCCACCCGCGACCCGATGCCCTTGACCGAGGCCAGCTCCTCCTCCGAGGCGTTCATGATGGCGTCGATCGACCTCATGGAGTCGGCCAGGTCGCGGGCCGTCGGCGGCCCGACGTGCCGGATCGACAGCGCGACCAGCACCTGGGCGAGCGGCGCCGCCTTGGCCCGGGCCAGCTCGTCGACCAGCGTGCGGGCGGCCTGGCTGGGCCCGCCGTCGAGGTTGGAGAACAGGGAGACGACCTTCTGCTCACCGGTCTCGGGGTCGAGCTTGGGCAGCCCGGTGTCCTGGTCGCGGACGACCGACCGGATGGGCATGAGCTGCTCGATCGTCAGGTCGAACAGGTCGGCCTCGGTACGCAGGACGGGCTCCTGCGGCGGCACCGGCTGGGTGAGCGCGGTCGCCGCGACGTAGCCCAGCCCGTCGATGTCGAGCGCGCGCCGCCCGGCCGCGAAGTAGAGGCGCTCGCGGATCTGCGCGGGGCAGCCGCGGGCGTTGGGGCAGCGCAGGTCGGCGTCGCCCTCCTTCTCGTAGGCCAGCTCGGTGCCGCACTCGGGGCAGTGGGTCGGCATGACGAACTCCCGCTCGGACCCGTCGCGCAACGCCGTGACCGCGCCGACGATCTCGGGGATGACGTCGCCCGCCTTGCGCAGCACCACGGTGTCGCCGACGAGCACGCCCTTCTTGATCACCGTGGCCGCGTTGTGCAGCGTGGCCCGCTCGACGGTCGAGCCCGCGACCACGATGGGCTCCATCACCGCGTACGGCGTGACCCGGCCGGTGCGCCCGACGCCCACCTGGATGTCGAGCAGCTTGGTGTTGACCTCCTCCGGCGGGTATTTGTAGGCGATCGCCCAGCGCGGCGCCCGCGAGGTGGACCCCAGCTCCCGCTGGGTACGGAAGTCGTCGACCTTGACCACGACCCCGTCGATCTCGTACGCCGGATCGTGCCGGTGCGCCCGGTAGTGCTCGATGAACTCGTCGACCTCGGTGAGGCCGGGCACCACCTTGAACAGGTCGCTGACCGGCAGCCCGAACTCCCGCAGCCGCTCGTAGACCTCCGACTGGGCGCGTGGCACGGCCGAGCCCTCCCAGACGCCGATGCCGTGGACGAGCATGCGCAGCGGGCGCTGCGCGGTGACCCGCGCGTCCTTCTGCCGCAGCGTGCCCGCCGCCGAGTTGCGCGGGTTGGCGAACGGCTGCCGGCCCTGCTCCACGAGCTGCTCGTTGAGCTGCTTGAACCCCTCGACCGGGATGTAGACCTCGCCGCGCACCTCGACCAGGCTCGGCACGCCCTCGCCCTTGAGCCGGTGGGGCACCCCCTTGATCGTGCGGACGTTGGCCGTGACGTCGTCGCCGACGCGGCCGTCGCCCCGGGTCGCGCCGCGCTCCAGCTTGCCGTCGCGGTAGACGAGCGCGATGGCCAGCCCGTCGATCTTCAGCTCGCACAGGTAGGGGCCCGGGTCGCGCTCGGCCAGCCGCTCGACGCGGGCCGTCCAGGCGGCCATGTCGGCCTGGTCGAAGGCGTTGTCGAGGCTCTCCATGCGGTTGAGGTGACTGACCTTGGCGAAGTCGCCCGTGACCGGCGCGCCCACCTTCTGGGTGGGCGAGTCGGGCGTCTGCAGCGCCGGATGGGCCTCCTCCAGCGTCAGCAGCTCGCGGAACCACTCGTCGAACTGCGCGTCGCTGACCGTGGGCTGGTCGAGCACGTAGTAGCGCCAGCGCGCGTCCTCGACCAGCTCGCTCAGCTCCGCATGCCGCTTGAGCGCGGCCACGGGCACGCCCCCGACCTCGGTGTCACGCTCGCTCACGCTGGGTCTCCTTCCACGTCCGACACGCTGAGCAAACGCTACCGCCGGGCCCCGACAGGAACGACTCGCCGGCTCATCCGCCCTGGGCCCAGACGCCTTCCCAGACCGAGCAGTTACCGGTGATCTTCCTTGCCGTGCCCCGGCAGACCCGGCCCTCGATGGAGAGCATGTGGCCGGTCTTTACCGAGAACTCCAGCGGCCGGGTGCCCGAGCAGTTGCGGTACGTCTTGTGCCCCTTGCCGCCGTCGTCCTCGACCCAGCGGAACTGCAGCCACGAGCACCCCGTACGGCCCGGGAAGTCGTACAGCCTGCCGCTGACCACGAACCCGGGCCGGTCGAGCAGGACCTTGCCCCTGGCCTTCCCGGCCCGGTCGGCGGAGTAGATCGACCCCCAGCTCCAGACCTCGGGGTTGGCCGAGGCGCCGGCGGGGACGGCGATCGAGGCGGACGCGATCAGCATGATGGCACCGACGGCCAGAGCGCGAACAGTCATGGCCCGGACGGTACTCAGCCGCCTTGCATCCCGCTTGCCGGATCGTCCTTGAGCACCCGGGCGGCCTTCGCGCACGCCGCCAGGGCCGCCCGCGCGTAGCGGGGAGAGGCTCCGGCGAGGCCGCAGGCGGGCGTCAGCGTGACCTTGGCGGCCAGCCCGTCGGGGGCGAACCCGAGCCGGCGCCACAGCTCCACCGCGGGCCTGGCGACCACCCCGGTGTCCGGCAGCGCGACGTCCCGGCCCGGCACGACGCCCAGGAACAGCCCCATCCCGGCCTCGAAGAGCTCGCCGAGCTCGTCGTCGTCCCGGCGGCGCAGCAGCGACGCGTCGACCGACACGGCCCGCGCCCCGGCCCGCCGCAGCAGCGCGTAGGGCACCCCGGGCGCGCAGCAGTGGACCACCGGATCGGGGAACAGCCGCAGCGACTCCTCCACCCGCCACTCCTCGACCGCCGCGAGCCGCCCGAACCCCGACGCGGTCGGGACCGTGCCCGCCAGCACGCCCGGCAGCCCCGGCTCGTCGAGCTGCAACACGATCTCGGTGACGCCGGGCAGCCGCCGCCGCACCTCGGCGCAGTGGTCGGCGACCCCCTGGGCCAGCGATGCGACCAGATCGCGCACGGCCCCCGCGTCGGAGAGCATCTTGTCGCCGAACTTCAGCTCAAGGGCCCCGGCCAGCGTCCACGGCCCGCACACCTGGAGTTTGAGCGGCCCGGAGTAGTCGTGCGCGACCTCCTCCAGCCCGTCGAGGTCGCGGCGCAGGTGGTCGACGGCCCGCCGATGGTCGCGGCCCGGCCGGTCGGCCAGCCGCCACCCGGACGGCTGCACCTCGGCCGGCAGGTCGACCAGCAGCCCGGCCGTCCTGCCGATCATGTCGGCGCCGACCCCGCGGGCCGGCAGCTCTGGCAGGTACGGCAGGCCGGGCACCTCGCCGAACACGACACGGATCGCCTCAAGATGATCCTCACCCGGATGCGACCCGACCCCGGTGGCTTCCCACGTAGACATGACCACAAGCGTAGGCTCTGCCGAATGGAGCTCACCAAACTCACGCACGCCTGTGTACGCCTTGAGAAGAACGGCAAGGTCCTGGTCATCGACCCGGGCACCTTCTCCCAGGAGCCGGTGCTCGACGGGGTCGACGCGGTGCTCATCACGCACCAGCACTTCGACCACTTCGACATCGAGAAGCTGAAGGCCGCTCCCGCCGGGGTCGAGGTCTGGACGTGCGAGGGCGTCGCGGCCCAGCTGACCGACGTGCCGGTCAAGGTCCAGGTGGTCCGGCACGGCGATGCCTTCGACGCGGCGGGTTTCCGGGTGAAGGCGTTCGGCGAGTGGCACACCAAGAACCACCCCGATGCGCCTGTCGTCCAGAATGTCGGTTTCATGCTGGACGACGAGGTGTTCTACCCGGGCGACGCGCTCACGTTGCCCGGCGTCGACGTGCCCACCCTGCTGGCGCCGACCAACGCCCCCTGGATGAAACTCAGCGAGATGGTCGAGTACCTGCGGACGCTGCGCCCGGCCCGCGCGTTCTCCACGCATGACGGCCTGCTCAACGACATCGGCCTGTCACTGGTGGACACCTACCTGGAGCTGGAGTCGGACAAGCAGGGCGCCGACATGCGCCGGCTCAAGGTCGGCGAGTCGGTGACGCTGCCCTAGGCGGCCGAGACGATGGTGGCCGAGCCGATGACCGTGTCGCCCGAGTAGAGCACGGCCGCCTGGCCCGCCGCGACGCCGGTGGCCGGGCGGTCGAGGTCGATGCGCAGGCCGCCCTCGGCCTCCTCGAAGCGGCAGCCGTAGACCTCGCCGTGGGCCCTGAGCTGCACGGTCAGGTCGTCGGAGCGGGACGGGCCGTTCCAGACCGGGCGGGCGCAGGTGATCGAGGTGACCTCCAGCGCGGCGCGCGGGCCGACCGTGACCGTGTTGGAGACCGGCTCGATCGACAACACGTAACGCGGCCTGCCGTCGGCGGCCGGACGGTCGATGTGCAGGCCCTTGCGCTGGCCCACCGTGAACCCGTGGGCGCCCTGGTGGGTGCCCACCACCGCGCCCTCCTGGTCGACGATCGGGCCCTCCTCAGCGCCGAGCCGGCCGGCCAGGAAGCCACGCGTGTCGCCGTCGGCGATGAAGCAGATGTCGTGGCTGTCGGGCTTGTCGGCGACGGTCAGGCCGCGCCGCGCGGCCTCCTCGCGCACCTCGGCCTTGGTGGAGCCGCCGAGCGGGAAGATCGCGTGGCTGAGCTGCTCACGGGTGAGCACCCCCAGCACGTACGACTGGTCCTTGCCCTGGTCGACGCTCCTGGACAGCACGCCGTCGGACAGCTTGGCGTGGTGGCCGGTCGCGACGGCGTCGAAGCCGAGGGCCAGCGCCCGGTCGAGCACCGCCTCGAACTTGATCTTCTCGTTGCACCGCAGGCACGGGTTGGGGGTGCGGCCCGCGGCGTATTCGGCCACGAAGTCCTCCACCACGTCGCGCTGGAACCTCTCGGCCATGTCCCAGATGTAGAACGGGATGCCGATCACGTCGGCGGCCCGCCGCGCGTCGCGGGAGTCCTCGACCGTGCAGCAGCCTCGCGCGCCCGTACGGTGGGATTGGGGGTTGGCCGACAAGGCCAGATGCACACCAGTGACGTCGTGACCGGCCTCGGCGATCCGGGCGGCGGCCACGGCGGAATCGACGCCGCCCGACATGGCGGCAAGCACACGCAGTCCCATGACCGTTCCAGCGTACTGTCCGGCGGGGAGTGCGCGGCCATCGGCTCCGTCTGGAAGGATTCAGCGCATGCGACTGTTCGGGCGCAAGGACGCAGAGGAAGAGGCCGACCGGCCCGGCGACGGCGTGGCCGGGTTCTGGGCGTGGTGGCAGGAGGCCAGGCCGCGGCTCGACCCGCTGGTGGCCGCGGGCGCGGCCGAGGGCATCGAGGAGCTGCTCGCCCCCGCCGTGGGCGCGCTCCATCCTGACCTGGTCTGGGAGGTGGCGCCCGGCAGGAACGCCGCGCACGCCCTGGTGGTGACCGCGGCCGGCGACGCCGAGCTGCGCTCGCTCGCCCACCGCTGGGCGAAGGCGGCGCCGCCGGCCGACCTGTTGTGGGAGTTCCATCCGTCCCGGCGGGCCAACCCGCAGGCGCTGGAGCTGACGCTCGACGTGGGCGGGTTCGAGTTCGCCCTCGACAAGCTGGCGTTCGGGCTGCGCGTGCCGCGCAACCAGCCGCGGGTCGACGTGGCCGCCTACCACCCGATCTTCAGCGAGCTCGACGAGGAGACCCGCCTGGAGGCGACGCTGCTCGCCCTCGACTGGCTGCTGGGCGAGGACGACGTGGCCAGATGGGTGGGCGAGATCACGCCCGCCACCTTCCAGCCGATCGACGCGGTCGCCGCCGTCCACCTGCCCGCCGTGGTCGCCGACCTGGCCTCGAACTACCAGGACGAGGAGTGGCTGTCGCTCGAAGGCCGGACCGGCGAGGGCGCGTCGCTGGTCGCCGTCGCGCGCTTCCCGCTACGGCCCGTCGACCACCCTCTGTTCGACCAGCACATCGAGATCACCCTCCCGTACGCCCACCGCGACGACGACGGCCTGCCCGCCGGCGAGTCGCTGACGGCGCTGCGCGACTTCGAGGAACGCCTGGGCGCCCGCCTGCTGGAGCTGCGCGACGACGCCCTGCTGGCCGCGCAGCTGAGCGCCGCCGGGCACCGGGTCGTCCACCTCTACGCCGACCCGGACTCCGACGCGGCGACCCGCGTCGAGGAGCTGATCGCGAGCTGGAAGGAGGGCGAGCCGCGGATCGACGTGGGCAGTGACCCCGCCTGGGCCGCGGTCTCCCCGTTCCTCAGCTGAGCCCGGCCCTGCGGGCGCGTTCGACGGCCGCGGGCAGCACCTCGATCAGGCGGTCGACGTCGGCGCCGGTCGAGGTGTGGCCCAGGGTGAACCTGAGCGAGCCGCGCGCGGCCGCCGCGTCGGCGCCCATCGCGAGCAGCACGTGCGAAGGCTGCGCGACGCCCGCCGAGCAGGCCGAGCCGGTCGAGCACTCCACGCCCTTGGCGTCGAGCAGCATGAGCAGCGCGTCGCCCTCGCAGCCGGGGAAGGAGAAGTGGGCGTTGCCGGGCAGCCGGCCGGCCGGGTCGCCGTTGAGCACGACGTCGGGGACGGCCTGACGGACGCGCTCGATGAGCTCGTCGCGCAGCGCCGTCAGGCGGCGGCCCAGGGCCTCCTGCTCCTTGACGGCGGTCCGCACGGCGGCGGCGAGGCCCGCGATGGCGGGCGCGTCGAGGGTGCCGGAGCGCACGTCGCGCTCCTGGCCTCCGCCGTGTTGCACCGACACCGGCGTCAGCCCTCTGGCCAGCAGCAGCGCGCCCACGCCCATCGGCCCGCCGACCTTGTGGCCGGTGAGCGTGAGGGCGTCGGCGCCCGAGTCGGCGAAGGAGACCGGGAGCTGCCCGATCGCCTGCACCGCGTCGGTGTGGAACGGGACGCCGTGGTCGTGGGCGACGGCCGCCAGCACGTGGACGGGCTGGATCGTGCCGACCTCGTTGTTGGCCCACATGACGCTGACCATGGCGACGTCGTCGGGGGCGCGCTCGATGGCGGCGCGCAGCGTGTCGGGATGGACCCGGCCGTACTCGTCGACGTCGAGCAGCTCGACCTCGGCGCCCTGGCTCTCGGCCAGCCACGCGGCCGGGTCGAGGGCGGCGTGGTGCTCGACGGAGCTGATCAGGATGCGCCGGCGCGGCCTGCGCGCCCAGTAGAGGCCCTTGATGGCGAGGTTGTCGGCCTCGGTGCCGCCCGAGGTGAACACGACCTCGCTCGGCCGGGCCCCCAGGGCGTCGGCGATGGTCTCGCGGGACTCCTCGACGACCCTGCGCACCTGACGGCCCGCGGCGTGCAGCGAGGAGGCGTTGCCGACGCGTTTGAGTTGCTCCGTCATGGCCTCGATCGCTTCGGGCAGCATGGGCGTGGTCGCCGCATGATCAAGATAGGCCGACGGTCGTGTCACCAGATCAGGGTATCTCGTTTGCCACTGTACCGTCCGGACGGTACAGTCGAGGCATGCGAAGGGACGAACTGTTGGACGCGGCGGAAGACCTCCTGTGCGACCAGGGGTCGGCCGCGCTGACGCTGTCCGCCGTGGCCGACCGGGCCGGGGTGAGCAAGGGCGGCCTTCTTTACCACTTCGGCACCAAAGAGGCCCTGATCAAGGGCATGGTCGAACGGCTGATCGAAGAGTTCGACGAGCTGATGGCCGCTCAGCCGCAGGGCACGTACACCGAGCGGTACCTCGGGGCCACGCTGGTCGCCGTGCGCTCGGGGCGGCTCCGAAGATGGGCGGTCGTGACGGGCGCGTCGGGCAACCTCTTCCTGCTGGCGCCGCTGCGGGAGGCGATGTCCCGATGGCACCGGGAGGGGCTGGGCGACGAGCCCGACCCGCTGGCCGCGCAGATCGTCCGGCTGGCGTGCGAGGGGTTGTGGGACGTGGCGAGCCATGACCCGCAGCTCAACTCCGAGGCCGACCTGCGGGCCCTCGAAACCCGCCTGAGAGCCCTGCTCAAACCCGGCTGACCTGCGCGCGCCGCTACGTGTCGCGGGTCACTCCCGCCCCGGGAATGCGCGGGGGTCACTTCTGGTTCAGGTGTCGGAGCTTCTTCGCCGGAGCTTTTCCCGGTGGACTGGAACGGATGGGGGTGGCCTCGCGATGACGATGACGCGCTCCCACGACCGCTGTCGCCGGGCTTCCGGCCGCCCACCGTCAAGACCTGACGCCTCGGCGACGCCCGCCGTCCTCGCCCGACCGGCCCGTAACGGCCGGACGAACGGGCTCGCCCCGAGCAAACGGTAGACCGGGGCGCCGGGGGCCGGTCGAGCGGCGCGAACGAGCCACTCAGGCGGCTCGAACAAGCCGCTCGGATGGCACGGACGAGCCGACCAGGAGTGCGGATCAGACGCTCGGGAGCGCGGACCAGCCGATCAGGGGCGCGGACCAGACGCTCGGGGGCGCGGACCAGCCGGCCTGGCCGGTGAGCCGACTCGGGCGGGCCGTCCGCTTCTGAGCGGCTTCGCCTGAAGCGGGCGCCGCCAAGGACCCGGCACGGTCGCCAGGCGACACGAGGCGAGCCCCCAACCGGCCCACCCCGAACCGCCGCCCCCACCCAGCCGCACCTCCCCGAACGACCCCACCAACAGCCATTCGCCCTGGGCCGCCCGGGGGCGGCCGACTCAGGGCGGTCGGCTTCGGGCCGGTCAACGGCTCGGCGGGCCACGGCCCGCCTCAACACGAGCCGGGCCGGCGCGTCGGGCCGGTGGTTCTTGTCCCTTCGAGTTCTTGTCCCCCCGAATCTTCCAGGCGCCCCCACGCGGGGAGCGCCTGATTTGTGACGACCGAACGATCTTGTGAGAGGTGTGCCTTATGACCCGCGACCTGAGGACGGCCCGCTACGGGGCGATCCTCACCTTTGTCCTTGGCGGCCTGATGGTGGGCACGATGACCGTGCGCATCCCCGCCCTGACCGACAAACTCGGCCTGTCCGAGTCGACGGTCGGCGCGGTGCTCCTCGCATGGGGCCTCGGGGCCCTCGTGACCATGCAGTCCATGCGACGGATCATGGCCCGGGCGGGCAGCAGGGCGGTTCTGCGGATCGGCGCCCCACTCACCGCGATCGGCCTGCTGGCCGTCGCCTTCGCCCCGAACCTCCCCCTCCTCATCGTGGCCGCCACGTTCTTCGGCATGGCCTTCGGCACCGTGGACGTCGCCATGAACGCCCAGGGCTCCACCGTCGAGCAGGCGTACGGCCGCCCGCTGATGAACGGCATGCACGCCGGCTGGTGCGTCGGCGCGATCTCGGCGGGCGCCCTGGGCAGCGTGTCGATCGCCGCCGGCCTGTCGTTCACCGCCAACCTGGCGCTGGTCGCCCTGGTCTCGCTGCCGGTCGCGGTGCTGCTCGGCCGTACGTACCTGCCGGAGGCCCCGGCGACGGAGGCGGCGCGCACGGCCCGGCACCGCATGCCGGCGATCGTCTACCTGCTCGGCGCCATCATGTTCTTCGCCTTCATGGTCGAGGGCGTGGTCGCCGACTGGAACGGCCTGTACATGCGCAACGAGCTCGGCGCTCCCGAGGCGCTGGCCGCGCTCGGCTACCCGGTGTTCGAGGCCGGCATGCTGCTGGCCAGGCTCACCGGCGACCGGCTGCGCTCCCGGTACGGGGTGCGCGGCATGCTGACCGTGTCGGGCGTGGCCACGGCCGGGTTCTTCACGGTCGTGCTGATGGCCCCGGCGGCGCTGGTGGCGGTGCTGGCGATGTTCTTCGTCGGGCTCGGCGTGGCGACGATCGCGCCGCTGACGCTGTCCCTGGCGGGCACCGCGACCGACGCCCCCGGACCGGCCATCGCCCAGGCGGGCGCCATGGGCTACGCGGGCCTGCTGCTCGGCCCGGTGGTGATCGGCTTCCTGTCGGACGCCACCTCGCTGCGCGGCGCGCTCGGCATCGCGGTCGTCCTGGGTGTGCTGATCGCTGTGGCGTCGCGGTTCCTGCCCCGGCGGGAGGCGCCGGTGTTCGGAGCCGTTCCCGTGCGGGAGCCGGTGAAGGTCGCCGCATAGGACCTCTGTCGTCCCAACGGCTCCTCGGGGGGTCATGTACCCGGCCCCGCGCACGGACCGCGTCCGCCTGAGACGGCGGAATCGGGGGGCCGGCGAGCGGCGGCGCCGCGCCCGGGGCTCCGGACACGGCGGCAGAGACGCCGACACCAGGGCGGTGCGG
>NZ_JBEYTJ010000007.1:53385-167008 GCF_040642995.1 Nonomuraea sp. NPDC047529 | reverse complement strand
TGTCCCGGGCCCCGCCCAGGCACCGCGACCGCCTGAGACGGCGGAAGCGGCGCCCCACGTCGTGCGGCGCCGCTTCCGTTCGACGCTACTTGCGCTTGCCGACCTCTTCGGTGAGCTGCGGGACGACCTGGTGCAGGTCGCCCACGACCCCGTAGTCGGCGAGCTCGAAGATCGGCGCCTCCGGGTCCTTGTTGATCGCGATGATGGTCTTCGCGGTCTGCATTCCGGCCCGGTGCTGGATGGCGCCCGAGATCCCGGCCGCGATGTAGAGCTGCGGCGAGACCGTCTTGCCCGTCTGGCCCACCTGGAACTGGTGGGGGTACCAGCCGGCGTCCGTGGCGGCGCGCGAGGCGCCCACGGCCGCGCCCAGCGCGTCGGCCAGGCCCTCGATGACGGAGAAGTTCTCGGCGGAGCCCACGCCCCGGCCGCCGGAGACCACGATCGCGGCCTCGGTCAGCTCGGGCCTGGCGCCCTTCTCCTGCTTGACGCGCTCGACGATGCGGGCGGCCTTCGCCGCCTCGCTCAGCGCGACCGACACCTCCTCGACGGCCCCGGCGCCCGCGGCGGCCTGCGGGGCCGTCGAGTTCGGGCGTACGGCGACGATCGGGGTGCCCCTGCGCACCTTGGAGTGCACGTTGACGCCGCCACCGAAGATCGACTGGTCGGCCACGAAGCCCTCGGACAGGCCCACGGCGTCGGTGATGACGCCGGAGTCGGTCTTGACGGCCAGGCGACCGGCGACCTCCTTGCCCTCGGCCGTGGCGGCCACGAGCACCGCGGCGGGCGACTTCCCGGCGACGAGCTGGGCCAGCAGCTCGGCCTTGGGCGCCACCACGTGGTCGACGATGTCGGCGGACGCGGCGTCGTAGATCTTCTCGGCGCCGTACTCGGCCAGCTTGGCCTTGGCGGCGTCGCCGAGGCCGGGGCCGGCCCAGACGGCGGCGGGCGTGCCGAGCGAGCGGGCCAGGGTCAGCAGTTCGAGCGTGACCTTCTTGACCTCGCCTTCGACCTGCTCCACGAGAACGAGAATCTCCGACATATCAGTAAAACCCCCGTTCTCAGATGAACTTCTTGGAGGCGAGGAAGTCGGCGGCCTTGGAACCGCCGTCGCCCTCGTCCTTGACGATCGTGCCGGCGGCGCGCGGCGGCGCGGCGGCGAAGTCGACCACCTCGGACCAGGCGGCACCCAGGCCGACCTGGGCGGCGTCGATCTCGGCGTCGGCGATGGCCAGCGTCTCGACCGGCTTCTTCTTGGCCGCCATGATGCCCTTGAAGGACGGGTAGCGCGGCTCGTTGATCTTCTCGACCACGGACACGACGGCCGGCAGCGTGGCCTGGACCTTGTCGTAGCCGTAGTCGGTGATGCGCTGGACGCTGATCGAGGAGCCCTCGACCTCGACCTTGTTGGCCAGGGTGAGCTGGGCCGTGCCCAGGCGCTCGGCCAGCATCGCGGCCAGCACGCCGGTACGGGCGTCGGTCGACTCGGAGCCCAGGACGACCAGGTCGAACCCGATCTTCTTGAGCACCTGGGCCATCGCGTACGAGGTGGACAGCGCGTCGGAGCCGTGCAGCGCGTCGTCGCTCAGATGGACGGCCTTGTCGGCGCCCATGGCCAGGGCCTTGCGGATGGTCTCGGTGGCCTTGCCCGGGCCCATGGTGAGCACGGTGACCTCGCCACCGTGCGCCTCCTTGAGCTTCAGCGCCTCCTCGACCGCGTACTCGTCAAGCTCGTTGACCACGCCGTCGACGGCGTCACGATCGAGCGTGTTGTCATCGGACCGCAGCTTGCGCTCGGTCGCCGTATCGGGGACCTGCTTCACGCAGACGACGATGTTCATGGCCGGTGGCCGACCTCCCGTGTTCGCGTGCGCCCACCGCGTCGCTGCGATAGGCGCCGAATGCAATGCTGACCAGACTGCCAGGTTCCCGACGGGCTCCTGACACGGGGTGGGTCAGAGTCGTGCCCTGGCTCCCGCGGTCATGTTACCCGTGGGTAGCTTACGCGCAAACCGGCGGTTCCCGCGAAAAGCCCTCCCGTTCCCACCATACCGAACTTTATTCGGTACGGTCCGACCGCCCCCATGGGGAAGTCAGGCGGACAACAGGAACACGATGCCCACCACCAGGGCCGTACCCGCGAACAGGGCCAGTGTGAACGTGCTGAACACCGCGGCGAGCCCGAAACAGAGCCCCACCACCCCCGCCACGCTCACCAGGTCGGTCACCATCCGGCTCCGCCGGAACGGCCCCCGCGAGAACAGCGCCACCCCGGCGTCGCTCACCACCCCCAGCGCGTAGGCGGCCAGCAGGAAGAGCGCCACCTCCGGCAGCGGCCCGCGGGCGGCCGCCGCCAGCAGCGACACGAACAGGCCCGAGCCGATGAGCCATCGCCTGCGCACCTTCTCCCGGTGCCGCGCCCTGGACTCCTCGACCGACCTGCGACGGCTGTCGCCCGGCCGCCACTCTCTCGTGCTCATGTCGTCGGCCGGCCGGGGACCCACCGCCGTGGCCGAGGGACGGGGACCGGCCGGGCGTACGTGCGGGACGGCGGCGACGCCCAGCCGGGCGCAGATCCGCGCGGCCGTGGGACGCGCGGCGGGGTCGGTGGACAGGCACTCGCGTAACAGCGGCGCCAGCCACTCCGGCACGCCCTCCAGGTCGGGCGGGTGGTGCACCACCCGGTAGGCCACCGCCGAGGCCGGCCCCTGCCCGTACGGCTGCCGCCCGGTGGCGGCGTAGGCCAGCGTCGCGCCGAAGGAGAACACGTCGGCCTCGACGCCCGCGCTCCCGCCTTCGAGGATCTCCGGGGCCAGGTAGCCGGGCGTGCCGACGACCGCGCCCGAGGCCGTGACCGACAGCGAGTCGAGTGCGCTGGCGATGCCGAAGTCGATGACGACCGGGCCGTCCTCGCTCATCATCACGTTGGCCGGCTTGAGATCGCGGTGGACGACCCCGGACTCGTGCATGGCGAGCAGCGCGTCGGCCAGCCCCGAGGCCAGGGCGGCCAGGTCGGCGACCGGCACGGGCACGGCGCTGAGCGGGCGGCCCTGGACGTAGCGGGTCACCAGGTAGGGCCTGGAGCCGTCGAGGGAGGCGTCGAGCACCTCGGCGACGTGCGGACCGCCGACCCGGCGCATGGTCTCGACCTCGCGGTCGAGGCGGCCGAGCGCGAGGCCGTCGGCCGCGACGTGCGGATGCAGCACCTTCACCGCGACCGTGCGCCCCTGGGCGTCGAGCGCCAGATGGACCTCACCGAAGCCGCCCGCGCCGAGCCGGGAGAGAAGCTCGTAGGGGCCGAGGCGCTCGCTCATACCTCATCTCTCCCCCGCCACGCCGAGGGGGACACTCAGGACCACGGGGTCAGGAAGCCCAACCCCAGTCCGTCGAGCAGACTTTCGATCAGACCGGTGATCAGCCCGATCGTGCTCTGCCTGGCGTCGCTCGCCAGGCCGTCGATCACGCTCTGCGGGGCCCGCCAGGGCGCCCAGACCGGGTCCTGGCCGAGCGCGAACATCGCCGCGAACAGCGCCGCCGTGCCCACCGCGACGACCGCCACCAGCGCGGCGCCGGGGCTGCGCAGCACGCCGGTGAGCGTGCGGGTCACGGCCTTGCGCGGCGCGCCGCCGCCCGGCAGCACGAACAGGCCGCCGGCGAACGCGCCCGCGGCGAAGGCGGCGGCCTGGTTGGTGCCCATGCCGCCGGCCCAGTGGAGCGCGCCCCAGACGCACGCGCCGAACAGCAGCGCGAGCGGCACGTGGACCAGCGTCACCAGCGCGGCCTTGACCAGCGCCCACGGCGTGCCGACCAGCGCGAGCAGCGGATCGGCCGAGCTGCTGCCGCGGATCTGGCGGCGCTTGACCATGTCGCCGAACAGGTACTCGCCCACGCGCAGCACCACCGCCAGCGCGACGGCCACCGCGCCCACCACGACGGGCATCATGACCGTCAGCGCCACCAGCGTGACCAGCAGCAGCAGCCCGGTCACCTGGGCGCCGAACAGATACCTCTTCCGCTCCGCCGGCGGCACGTGGCTGCGCGGCTGGGGCGGCGGCGTGTAGGGGCGCGGCTGCGGCGGCGGCGCCGGATAGCCCGCCACGCGCTGGTCGGTGCGCGGCACCGGGCGCGCCGACGTCGGCGCGGGCACGTAGGGCGGCGGCCGCTCGTCGCGCCGCGCGGGCGGCGGGGGTGGCGGGGGCGGCGGGGGCGGCGCGGCCTTGCGGTACTCGACCGGCGGCAGCAGGTCGGAGAACGTGTCCATGGCGCGCGTACCGCTGCCGATGCGCTTGGTGCCGGTCGGCCCCTCGAACTCGTTGAACGTCGTCACCGACGGGTCGAGCTCCCTGGCCATCCGCAGCAGCTCCTGCGCGCTCGGCCGGGCGGTGGGGTCGACCCGCAGCGCGCGCGACAACCAGCCGCGCAGCCACGCGGGCGCCCGGTCGAGCTGGGCCCGCCCCTCCATGATGTTGAAGCAGACCGCCTCGAACGTCCCGGTGCCGAACGGCGGCGCGCCCGTGGCGGCGAAGAACACCGTCGAGGCCAGCGCGTGCACGTCGGCCGCCTGGGTGATGTCGCTGTCGCGGATGATCTCGGGCGCCAGGTAGCCCGGCGTGCCGACGAACATGCCGGTCTGGGTCAGCCGGGTCGCGTTCACCAGGTGGGCGATGCCGAAGTCGATGACCAGCGGCTCGCCGTCGACCAGCATGACGTTGGACGGCTTGAAGTCGCGGTGGATCACGTCGGCCGCGTGGATGGCGACCAGCGCCTGGCACAGCCCCTGGGCCAGCCTGATGACCTGCCGCGCCTCCAGGGCGCCCTCGCTCAGCACGGTCTCTTCCAGCGTGCGGCCCGGGGCGAAGCGGGTCACGACGTAGGGCTGGCCCCCCACCAGCTCGGCGTCGATGACCTCGGCGACGTGCGGGCTGCGCACCCGTCGCATGGTCTCGACCTCGCGCGTGAGCCGGTCGCGGGCCTTGAGATCGGCGGCCACGTGCGGGTGGAGCACCTTGATGGCGACCTCGCGGCCCTCACCGTCGAGACCCAGGTGGACGACCCCCATGCCGCCCTCGCCGATCTTTCTGACGATGCGGTAGGGGCCGAGGCGTTCCGGCGCTTGGATGCTCATCGCCACCTTCCTCGGCTCAGCCGCCCTTCAGGCTGGTGAGCTGCTTCGTCACGGGTGTGACGTCCAGCGGACTCCATACACTCCCCCTTGGCGTGTCCCCGAACGTGCCATAGGCGAGGATCAGCGAGAGCGCGGCGCCCACCGCCAGCACTCCCGCCATCACCATGGCCGCTGTTCTCGAGGGTACGAGCGATGAGAGCGTTCTGCGCATCTGCCGCCCCGGGCCCTCGACGCCCGGCCCCGCGCAGAGGGTCCAGAGCGCGACCGCGGCGCCCCACGCGAGGGCGTTGGCCGAGTCCATCTTGACCACCACGCTGAGCAGCAGCGTCACCGGCAGGCCGAGGATGAGGGCGTACAGGACGAGGGCGAGCGTGATGCCGACGGACTTGGCCAGCGCCTGCGGCCGGGCGAAGACCCTGAGCACGTCGAGCGCGGCGGCGCCGGCGGGCCGGCGGCCGTTGAAGGCCGGCTGGGCCAGGTCGGCCGCCCGCAGCAGCACGGCGATCGGGATCGCCACCACCGCCACCAGGACGGGCGCCGTCACCGCCGCCACGATCATGAGGATCAGCAACATCGCGCTCGCCACCCCGTACGCCTTCGAGCGCTGCAACGTCTGCCCCGGACGCGCGCCCGGGTTGTACGGCTCGTGAGCGGCCTGCGGGTCATGGGGCGGATATTGCTGCTGCACCGGGATGTAGGGCGGCGGCTGCGCGGGCACCGGGCCCGGCCTGCCGTAGTCGTGCTGCTCGGCCGCCGCGTTGCCCCGCCGGTAGTCGATCGCGTCCGGGCCGGCGTTGACCCGTCCGTAGTCCATGGCTTCGGGGACGACGTTGGCACGGCCGTAGTCCATCGGCTCCGGGACGGCGTTGGCGCGACCGTGGTTCACGGGTTCCGGGCCGGCGGCGTACCGGCCGTGGTCCACCGGCTGGGGGCCGGAGCTGAGCCGGCCGAACTCGGCCGAGTCCGGGCGTACGCGCCGGGTGGGCACGTCGGCCTCGTGGTGGTCGACGTGCGGCTGCGGCTGGGGGTGGAGCGGGGGCTGCTGCTGCGGCCAGGGCTGGCTGGGCCCGGCCTCGCGCTGGATCTGGCGAAGCTCCTCCGGCGACACCCGGCGGGTCGGCCACGGGTCACCCGCGCCCGGCAGCTCCGCGCCGTGGTCGGCCGGCCCGGCGCCCTGTCCGGCCAGGCCCTGGCCGGGAAGCCCCTGGCCGGGAAGCCCCTGGGCCGGCGGTCCCTGAACGGGCAGCCCCTGGGCGGGCGGTCCCTGGCTGGGCAGCAGCGAGACGAAGTGGGGGTCGGCGGGCGGCTGGACCGGCTGCTCCTGGCCGTCGATCAGCCGGCGCGGCGTCATCGGCGGCGTGGAGACGTCGTAGGAGGGCTTCTCCCCCACGAACGGCGCCCGCCTGGTCGGGTAGTCCTCGGGCGCGTCGGGCCGCGGCACGGTGGAGATCTCGTCGGGCCCGCCCAGCGGCGGCCTCGGCAACATCCGGGCCGTCTGCTCGGCCAGGTCGGCGGCCTTGGGCCGCTTGGCCGGGTTGCGCTGGAAGCCCGCCTTGAGCAGCGGCTGCAGCTCGGACGGCACGCCGCTGATGTCGGCCTTGCCGGCGGTGATGTTGTAGAAGATCATCTCCAGCGTGCCCTTGCCGAAGGGCGGCTGGCCGGTGGCGGCGTAGAGCAGCGTGCCCGCCCAGGCGTGGATGTCGACCTCGGGGCCGGCCTCCTGGCCTTCGATGATCTCGGGCGCGAGGTAGCCGGGCGTGCCGATGAACATGCCGGTCTGGGTCAGCCGGGTCGCGTCGACCGCCTGGGCGATGCCGAAGTCGATCAGGACCGGCTCGCCGTCGAGGATGAGCACGTTGCCCGGCTTGAGGTCGCGGTGGATCACGCCGACGGAGTGGACCTCCGACAGCGCCGAGGCCACGCCATGGGCGATCCGGACCAGCGCGGGCAGGTCGAGCGGCCCGTCGTCCTTGACGATCTCGTCGAGAGGACGGCCGGGCACGTAACGCGTGACGATGTAGGGACGATGACCGGTTACGTCCGCATCGACCACTTCTGCAATGAATTTGCTGCGGACCCGGCGCATGGTCTCGACCTCACGCGAAAGCCGCCGCCTGGCGACCTCGTCACCGGCGACCTCTCCGCGCAGGACCTTGACCGCCACCTGCCGGCCCTGAGGGTCGACAGCGAGGTGGACAACGCCCATCCCGCCTTCACCGAGCCGCCTGAGCAGCCGGTAAGGGCCTAGTCGGTCATCGTTCATGGCATGAAGCACCATACCGGCTTAATCCCCGCCCACGAGATGAACCATGAGGCCACATTCCCAGTCGTACAACGTCCGATACGGCCTCATCGGTTTCCCATCCAACGGTCTCGAATTGGCTTCAGTTCGGCTTCGGCGCCTTCAGGTGGTCAGGGACAGGACCTCGGCGCCCTTCAGCCCGGCCAGCGTGGCCCCCGGGACGGCGAGCTTCGACCTGCGCAGGCCGCTGCCGATCACCACCCTGGGATGGGCGGCGACGTGCTCGTCCACCAGGACGGGCCAGTCGGAGGGCAGCCCGAGCGGCGTGATGCCGCCGTACTCCATGCCGGTCAGCTCGACCGCGTCGGCCATCGGCGCGAAACTCGCCTTCCGGGCGTCGAGGTGCCTGCGCACCACGCCGTTGACGTCGACGCGCATCGTCGCGAGCACCATGCAGGCGGCGTAGCGCGTCTCGCCGCCGCGCTTGGCGGCCACGACCACGCAGTTGGCGGACTCGTCGAGCCGTACGCCGTAGCGTTCGCAGAACGCGGCCGTGTCGGCCAGGTCGGGGTCGATCTCCGTCACCTCGGCACCCTCGATGCCCGGGACGGCGAGCGCCACCGGCTCGGCCAGCAGGTCACCACGGTCGGTCGCGGGCACCCAGTGCAACGTCATCCTCGTCTCCTCGATCGCTCTTCCCGACCGACCCTATGCCGGTCGCGGAAGCAGCGTGCGACGTCACGTGGACTGCAACACCCGCTGGTGCAGCAGGGTGACGACGCTGCGGGCCGACTCCATGGCGCCTGCCTGCCAGGCGATCAAGTGGGTGAGCCAGTCGCCCGCGAAGTAAACCCTTCCGGCGGGGCGTTGCAGAAGAGTGAAGGACGAATCAAAGGAGGGCCAGTACATCCAGCCTCCCTGGATGTGCTCCTGACGGTGCCAGGCGATGGAGACGCTGGACAGGAGGTCCTGACGGTATTTGTCGCCGTGGATCTTCCTGCCCTGGGTGAGCGCCTTGCGCCGTCTGTCCTCGGGGGTGAGGGAGCCGTACAGCTCGGCGTTCTGCTCGGTGTTGTAGTAGCCGACGATCAGGCCGCGTTCGGAGTGGTAGCCGTGAGAGGGGTACCAGATGTGGGTGATGTCCAGGTCGGTCTCGGTGACGCCGCCGTAGATGCGGTCCTCCAGCTCCCACCAGCGCCTGCCGTACTCCAGGCCGATCTTGCCGGCGGCGATCGGGATGGGGGTGCTCAGTGCGCTGGTGATCTGCGCTCCGAGGTTGTGCGGGATCTTGGCGAGGAGGTGCGGGGGGAGGGTGGCGACGCAGTAGTCGGCCTTGACGCTGCCGCCGCTGTACGCCACCTCGACGCCGTCGTCCAGGGTCGTGATCCTGGTGACCTTGGCGCCGGTCCTGATGCGGTCGGCCCCGACGGCCTCGGTCAGCTTCCTGACGATCGCGTCCATGCCGCCGACCGGCTGGAACATGGGGGTGGCCATGTCGTAGCCGAAGTCGTTGGTGATGGCGCGGCCGGTGGCGGCGGCCAGGACGTCGTGCAGGGTGCCGGGGGGCGGGACGGGGGTTCCGGTGTCGAGCGCCGGGTACTTGGTGAACCCGCGCCGGGATGAGCCCTCGTAGTCGAGCTTGGGCCCCAGGTCGCCGAACCGGCGGAGGAATTCGAGCAGGCGCTGCCGGTCGTCGGCGGTGATCGCCTTGTCGAGCGCACCGATATTTGTGGCTTTGGCCAGCAGTTCTGCGACATATCCGTACATGTCGGCTCGGGCGGTGCGGGCCCGCACGGTCCTGCCGTTGGTGTGGACGTACGCGGAGGCGTTGTTGTTGACGAACGTCTCGATCGGGACGCCCAGCTCGCGGCAGTAGTCGAGGGTGACCATCCAGGGGGCGATGCGTCCGGGCCCGGCGTTGAAGTAGACGCCCTCGCCGAGCCTGACGTCCTGGGCCGGGCCGTTCAGCTCGGTCAGGCGGTCGCCGCCGCGCAGCGTGAGGTTCCGGCCGCCGGCCCTGTCCCTGGCCTCCAGCAGGGTGCAGTCGTAACCGGCCTTGCCCAGCTCGTACGCGGCGGTCAGCCCGGCCACGCCCGCGCCGAGGATCACCACCTTGGCCGCGCCCTTGCCGCGCAGGGAGAAGTCGCCGGGGCGCGGCGCGGCGAACTCCTTGTCCTGCTCGGAGGGGGCAAGCCCGAGCGCGCCCATGGCGGCGTACATGGCGCCCGCGCCGCCCACCGCCCCGATCCCGACGAGCAGCCCCCGCCGGGTCAGCGCCGCGCCTTCCACCGTCACCCGCTCCCTAGGTCAGCAGTAACCGACATGTCAGCCGTAGGGCCCGCTGCCGCAGGCCACCTGGCCGCCGATGGTGGCGAAAATCCCGAGCAACGCCATGATCTGGCGGAAGTCGTCGGTGGTGAACTCGGTGTGCCGCGAGCCGACGGTCTTCACGCCGGGCACCAGCGCCACCGCCGCCGCGATGGCGGTCGAGTTCCACTCCACTCCCAGCGTGTACGGCGCCTCCACCCGGTAGGGCGTGAAGTCGCTCAACCTGGAAAGCCCGCGAGCGGCGGCCTCACGAATCTTCGCCTGGGCGACGCTCGGCGGCAGCAACTCGGCCGAGAACTTGTCGATCCCCTTCTTCACCGCGACCGTCTCGACGTCGCCGAGCAGCTCGCGCGCCTCCTCGCCGACGGCCTCGTCCCCGGTCACCAGCACCACGGGCACGCCGTGGAAGCCCGCGCACGCCGCGACCAGCCGGGTCTCGCCGCACAGCTCGCCGTTGAGGTAGACGTTCTGGATCTCCTTGCCCATCCACGTGTGGTTGAGCACGCCGTGCTGGACGCCGGCCCTGGCGTGGTAGCCCACGAAGCACGCGGCCTGGAACGTGCCGTCGAGCCCCTGGGCCATGCGCTGGGCCTTGCCCGGCCCCCTGATCAGGGTGGCCCGCGGGTCCAGGAGGTCGATCCGCAGGTTCTTGGTGGACCCGTGCGCGTCGTTGACCAGCACCGACCCGGCGCCGGCCGCGAACGCGCCCTCGACGGCGGCGTTGGCGTCGGCGGTCATCAGCTCGCAGCCGCGGTCGTAGCCGCGCTTGCCGGCGTGCATCTCCTCGGGGTCGGTCAACCCCGTCACGCCCTCCATGTCCACCGACAGATAAACCTTCACGCAGTCAACTCCTCGTACTTCACCGGATCCGTCCCGTGGACGGTCACGCGCCCCACGTCTCCACCTGCCGCACCTCGGCCTCGGTCATGAGACCGACCTTGGAGGTCAGGAAGGCGGCCGCCTCCGTCCGCCACGGCTCGGGGATCTCCTCGATCGCCGGCGGGTAGCAGTGGTCGAGCCAGCTCGTGGACTCCTCGGTGGCCTCGAAGTGGTCGAGGGCCTTGGCGAACAGGGACCGTTCGATGCCGGGGACGCGGGCCAGGCCGTACTCGATCATCTCCTGGCCGCCGTAGGGCGGCGGCTGCAGCCACTTGCGGGCCACGGGACGGTCGGCGGTGACGGGCGTGTCCAGGGGACGGCGCTCGACGGCGGCCTGGATGAGCTCCTTGTACAGGCACTTGCCGCAGGTGCGGCAGGGGCCGTCGGTGCCGCGCAGGCACCAGCGCACCTGGTCCTTGAGCTCTGAGTTCAGGGCCAGCCGCATGGTGACGGCCTCGCTCACGCCGCCGACCGGGAGCACGATGTGCACGCCCGCGGCGGCGAACAACCGGCCCCACGCGCCGTGCGGCGCCCACATGGGGTTGTCAGGCGTGAACCGCAACAAGTAACGGTCGCCGCCGAGCCAGCGTGAACCGAGTTCATAGCCGAAGCCCAGGCCACCGAGGTTCATCCGGTCGGCCAGCAGCAGCGCCCCCGCCGCGACGGCGTGGTGCTCCGGATAGCCCGGACGCGGCTCGGCGAGGGTGAACTCCAGGTCGGAGGTGACGGTGGTGAGCTCGCGGCCGGTCCGCTCGGCGAGCTTGGCCAGCACGTCGGAGCGGTAGTGCGTCCACCGGTTGGGCACCCTCGGATGCGGCACCCGGCGGAAGTGCACGAACGGCGCCGACGGATGGATGGCCGCCGCGGCCACGGAGTCGGCGCCGCCGCTGTAGGAGATGGCGAGCCTGTTCCCGGCCCGGCGGGGCTCGGCGCCGACCGGCCCGGCCTCGATGCCCCAGCCGTCGTGCAGGGCTCCGGCCACCTCCGCGGAGACGGCCCGGTCAAAGGTGATCCGCCGCCTGGTCCAGGGCGCCACGATCGTCCAGGCGGCCACGGCGAACAGGTCGGGGTGGGCGTCGGCGGGGACGCCGCCGATCGAGCAGGAGTTGGTGGCCAGCTTGACGGGGTGATCGTCGGCCGCCCTGCCGGTGATCTCGTCCTCGGGGTCGAGGCGGAAGGTCAGCTCGCCGCCGGACCAGGTCACGCGCACGGCCGGCCCCCCTCGGCGGCCCCGGGGACGCGGGCTCTCAGGTCGTCGACGGCCTGCCAGACGAGCACCTCGTTCTGGAGCACGCCGTCGAGGGCCTTCGCGGTCTCCTGCGCCAGCCGGTGCGCGTCGTCCAGCTTGGCCTTGTCGATCAGCGGGGTGATCAGCGGCGGGCGGGCGTCACGCAGGCGCTCGACCTCGCCGTGCAGGGTGGCCATCTCCCTGCGCAGGGTCTGGACCTCCCAGAGCGCGTCCCGGATGTCCTGCCGGTGGTCGGCGACGGAGATGTAACGGGAGTCGAACCACGAACGCACGGCTTGACGCAGCCGGGCGGGGACCGGGACGCGCATCATGGAACGCCACCATACTGGCAAACCCGCTCCCCCCTGGACGGCCTACTCCAAAGGGTTGTATTCGTACGGCGGCCGGACGGTCACCGTCCGGTGAACTTGGGCTTGGCCTTCTCCGTGAAGGCCCGCATGCCGATCCGGGCGTCGTCGGTGGCGAACAGGCCCGAGAACTGCAGGCGCTCGATCTCCAGGCCCGAGGCGAGATCCACCTCGATGCCCTGGTCGACGGCCTGCTTGGCGGCGCGCAGCGCCACGGCCGGCCCGCCGACGAACGTGGCCGCCCACTCCAGGGCCGCCGTGTAGACCTGCTCGTCCGGCACCACCCGGTCGACCAGCCCGATGGCCAGGGCCTCGGCGGCGGCGACGTGCCGGCCGGTGAAGATCAGGTCCTTGGCGCGGGACGGGCCGACGAGGCGGGGCAGGCGCTGGGTGCCGCCCGCGCCCGGGATGAGCCCGAGCAGGATCTCCGGCTGGCCGAGCCTGGCCGACTCGCCCGCGACCCGGAAGTCGGCGCACAGGGCCAGCTCGCAGCCGCCGCCCAGGGCGTAGCCGGTGACGGCGGCGATGACCGGCTTGCCGATGCGGGCCACCGTGGTGAAGCACGCCTGGAGCGTGCGGGAGTGGGTGGACATGTCGGCATAGGACATGTCGGCCATCTCCTTGACGTCCACGCCGGCGGCGAAGACCTTCTCGCCGCCGTAGAGGATCACCGCCTGGACCTGGTCGTCGGCATCGACCTGAAGCGCCGCCTCGACGAGCTCCCGCTGCGTCTGGACGTCGAGCGCGTTCATCTTCGGACGGTCAAGACGGATCGTGGCGATCTGGTCGGCCACCTCGACGCTCACAAACTCACCCATGAGGCGAACCTAACAGAGCGCTCCCCGCTCACCCCGCTGCGGCCGACCTCACCGCGTCGGCGGTCTTCTCGCTGTTCGACACGCGTACCAGCGCCGCCGACAGGCGGACGAGCTCGTCGCCGGAGCCGGCCAGGCGGACCAGGCCGCGTTCCTGTCGGGGCAGCCCCAGCCGGGCGGCGCCGTCCAGCACCCGTCTGTCCAGGTGCGGCGCGACCTGCGGCCAGACGCCCTGGACCTCGCGCAGGAAGATGTCGGCGCCGGTCGGGCCGATGCCGGGGAACTCCCGCAGCAGCTCGCCGATCCGCCCGGGATCGCCCCCCGCCTCGTCGCGCAACCTGCGCAGGTCGCCCTTCCAGCGGTCGAGCAGCAGCTCGGCCCCCTTGCCGAGCATGGTCGAGGTGCGTTCGTCGTAACGCCTGTAGTGGCCGCGGCCGAGGGCGTCCACGCGGTCCTGCCAGCTCGCCCGCGCCATGGCCCGTGGCGTGCGGTACCCGGCCGCGAACAGCTCGCGCGCCGCCGCCACCGCCACCCCGGACGAGATCCGCGCGCTCAGCAGCGTGGCCAGCACGAGGAGCTGGTACAGCGGCCGCGGCCGGTCGGCGAGCTTGATGCCCGCCTCCCCGGCGAACGTCTGGCCGCACTGTTCGAGCAGGGCGTCCAGCACGCCCTTGTCCTTGTCAGCCATGACGCTCCGCTACCCCCGTAGCGGGCGCTCATCCCGGCCCGGCGCGTTTGCCGCCCTGGTCGCGGGGGAGGCGGGGGTTCTCCAGCGGGAAGGAGCTCATCGTGCTGACCCTGACTGACAACGCCGTGGTCGCCATCCGTGACCTGATGGTCGGCGAGGACGTGCCCGCCAATGCCGGCCTGCGGATCTCCCCCAAGCCGGACGAGGCGGGCACCTTGGAGGTGTCGCTCGCGAGCACGCCGTACGCCGGGGACCAGGTCATCGAACAGGAGGACGTCCGGGTCTTCGTGGCCGAGGACGCGGCGCCCATCCTCGACGACAAGTCACTGGACGCCCAGCCGGGCACGCCTGGGCATCCGACGTTCCGGCTGGACCGCCGCACCTGACCGCCGTACCTGAACCGCAGCCCCTGACGGACGCTCCCGGCGGCCCGCCCGGCACCTCAGGGCCGCCGGGAGACCGTCAGTGCGCCTCGCGGCCGGCGCGCACGGCGTCGGCCAGCTCGACCAGCAGGCGCTCGGTCTCGTCCCAGCCCACGCAGGCGTCGGTGACGCTCTGCCCGTACGTCAGGCCCTCCACCGGACCGGGCTCCTGCCGCCCCGGCAGCAGGAAGCTCTCCACCATCAGCCCCGCGATGCCCTGCTCGCCCGCCGCCAGGCGCCCGGCCACCTCGCGGACCACCGCCGCCTGCCGTACGTGGTCCTTGCCGCTGTTGCCGTGGCTGGCATCGATGATCAGCCGTTCCGGCAGCCCGGCCTTGGCCAGCAGCGCGAGGGCGTCGCCGATGGACTGGGGGTCGTAGTTCGGGCCGGTGCGCCCGCCGCGCAGAATGACGTGGCAGTCGGGGTTCCCGGTGGTCGAGACGACCGCGGCCCGGCCCTCGTCGTCGATGCCGAAGAACACCTGCGGGTGCGAGGCGGCCTTGACGCCGTCGATGGCGACCTGCACGTCGCCGTCGGTGGCGTTCTTGAAGCCGACCGGCATGGACAGGCCGGAGGTGAGCTGGCGGTGCACCTGGCTCTCGGGCGTGCGGGCGCCGATCGCGCCCCAGGTGACGGCGTCGGCGATGTACTGCGGGCTGGTGGGCTCCAGGAACTCGCAGCCCACCGGCAGCCCGGTGTCGAGCACGTCGAGCAGCACCGTCCTGGCCAGGCGCAGCCCGCGCTGGACGTCGTGGCCGCCGTCGATGTCCGGGTCGTTGATCAGGCCCTTCCAGCCGATGGTGGTGCGCGGCTTCTCGAAGTACACGCGCATGACGACGCAGAGGGCGTCGCCGAGGTCGCGGGTGACGGCGGCCAGGCGGCGGGCGTAGTCGAGGGCGGCCTCGGGGTCGTGCACCGAGCATGGGCCGACGATGAGCAGCAGGCGGTCGTCGTCGCCGGCGAGCACGTCGCGCACCGCGTTCCTGCTCGCCGCCACCAGGGCCTCGCGCTCGGGGCCCAGCGGCTGTTCACCGATCAGCTCGCGGGGCGTGGGCAGGGGTTCGAACGAGTTGATACGCAGGTCGCTGGTCGTGGTCATGGGCTGTGTCCTCCGCTTTCGATGGGAGTTGCGAAGGCGGTACGGCCCACATCCGTGGCCCCCGGAGCCGTCCGCCTGAACGACGAAAGGCAGAGACGGACGTCTCTGCCTTTGGGCTCCGGGTGATCAGTAAGTCAGCGCATGTGACCTTCGGCTCCACCCGGAGCCGCCACATAGCGCCAAAATCGGCTGATCACTGACATGCTGTTGACGCTAGCAGACGCCCGGTGACGGCTCCAAATCCCGTCCGCTATCCGAGATCGGATTCCCAGCCCGGTTCGCGCAGGTCGCCGAGCCCGTAGAGCCCGACCAGGGTGCCGTCGGCGCGGGTGACGACCACATGGTCGACGTTCGCGCCTTCCATGCGCCTGGCCAGGGCGTCGAGCTGCTCGCTGGGCCGTACGGTGGTGACGCCGGTGTCCATGGCGGCCTCGGCGGTGCCGGTCAGGTCGGCGCCCTTGAGCTGGCGCGACCCGATGACCCCCTGCACCACGTCGTCCCTGTCCACCACGACGGCGAGCCCGGCCGGGTCGGCGACGATGCGTTCGCTGAGCTCCTCCAGCGGGTCCTCCAGATCGGCGATGACCGGGTCGCGCCGGGCGCCCGAGCCCACCAGGACGGCCTCCCCCTCGTACGGCAGGTCGGCCGACAGCCAGTCCATCTTGCCGAGGCCGTAGTCGTGCACGTCGGCGAAGCCGAGCCGGACGAGCCGGTGGGCGGCGCGCGGGCTGAGGTCGCAGAGCCAGTCGTGGCAGTAGACGACGACCGGGCGCGACCGGTCCAGCAGGTCGTCGGCCAGCCGGTCGAGCGAGCCGAGCGGCAGGTGCACGGCTCCGGGCAGGTGCGCCCAGGCGTACTCCCGCTCGGGCAGCACCTCGGCGAGCTGGGCGCCGCGCGTCGCCAGCAGGTCCTGGACGCCCTCACGGTCGATGATCTCCGTCATGAGGCGCTCAGCGCTCCCCGCCGTGGGGCCGTTCGGACTTGGGCCCTTCGGCGCGGTCGCCGCCCACCTTGCGCGGGCTCTTGGCCGGGTCCGACTGGAGTTTCCTGGCCACGCGCTTCTTGAGCTCCTGCTCGCTCATCCCTTGCCGGTCCAGCTGCTTGCGGAGCCGGCGGCGCTCGTTGTCGTAGGAGTGACTTCCGGGTCGAGGCATGACAGCTCCCCCTCTCCTCCGTAGGCCCGCCTACCCAGCCCCTCACCTGGTAGTCCTTCGTATCGGCCCGCCGGGCCCGGTCCGGCGGGCCGTTAAGCGATGAAAAATATCTTCGCAAAGTTCTCGCCAGAGAAGGAAAATGTTGAGACGCTGATCGCGCACCACCCCCCAGTCAAGGAGCGGTTCATGCGCAGAGCGCTGGCGATCGCGGTCGTCGCCTTGTTGCCCTTAACCCAAGTGCCCTCGGCCTCCGCCGAAGAGCCCGCCGACCGGCAGCAGGCATTCGCCGCGGCGGCCGACGAATTCAAGGTCCCACAGAGCGTGCTGCTCGGGGTCTCGTACCTGGAATCGCGGTGGGAGGCACACGCGGGCCAGCCGTCGAACAACGCCGGGTTCGGCCCCATGCACCTGACCGACGCGGCCGCGTACACCACCTCGAACCACCACGGAGAGGGCGAGGAGGACGCCCGCGGCGACGAGACCAGGCCGCTCGCGGCCACCCCGGCCCCCGCCCCGGCGGAGATCCCCGCCTCGCTGCGCACGATGGAGCGGGCCGCGCAGCTCACCGGCGAGAGCCACGAACGCCTGCGCACCGACGACGCGGCCAACATCCGCGGCGGCGCCGCGCTGCTCGCCGACTACCAGAAGAGCCTCGGCGCGCCCCTGAGCGCCAACCCGGGCGAATGGTACGGAGCCGTCGCCAAGTACTCCGGCGCCGAAGAGGCCGACGCGGCCAAGTTCTTCGCCGACGAGGTCTACACCACCATCCAGGAAGGCGCCGAGCGCACCACGGACGACGGGCAGAAGGTCACCCTGCCCAAGGTCCCGGACCTGGAGAAGATCGAGAAGTGGCTGGAGAAGCTCGGCCTGCGCCCCGCGAGGCGCGACGGCGTCGAGTGCCCGGCCTCGATCTCCTGCGAGTGGATCCCCTCGGCCTACCAGGAGCTCCCGCCGGACGACTACGGCCACTACGACCTGGCCAACCGGCCGGTCAGCCAGAAGGTCGACTACATCATCATCCACGACATGGAGGGCTACTTCCTCCCGTCGATCAAGCTCAACCAGGACCCGAACTACGGCGCGAGCTGGCACTACTCGGTCCGGTCCAGTGACGGGCACATCGCCCAGCACATCAAGACCAAGGACGTCGGCTGGCAGGCCGGCAACTGGTACATCAACTCCAAGTCCGTCGGCATCGAGCACGAGGGCTTCCTGGCCGAGGGCAGCACCTGGTACACCGAGGCGATGTACCGCTCGTCGGCCCGGCTCGTCCGCTACCTGGCGCTCAAGCACGGCGTGCCGCTCGACCGCGCCCACATCCTGGGCCACGACAACGTCCCGGGCACGATCCCGAGCACGGTGCGCGGCATGCACGAGGACCCGGGGCCGTTCTGGGACTGGGCGCACTACTTCCAGCTCATGGGCGCGCCGCTGCACCAGCTCGGCGGTCCGAAGTCCGGCTCGGTCATGATCAAGCCGGACTTCGCCACCAACAAGCCCTACTTCTACGGCTGCGACCGCAAGAACCCCGAGGCGGCCTGCCCGCCGCTCAGCGCCGGCACCGTGTGGCTGCGCACCGAGCCGCGCGAGGACGCCCCGCTGATCAAGGACATCGGCAAGCACCCGACCGGCGGCTCGCTCTACAGCGTGTACGACCACAGCGCCCGGGCCAGCACGGGCCAGCGCTTCGCCGTCGCCGACCGTCAGGGCGACTGGACGGCCATCTGGTACCTCGGTCAGAAGGCGTGGTTCAACAACCCGGCGGGCGCCCCGACCGCGGTCCCGTCCATGGGGCTGGTCGTCACGCCGAAGCCGGGCAAGGCGACCGTACCGGTGTTCGGGCGGGCCTATCCGGAGCAGGAGGCGTATCCGGCCGACATCCCGTACCAGGCGGTGACGCCGCTGCAGTACACGTTCTCGGCGGGCGAGAAGTACACGCTGGCCGGGCCGGCCGCCGCCGAGTACTTCCGGGCGGTCACGTTCAACCTGGAGGACCACAAGGTGGTCAGGGGGAAGACGAAGTACCTGGAGATCCAGTTCGGGCACCGCGTGATGTACGTCAAGGCTGACGACGTGCAGGTGACGTTCTCCGGGTGAACTCCTTGACGGCGCGCCTGGTGCTCGCGAGCGCCTCCTGAGAGGAGTCGAACGTACGCTGGGCGACGCCGACGAACACGCAGTCGACGACGAGGAGCTGGCTGATCCTGCTGGCCAGGGCGCCGGGACGGAACTCCGTCTCGCGCCCGGCCGAGATCAGCACGTGCTCGGCCAGCTCCGCGATCGTCGAGCGCGGGTTGTTGGTGACGGCCACCGTGGTGGCCCCCGCCTCACCCGCCCGGCGCAGCGGCTCGATCACGTCGGGGGTCTCCCCCGAGGTGCTGATGCCGATCGCCACGTCGCCCGTCTTCAGCAGGACGGCGCTGGTCAGGGCCAGATGGGCGTCCTGGAAGGCGTGGCTGGACAGGCCGATGCGCAGCAGCTTCTGGGCGACGTCCTCGGCGACTAATCCCGAGGCGCCCACGCCGTAGGCGTCGATGCGCCTGGCCCCCACGATCGCGTCGACGACCAGGCCCAGGCGCTCGCTGGTGAGCTGGGCGACGGTGTCGTTGATGGCCTCCGACTCGGCCCTGGCCACCTTCTGGATGACCTCCGACAGCGGGTCGTCGGGCGCCAGGTCGCCGGGCACGAGCCGGTCGGGCTGCGCGGCGGCCGCGGCCAGGGCCAGCCTGAGCTGGGGGTATCCGGCGAAGCCGAGCAGCCGCGCGGTACGCACGATCGTGGCCTCGCTGGTGCCGGAGGCGGCCGACAGCTCGGTGATGGTGCTGCGCGCGACCGTCGCCGGATCTTCCAGGATGAGCCGGGCGACGGTCTGCGCGGCAGGCGTCAGGGACGGCAGGACACCGCGGACCGTGGCCACCAGATTGTCGGCCCGCAGGCCGTTCCCGCTGTCGTCCACGGTCCTGATTATGCACCGCTCGACCACCGGCCCGACCTCGTCCGGATATATCAGCGCAACGTACCGTTCGTCATACCTACCGGCTCCTCGGGGACGGCGATCAGCCCCAATTCCGCCGGAGTGGCAGCGAACGGGTGATGCGGGACGACCCGGACGGTGTATCCGAAAGCCCCCGTACGGTCGAGCGGCACCCGGCCCGTGTAGTGGGCGTGGCCGTCGTCCTCCAGCGATTCCACCGCCAGCCGGGCGTACCGCGGGTGGACCAGCTCGTCGTGCGGCCCGACCTTGCCGTACGCGGCCTCGACCAGCACGTCGCCGGGCTCCAGGTCGCCGAGGGCGATCGTGGCCCGCAACTCGACCGCGGCGCCCACCTCAGGGGTGTCGCCCACGCCCGACGCCTCGACATGCTCGACCCGCACCCCCGGCCAGGCCCGCGTGACGCGCACCCGCCAGGCCGCGAACGCCCTGGCCGCGGCGTAGGAGTCGGCCGACAGCGCGCGGGCCGACTTGGCGGCCGGGGTGTAGAGGCCCACGACGTAGTCGCGGAGCATGCGCCCGGCCAGCACCTTGGGCCCGAGCGAGGCCAGGGTGTGCTTGACCATCTCCATCCACCTGCGCGGCAGCTCGTCGAAGGGCCGGTCGTAGAAGCGGTCGGACACCTCGTTCTCGATCAGGTCGTACAGGGCGCCGGCCTCCAGCTCGTCGCGCCGGTCGGGGTCGCTGACCCCGTCGGCGGTGGGGATGGCCCAGCCGTTGGTGCCGTCGTACCACTCGTCCCACCAGCCGTCGCGGATCGACAGGTTGAGCCCGCCGTTCAGCGCCGACTTCATGCCCGAGGTGCCGGACGCCTCCAGCGGCCGCAACGGGTTGTTCAGCCACACGTCGCAGCCCTGGACCATGAGCTGGCCGAGCGTCATGTCGTAGTCGGGCAGGAAGACGATCCGGTGGCGCACGTTGTGCTGGTCGGCGAACTTGACGATCTGCTGGATCAGCTTCTTGCCGCCCTCGTCGGCCGGATGCGCCTTGCCGGCGATCACGATCTGCACCGGCTTGTCCGGGTCGAGCAGCAGCCGGGCCAGCCGCCGGGGATCGCGCAGCATCAGCGTGAGCCGCTTGTACGACGGCACCCGCCGGGCGAAGCCGATCGTCAGCACGTCGGGGTCGAGCGCGTCGTCGATCCAGCCCAGCTCGGCGACCGAGGCGCCGCGCTCGCGCCACGACCTGCGCAGCCGCTCGCGGGCGCCCTCGACCAGCCGCCTGCGCAGCTTGCCGCGGATCTCCCAGATCTCCTTGTCGGAGATCTTCTGGACGCCCTCCCAGCCGCGGGCCCGCTCGATCAGCGAGGGCAGCTCGCGGCCGGCCAGCTCCATGAACTCGCGCCCGACCCACGTGGGCGCGTGCACGCCGTTGGTGATCGAGCCGATCGGCACCTCGTCGAGGTCGAAGCCGGGCCACAGGTCCTTGAACATCTCCCGGCTGACCTCGCCGTGCAGCTCGGAGACGCCGTTGACGCGCTGGGCCAGGCGCATGCCCATGACGGCCATGTTGAACCGGCCGGGCTCGGCCTCGGCCCCCAGGGCCAGGATGCGCTCGACGGGCACGGTCGGCCAGGCGGCCTCGCCGCCGAAGTGGCGTTCGATCAGGTCGCTGGGGAAGCGGTCGATGCCCGCGGGCACCGGCGTGTGCGTGGTGAACACCGTGCCCGCGCGTACGGCCTCCAGGGCCTCGTCGAAGGACAGGCGCGACTCGGTCAGCTCGCGGATGCGCTCCAGGCCGAGGAAGCCGGCGTGGCCCTCGTTGGTGTGGAAGACCTCGGGCTCGGCGTGGCCGGTGACGCGGCAGTAGGCCCTGATCGCGCGTACGCCGCCCACGCCCAGCAGGAGTTCCTGCATGAGCCGATGGTCGGTGCCGCCGCCGTAGAGGCGGTCGGTGACGTCGCGGGCGGCGGTGTCGTTGTCGGCCACGTCGGAGTCGAGCAGCAGCAGCGGCACCCGGCCCACCTGCGCCACCCAGACCTGGGCGTGCAGGACGCGGCCCTCGGGCAGGCCGAGCCGGATCTTGACGGGTTCGTCGCCGTCCTTCAGCAGGGTCAGCGGCAGCCCGCCGGCGTCGAGCGCCGGATAGTGCTCAAGCTGCCAGCCCTCCGGCGAGAGCGACTGGGTGAAGTAGCCGTGGCGATAGAGCAGGCCGACCGCGAGGATCGGCACGCCCAGGTCGCTGGCCGCCTTGAGGTGGTCGCCGGCGAGGATGCCGAGACCGCCCGAGTACTGGGGCATCGCGGCGGCGATGCCGTATTCGGGGGAGAAGTAGGCGATGGCGCGTGCGACGTCGGGCAGCGTCTGGTACCAGCGCGGCGATGTCATGTATTCGCGCAGGTCGTCGGCCGCGTCGGCGAGACGGCGGAGGAAACGGCGGTCGGCGGCCAGCTCGTTGAGCCGGGCCGGTGTGACGGCGCCGAGCAGGGCCACGGGATCGTGACCGACCTTTTCCCACAGAGCCGCGTCGACCTCGGCGAAGAGGTCGAGTGTCTCCGGGTGCCAGGACCATCGGAGATTGTGCACGAGCTCGCCCAGGGCGGCCAGCTCCGTGGGCAGGACGGTGCGGACGGTAAACCGGCGGATAGCTCTCACGTTTCTGCACCCTACGGGCTAGGAGGGACCTCTCAGTCCTTCACCCCCAAGAAGCACCTTCAAACCCCGGCCCGCAACAAGCATGAAGTCGGACGATTGGGGCAACTTTCCTCTTTGTTGGCTCTCCCGGGAACACACTCGGGAGGTCTATCCGCTGCTGTCCAGTATTTACGTGCAAGGATCGTTACTGCCGGGGTAGGCCGTATCCAGCGGTCCCTCACGGTTGCGAAATCTTGCACATACGGAAAGCCTCCGGCGGCGCCGAGCGCGCCGTCGCAAACCCTGCGATTGCGATGATCGGACGAATTCCCATCACGGACATCTCCCCCGTCGTCGACTGCGGGCAGTGGCCCGCCAAGGCGGTCGCCGGCGAGACCTTCCAGGTCTCGGCCACCGTCTTCCGAGAGGGCCACGATGCCGTGGCCGCGGGCGTGGTGCTCACCTCGCCCGATGGACAGCGTGGCCGCCTGAGACCCATGCGCGAGCTCGCCCCCGGCACCGACCGCTGGGGTGTGGACGTGTGCATGCCGGCCGAGGGCGACTGGATGTTCCGCGTGGAGGCGTGGAGCGATCCCATCAGCTCGTGGCTGCACGACGCCGAGATCAAGATCCCGCGCGGGCTCGACAGCGACCTGATGTGCGAGGAGGGGGCCCGCCTGTTCGAGCGGGCCGCCAAGGCCGTCCGTACGGGCGACTGCCCCGCCCTCCCCGGCGGCCAGGCGGGCGCCGCGAACGGCCACTCCAGGAACGGGATGGGCAACAGCAAGGGCAACGGCAACGGCGACAGTGCGTGCGGGCACCGGGCGGCGCTGCTGTCGGTCGCGGCCACGCTGCGTGACGAGGAGCTCGACCCGCGGGCGCGGCTGTCCATCGCCCAGCTCCCCGAGACGGCCGCGCTGCTGGCGGCGCACCCGTTCCGCGAGCTGGTGACCAGGGCGAAGCCGTACAAGGTCAGGGTCGACCGGCGCAGGGCGCTGTACGGCTCCTGGTACGAGTTCTTCCCCAGGTCCGAGGGCGCGGTCGTCAGCGAGACCGGCGTCTCGAAGTCGGGCACCTTCCAGACGGCGGCCAAGCGGCTGCCCGCCATCGCCAAGATGGGCTTCGACGTCGTCTACCTGCCGCCGATCCACCCCATCGGCCAGACCTTCCGCAAGGGCCGCAACAACACGCTCAGCCCGGAGCCCGACGAGCCCGGCTCGCCGTGGGCGATCGGCTCCGAGGACGGCGGCCACGACGCGATCCATCCCGATCTGGGCACCCTTGAGGACTTCGACGAGTTCGTCAGCCGCACCCGCGCCCTGGGCATGGAGGTCGCGCTCGACTTCGCCCTGCAGTGCGCGCCGGACCACCCGTGGGTCAAGGAGCACCCGGAGTGGTTCACGATCCGGGCGGACGGGACGATCGCCTACGCCGAGAACCCGCCGAAGAAGTACCAGGACATCTACCCGATCAACTTCGACAGGGACCCCGAGGGCATCTTCGCCGAGGTCCGGCGGGTGCTGCGGCACTGGATGGAACACGGCGTGCGGATCTTCCGGGTGGACAACCCGCACACCAAGCCGGTGTCGTTCTGGGAGCGCATGCTGGCCGACATCCACGCCACCGATCCGGACGTGGTGTTCCTGGCGGAGGCGTTCACCCGGCCCGCGATGCTCCAGACGCTCGCGAAGGCCGGCTTCCACCAGTCGTACACGTACTACACGTGGAAGAACTCCAAGTACGACGTGGAGACGTACCTCTCCGAGCTCGCGCACGAGACGTCGGCGTTCCTGCGGCCGAACCTGTTCGTCAACACCCCGGACATCCTGCACGAGTACCTGCAGCACGGCGGCGTGCCGGCGTTCAGGATCAGGGCCGTGCTGGCCGCTCTCGCGTCGCCGACCTGGGGGGTCTACTCCGGGTACGAACTCGCCGAGAACGTTCCTGTGCGCCCAGGGAGTGAGGAATACCTTGATAGTGAGAAATATCAGTACAAGCCACGCGACTGGGCGGCGGCCGAACGCGACGGAAGGACCCTCGCCCCGCTCATCACCCATCTGAATTTGTTCCGAAGAGCGCATCCGGCGTTGCAGGAATTGCGTAACCTACGGTTCCACAGGGTCGACCATCCGGACATCGTCTGCTTCTCCAAACGGCTTCCGGGCGCCTATGACACGGCCACACGAAGGCACGGGCTGGGCGACGTCGTTCTGGCGGTTGTCAATCTGGATCCGTACCACACCCACGAGGCGACGGTAGATCTCGACCTGCCCGCCATCGGTCTCGACTGGAACGCCGAATTCGTCGTGGACGACGAACTGTCGGGCGAGTCCTACCGCTGGAGGCAGAGCAACTATGTGCGTCTCGACCCTCACATCCAGCCTGCCCACATTCTCACCGTACGAGCCGCGCCACGGTAGAACAGAATTCAGCGGGGAGTCTTCAACGTGTGTGAAAGCGCCCTCCTCATGAGCCCCTCGTGGGGGAGCTCATGAGCGCCACACCCATTCCCAACACCTTTGACGAGGAAAAGCCGCGCGACCCTTACTGGTACAAGCGCGCCGTCTTCTACGAGGTTCTGATCAGGGGATTCGCCGACTCCAACGGCGACGGGACCGGAGACATCAGAGGTCTGATCAGCAAACTCGACTATCTGCAGTGGCTGGGCGTCGACTGCCTCTGGCTGCTGCCCCTGTACGAGTCGCCGCTGCGTGACGGCGGCTACGACATCGCCGACTTCATGAAGATCCTGCCCGAGTTCGGGGACCTGGGGGACTTCGTGAAGCTGGTCGACGAGGCGCACAAACGCGGCATGCGGGTGATCGCCGACCTCGTCATGAACCACACCAGCGACGCCCACCCCTGGTTCCAGGCCTCCAGGCACGATCCGGAAGGCCCGTTCGGCGACTTCTACGTCTGGTCGGACACCGATGAGAAGTACCAGGACGCCCGGATCATCTTCGTCGACACCGAGACGTCCAACTGGACCTACGACCCGGTGCGCGGCCAGTACTACTGGCACCGCTTCTTCCACCACCAGCCCGACCTCAACTACGAGAACCCGGACGTGCAGGAGGCCATGCTGGAGGTGCTGCGGTTCTGGCTGGACCTCGGCATCGACGGCTTCCGCCTCGACGCGGTGCCCTATCTCTTCGAGGAGGAGGGCACCAACTGCGAGAACCTGCCCAGGACGCACGAATACCTCAAGAGCATCCGGCGCGAGGTCGACCGCCTCTTCCCGGACCGGGTGCTGCTCGCCGAGGCGAATCAGTGGCCTTCGGACGTGGTGGAATATTTCGGCGATCCAGTAGGCGGCGGGGACGAATGCCACATGGCATTCCACTTCCCGCTCATGCCCCGCATATTCATGGCGGTCCGCCGGGAGTCGCGTTATCCCATCTCCGAAATCCTGGCACAAACGCCGAAAATTCCCGAACATTGCCAATGGGGGATTTTCCTCCGCAACCATGATGAGCTGACGCTCGAAATGGTGACGGACGAAGAACGCGACTACATGTACACCGAGTACGCCAAAGATCCGCGTATGCGGGCGAACGTCGGCATCCGCCGGCGGCTGGCGCCCCTGCTGGAGAACGACCGCAACCAGATCGAGCTGTTCACCGCGCTGCTCCTGTCGCTGCCGGGCTCTCCCGTGCTCTACTACGGCGACGAGATCGGCATGGGCGACAACATCTGGCTCGGCGACCGCGACGGCGTCCGTACCCCTATGCAGTGGGACCCCGACCGCAACGCCGGGTTCTCCGACTGCGACCCCGGGCGGCTGTACCTGCCCGTGATCATGGACCCGATCTACGGCTACCAGGCCATCAACGTCGAGGCCCACCAGAAGAACGCGGGATCGCTCCTCCACTGGACCAAGCGGATGATCGAGATCCGCAAGCGTCACCCCGTCTTCGGGCTCGGCGAGTTCGCCGAGCTGAACTCCTCCAACCCCAGCGTGCTCGCGTTCGTCCGGGAGCTGGGCGACGACCGGATGTTGTGCGTCAACAACCTGTCGCGCTTCCCGCAGCCGGTCGAGCTTGACCTGCGCAGATTCGTCGGCGTCTCCCCCGTGGAAACCATGGGAGGGGTCCCATTCCCGGCAATTGGCGAACTACCGTATCTTTTGACGCTTCCCGGGCATGGGTTCTATTGGTTCACACTCCCACCGGCACACACCCAGGAGGAGTAGGGCGTGATAGACGAGCTCCTTGCCGCATGGATCGGCCGCCAACGATGGTTCGGCGGCAAGGGGCGCCCGATCGACCGTTTGTCGATCGAATCGGACGTCGAGCTGACGCCAGGACTCCGGCACCTGATCGTGGCCGTCTGGCAGGAAGGCTCGCGCGACCGGTACCAGATCTTCATGGGCGAGCGGCACGAGCTGCCCGACCGGCTCAACCACGCCCTCATCGGCAGTCTCGGCGAGACCTTCTTCTACGACGCCGTCCATGACGCGGACAGCATGAGCTGGCTGCTGGAGGGCATGGCGGGCGACGAGACCCGCAGCGGGCTGCGCATGCGGCACGCGCCCGGCGTCACCATCGACACCGGCCAGCGCAGCCTGGTGCTGGGGGCCGAGCAGTCCAACACCTCGCTCGTGTACGGCGACTCCTACATCTGCAAGCTGTTCCGGCGGCTGATCCCCGGCGTCAATCCCGAACTGGAGATCATCAGCGCCCTGGCCGCCCGGCACGCGCCGAACATCGCCCAGCCGTTCGGGTGGATCGAGGCCGACCTGGACGGCACGGACACCACACTCGCCTTCATGCAGGAGTACCTGTCCAACGCCAACGACGGCTGGGACCTCGCGCTGACCAGCGTCCGCGACCTGTACGCCTCGCTGCCGGAGGTCACCGCCGCCGAGGCGGGCGGCGACTTCGCCGCCGAGTCCGTACGGCTCGGCGTGGCCACCGCCCGCGTCCACCACGAGCTGGCCGCCGCCTTCCCCACCGGGCTGGTCGAGATCCACGAGGTCAAACGCATGGCCGAGGGGTTTCGGCGGCAGCTCGGCCGGGCCGTGGCCGAGGTGCCCGAACTGCGGCCGCACATGCCGGCCCTGGAGGACGCCTATCACCAGGTGGAACTGCTCACCAGGGAAGTGCCCGTGCAGCGTGTTCACGGGGATTACCACCTCGGCCAGGTGATGCGCACGCCCACCGACTGGGTGGTGCTCGACTTCGAGGGCGAGCCGGGGCAGCCGCTGGCCGAGCGCCGGGCGCTGTCGTCGCCGCTGCGGGACGTGGCGGGGATGTTGCGCTCGTTCGACTACGCGGCCAGGCACCTGCTGGCCGGCCACTCGCAGGCCGCCGAGCTCCTGCCCCGGGCCGAGGCCTGGGCCGACCGCAACCGCACCGCCTTCCTGGAGGGGTACCGGGAGGGAGGCGGCGTGATCACGGTGGGCGACGCGGCGCTGCTGCGGGCGTTCGAGCTGTCGAAGGCGGTGTACGAAGTGGTCTACGAGGCCCGCAACCGCCCGTCCTGGGTCTCCATCCCCCTGGCCGCCTTCCAGCCCCGCCCCTCCTGACCCTGCCGGCCGGTCCGATGCCGGACTCGGGCTCAGCGCAGCTCTTCGACCAGGCCGGGCAGTCCTTCGGCGCCGTGTCCGCGGGCGACCCGCTGGTCGATGATGGTCTTCATCGGCAGCAGGAGGTCGGGCTTGACCTGCTGTTCCCTGAAGGCGCGCACCAGGTTCTCCATTCCGGACCTGTTGATCTCCAGGTTCGACATCAGGGTCGTGTAGTCGCGGGACTCGACGGACCTGGCCCACTCCGGCTGGAGGGAGGCCATCGCGTTGAGCCACGGGACCAGGAGGGTGCTGGTGAAGTCGGTCAACGGATAACCGGCGGCGTCGACGAGCGCCATCGCCTCCAGGGCGCCGGCGATCTGGCCGTACATGCCGGTCAGCATGGCCAGGTCGAGGAGCGGGGCCATGCCGGGGTCCGTGCCCACGTAGCGGGGCTCGGCCATGGCGCGGAACGCCTCCTCGTAGCGGTCGTACGCCGCCTGCGAACCACTGTAGAGCACGAGCGCGCCGGGCCGGCCGATCATCTGGGGCACGGCCATGATGCCGCCGTCCACGTACTCGCCGCCGCGCGCGGCCACCCATTCGGCCGCCTGGCGGGCCTCGACGGGCCGGCCGGTGGTCAGGTTCGCCACCACGCGGCCCTCCAGCGGGGCGTCGGCCAGCAGCTCGTACACGGCCGGGTAGTCGAGCACGCAGACGATCACCAGCGGACTCGCCGCGACCGCCTCCGCCACCGTCGCGGCGCGGGTGGCGCCCCTGGCGACCAGGGGGTCGGCCTTGTCCGCCGAACGGTTCCACACGGTGACGCGGTGCCCGGCGTCCAGGAGGCTTCCGGCGAGCGCCGCGCCCATGAGGCCGAGCCCAATGACCGAAATTTCTTGTGACATTTCGTGATTCCTTAGTGTTTGACTGATGCGTTCACCCTGCCTGCGGGGGGTTATGGTCTGATTCGGAGTTGCTTATGGGGGGCGGAGTGCGGTTCGGGGTGCTGGGGGCGCTCGCCGTGTGGGGGCCCGGGGGCGAGCCGGTCCAGGTGCTGGAGGTCAAGGTCCGAGCGCTGCTGGCCGACCTGCTGATCCACGCCGGACGGCCGGTCTCCGCCGACCGGCTGATCGAGGACCTGTGGGGCGGCAGGCCGCCGGCGAACGCCCTGGCCGCGCTCCGGGTGAAGGTGTCCCAGCTCCGCCGGGCGCTGGGCGACCGGGAGCTGGTGGCCTACCGGGCGCCGGGTTACCTGCTGCGGGTGGAGCCCGAGGCCGTGGACGCCGGGCGGTTCGCGGCCCTCGTCGGGCAGGCGCAACGCAGCGCCGACCCCCGGACCCGCGCCGGGCTGCTGCGGCAGGCCCTCGACCTGTGGCGGGGGGCCGCGTTCGCGGAGTTCGCCGACGAGGAGTTCGCCAGGACGGCCGTGGCCAGGCTCGACGAGCAGCGGCTGGTGGCCGTGGAGGAGCTGGCCGAGGCGCGGCTCGGGCTGGGCGAGCACGCGCTGCTGGCGGCCGAGCTGACCGACCTGGTGACCGAGCACCCGCTCCGCGAGCGGCTGCGGGCCGCGCACGTACGGGCCCTGTACCGGGCGGGGCGGCAGAGCGAGGCGCTGGCCGGCTACGCCGACCTGCGGACGCGGCTGGCCGACGAGCTGGGGCTCGATCCCGGTCCCGAGCTGGTGGCGCTGCACCAGGCGATCCTTGAGCAGGACCCGGCGCTCGACGGGCCTGGACGGCGGCGGACGAACCTGCCCGCGCCGCTCACCGGCCTCGTGGGGCGGGAGGAGGCGGTGGCCGAGGTGCGCGCCCTGCTGCGGGGCAACCGGCTGGTCACGCTCACGGGCCCCGGCGGGGTCGGCAAGACCCGCCTCGCGCTCGCCGCGGCGGACTCCCCCGGCCCGGCGGGCTTCGGCGGCGGCGTGTGGCTGGTGGAGCTGGCCGGGCTGCGCGCCGGGGCGCCGGCGGTCGAGGTGGCCGAGGCGGTCGCGGGGGTGCTCGGCCTGCGGGACGACGTGGCCGGCGCCGCCGAGGACCTGACCGCCCGGCTGGCCGGCGTCCTGGAGGGCATGGAGACGCTGCTCGTCCTGGACAACTGCGAGCACGTCGTCGAGCAGGTCGCCGCGCTGGCCGGACGGCTGCTGCGGGCCGCCCCCGGCCTGCGGATCCTGGCCACCAGCCAGGAGTCGCTGCGCATCGAGGGCGAGGCCCTGTGGAGCGTCCCGCCATTGGGACGGGAGGCGGCGGCGGAGCTGTTCGCCGCCCGCGCGGGCATCGAGCCGGACGCCGACGTCGCCGAGATCTGCGCCCGGCTGGACGGCATCCCGCTGGCCCTGGAGCTGGCCGCGACCCGGATGCGCACGCTCACCCCGCGCCAGCTCGCCGAACGGCTGGACGACCGGTTCAGGCTCCTCGCCTCCGGCCGGCGCGGCGCGCCCGCGCGGCAGCAGACCCTGCGCGCGATGATCGACTGGAGCTGGGAGCTGCTGGGCGAGGACGAGCGCGTCGTGCTGCGGCGGCTGGCCGTGCACGCCGACGGGTGCACGCTGGAGGCGGCCGAGGAGGTCTGCGCCGAGCCGGGGGTCGACGTCCTGGACGCGGTGGCCAGGCTGGTGGACCGGTCGCTGGTGGTGCGGGCGTGGGGTGACGGGGAGCCCCGGTTCCGGCTGCTGGAGTCGGTGGCGGCGTACTGCGTGGAGCGGCTGGACGCGGCGGGCGAGCCGGCGGAGGTCCGGCTCCGGCACGTGCGCCACTACACGGGCCTGGCCGAGCGCGCGGAGCCGTACCTGCGGGGGCACGGGCAGCGGCGGGCGCTCGCCCGGCTCGACGCGGAGAGCGGCAACCTGCGCGCGGCGCTGGAGACGGCGGTGCGGCTCGGCGCGGCGGCCGAGGCGCTGCGGCTGGTGAACGCCCTGGCCTGGTACTGGGTGCTGAGCGGCCGGCTGGGCGAGGGCAAGCGGGCACTGGAGGCGGCGCTCGCGATCCCGCCGGACGATGAGGCGGACGACGATCCGGGCGCCCCGCGAGCCAGGGCGTGGCTGGCGGGCATGCGCCTTCTGGTGGGACAGCCGCCGGGCCCGGACGTGGCGGAGCTGTTCCCGGCGATCGAGGACGCCCAGGAGCGGGCCAGGGCGCGGTGGTTCGTCGGGTTCGCCCTGTTCGGGTACGACGACCTCTCCGTCAGCGCAGGAATGGTCGAGACGGCGTTGTCGGAGTTCGGCGAGCTGGACGACGAGTGGGGCATGGCCGCCGCCCTGACCGTCAGCGCCAGGTGGGCGGGGATGCGCGGCGACCTGGAGGGCATGCGGCACGCCGGCGAGCGCGGCCTCGCGCTGTTCAGGCGGGCCGGTGACCGCTGGGGCGAGCTGCGGGCGGCGGAGTGCCTGGGCGGCCACGCCGAGATCATCGGCGACTACGACCGCGCCGCCGGGCTGCGCGCGGAGGGCCTGCGCATGGCCGAGGAGCTGGGCCTGTGGAGCTCGGTCTCCGACGCGCTGTCCCGTCTGGGCCGGATCGCCATGTTGCGCGGCGACCACGCGGCGGCCGAGGACTACCACGAGCGGGCCAGGCGGCTGGCGGTGTCGCAGTCGAACCGTCCGGCCGAGGAGTTCGCCGAGATCGGGCTGGCGCTCGGCGCCCGCCGGCAGGGACGCCTCGACGAGGCCGAACGGCTGCTGACAACCTGGCTGGACTGGGTGCTGGACGTCTCCGGCGAGCCGGGCGCGGCGCTGATCCTGGCGGAGCTGGGGTTCGTGGCCGAGCAGCGCGGCGACGCGGCGGGCGCGCTGGAGTTCCAGCTTCGCGGGCTGGCCGCCGCGCGCAAGATCGGCGACCCGCGCGCGACCGCCCTCGGACTGGAGGGCCTGGCTGGGGCGCGGGCGCTCGGCGGGCGGCACGAGGACGCGGCCCGGCTGCTGGGCAAGGCCGCCGCGCTCAGGGCGTCCGTCGGCGCGCCGCTTCCGGCGGGCGAGCGGGGCGACGTGGACCGGATCACGGCGCTCGTGACCGCGAGCCTGGGAGCGGCGGCGCTGGCGACCGGCCTCGCCGAAGGGGCCGGCATGACGGTGGACAATCTTCTCCAGGACGCCGCAGGGGGGTGACCCGCGCTCTTCAGGGCGTGTCCAGCCACGACACGGCCAAGGATCATCCATGACGATCCCGCCTACTTCTGCGATCATCCCGGGATTTTGCACATTCGGTGATTGTCACCGTGAAAGCGGGCAGTGCCTGAGATGGACGGTCATCATAAGGCAGGGTTGGGAGCATGCCCATGAGGACAGAGCTCGACCGCCTGGCTGGCGGGGCACACCACGATCCGCACTCCGTGCTCGGAGCGCATCCCGTCTCGGGCGGCGTGGTGTTCCGCGCGCTGCGCCCGCTGGCCGAGCGGGTGCAGGTGGTGCTCGACGACGGCACGGCCCACGACATGAGACACCAGGCCCACGGCGTGTTCGAGACCACGGTCGGCGGGCTGGACAAGGTGCCCGACTACAAGCTGCGCGTCCGGTACGCCGGCGGGGAGCCGTACGAGGTCAGGGACCCGTACCGGCATTGGCCCACGCTGGGCGAGGTGGACCTGCACCTCATCGGCGAGGGGCGGCACGAGCGGCTGTGGGAGGTCCTGGGCGCCCGCGTGATGGAGCACCAGGACGTGCCCGGCACCGCGTTCGCCGTCTGGGCCCCGAACGCGCGCGGCATCAGGGTCGTCGGCGACTTCAACCATTGGGACGGCACCGCCTACCCGATGCGCTCGCTCGGCCGGTCGGGCGTGTGGGAGCTGTTCGTCCCCGGCCTGGACGCCGGTGAGCGGTACAAGTTCCAGATCCTCGGCGCCGACGGCCTCTGGCGCGACAAGGCCGACCCCATGGCCCGGCGGACCGAGGTGCCCCCGATGACCGCCTCCGTGATCGACCAGTCCTCCTACACCTGGGCGGACGACGACTGGATGGCCGAGCGGCACGACCGGCCGGCGCAGCTCGGGCCGATGAGCGTCTACGAGGTGCACCTCGGGTCGTGGCGGCCGGGGCTGTCGTACCTGGAGCTGGCCGACCAGCTCTCCGAGTACGTGGCCGACATGGGGTTCACGCACGTGGAGCTGCTGCCGGTCGCCGAGCACCCGTTCGGCGGCTCGTGGGGTTACCAGGTGACGTCCTACTACGCGCCGACGGCCAGGTTCGGCACCCCTGACGAGTTCCGGCACTTCGTGGACCGCATGCACCAGCGCGGCATCGGCGTGCTGCTGGACTGGGTGCCGGCCCACTTCCCCATGGACGAGTGGGCCCTGGCCCGCTTCGACGGCACCCCGCTGTACGAGCACGCCGACCCGGCCAGGGGCGAGCACCCCGACTGGGGCACCTACGTCTTCGACTTCGGCCGCAGGGAGGTCAAGAACTTCCTGGTCGCGAACGCGCTCTACTGGCTGAAGGAGTTCCACGTGGACGGCCTGCGCGTGGACGCGGTCGCCTCGATGCTCTACCTCGACTACTCGCGCCGCGAGGGCGAGTGGACCCCCAACGTCTACGGCGGCCGGGAGAACCTGGACGCGGTCGAGTTCCTCAAGGAGATGAACTCGGTCTGCTACCGGGAGGCTCCGGGCATCTCGACCGTCGCCGAGGAGTCGACGGCCTGGCCCGGCGTCTCGCGGCCGGTGCACCTGGGCGGGCTCGGCTTCGGGTTCAAGTGGAACATGGGCTGGATGCACGACACGCTCGAATACCTGCGCCGCGAGCCGATCTTCCGCCAGTACCACCACCACCAGATGACGTTCTCCCTCATCTACGCCTATTCCGAGAACTACGTGCTGCCGCTGTCGCACGACGAAGTCGTGCACGGCAAGGGCTCGCTGCTGGGCAAGATGCCGGGGGACGAATGGCAGCGCTTCGCCCAGCTCAGGGCGTTGCTGGCGTTCATGTGGGCGCATCCGGGCAAGCAGCTGCTGTTCATGGGCGGCGAGTTCGGCCAGGGCTCGGAGTGGTCGGAGGAACGCGGGCTCGACTGGTGGGTGCTGGAGTTCGACGGGCACAAGGGCGTCCAGCGGCTCGTCCGCGACCTCAACAGGCTCTACAAGGAGACCCCTGCGCTGTGGGAGCTGGACGGCAGGCCGGAGGGGTTCCGCTGGATCGACGCCGACGACGCGTCCGGGAACACGTTCTCGTTCGTCCGGTACGCGGCCGACGGGTCGGCGGCGGCCTGCGTGGTCAACTTCAGCGGCGGGCCGCACGAGAGCTACCGGCTCGGCCTCCCGTACGGCGGCCACTGGGCGGAGGTCGTCAACACCGACGCCTACGACTACTGGGGCAGCGGCGTGGGCAACATGGGAGGGGTTGAGGCCGAGGCCGAGGCGTGGCACGGGCTGCCGTTCTCCACGACGTTGCGGGTGCCGCCGATGGGCGCGGTGTGGCTGACCAAGGAGGCGCCGGCCGATCCGCTGAACATTTGAGGTGCGTGCGCTGAAAGTTCGGTGAGAAACAGGGCTGGACCCTGTGCTAGCGGGATAAATCGCCCTAAACTCCGAGATCATCCCCTTCGGAGGACGCGTGCGATTTCGCCCCCTGATCGTGAGCTCGATCGTGCTGGCCCTGTTATCAGCCTCGGTCCCGGCGTTCGCCGACGACCCGACGCCGACGCCCACGCCCTCCCAGAGCAAGCTGGAGGAGGGCCTCGCGCTCGACGGCGACACCACCCGCGCCATCGTGGAACTGACCGACGCGGCGCAGCACGAGCCGGTGGCCGGCGCGGCGGCGGCCCAGAGCGTCGACGTGCTGCTGCAGCCGCAGAGCCAGCCGTTCATGGTGGTGGAGGGCACCGCCGAGGAGCTGGCCAGGCTGGCCGAGGACCCGCGCGTGACCTCCATCCACCGCGACCGGACGTACGCGCCGGCCGAGGTGGGCTCCAACATCACCCAGATCGGCGCGGACAAGGCCCACGAGAAGAACTTCACCGGCGCGGGCCAGAACGTCGTCATCCTGGACACCGGGATCGACCGCGACCACCCGTACTTCGCGGGCCGGCTCGCCGGTGAGGCGTGCTTCTCGGCGGTGGAGAGCGGCGTGGAGTCGCTGTGCCCCAACGGGCAGCCCCAGCAGACCGGCGAGGGCGCGGCCGACGCCACCACCGCCAGGTGCCTGTCCGGCGGCGTGAACCTGTGCGAGCACGGCACGCACGTCGCCGGCATCGCGGCGGGCAGCGGCGGCGTGGCCCCGGGCGCCGGGATCATCGCGGTGCAGGTGTTCAGCCGGGTCAACGACGAGGACACCTGCATGGGCGAGTCGTCGTGCCTGCTGGCCTTCGAGTCGTCGCTGCGGCTGGCCATGGACTACGTGACCACGCTGACCCAGCCCATCGCGGCGGTGAACCTGAGCCTGGGCGGCGCGCTTTCGGAGACCGACTGCGACGCCACCGAGGAGGGCGCGGTCTTCAAGCCGAAGATCGACGCCCTGCTGGCCAAGGGCATCGCGACCGTGGTCGCCGCCGGGAACGAGTTCTTCGAGGGCGCCTCCTACCCCGCCTGCGTCTCCTCGGCGGTCGCGGTCGGCGCGAACGACGGCGCCGACGCCATCGCCGACTTCTCCAACCGGGGCTCGCTGGTCGACTTCTTCGCCCCGGGCGTGGACATCCAGTCCTCGGTGCCGGACAACCAGATGGCCGTGCACAGCGGCACCTCGATGGCGACGCCGCACGTGGCCGGCGCGCTGGCGCTGATGAAGGCGGCCTCGCCGCAGACGCCCATCGCCGACCTGATCAACACGCTGAAGACCACGGGCCGGCCCTACCAGTACGAGGCCAACGGCGCGCAGGTCACCACCCCCCGCCTGGACGTGGGCGCCGCCCTGGCCGGCACCGCCACCCAGCCGCCGATCAGCCAGGCGCCGACGGCCGGCCCCGACCCCGACCCGACGGACGGCAGCGGCCCCACGCCCCAGCCCGACCCCACGGACGAGCGGGACCCCGCGCCGGTCCCGACGTCCTCGGCCACGCCGGTCCCGCTGCCCACGGTCACGGTCACGGTGACCGTCACGCCGACGCCCGCCCCCTCGGCCGCCGCCGTCTGCACGCGCGGCACGGCCGGCGCCCGGATGACGGCCGGGAAGTGGGCCGTGGAGATCCACCGCAGCAGCGGGACGATCCCCGACAACACGCTCAACTGCTACCTGAAGCTGATCGGCAAGGCCAGCAAGGTGTTCCCGGAGCTGACCAAGGCGTCGTCGCTGGGCAAGGCGTACCGGGTGCTGAAGGGCACGAAGACGACCAGGGACAAGCTGGACGGCGCGCTGCTGACGGCCTGGCTGAACTGGGCGCACGGCACGAACGGCACCACCGTGCTGACCGCCGCGGAGAAGGTGCGGCTGAGCGGCTCGGCGTCCAAGGCGGCGCTGAAGAAGGCGACGAAGAACGTGCTCAGATCCCTCTGAGCGGCTTCACCAGGGCGAGGACCGGTCACCTCCGACCGGCCCTCGCGCTTTCCCGCCGCAAGGCAAAAAGGCACTCAGCTTTCCCTGCTTTCACATAGGTCACGCACATCGCACTTGTCACACCCGGGGATGGACACCTCACATCGGACGATCCTCGGAGGAATAAGTGAGGCTACGGTCCCTGTCGGCCTGCGCCGCCGCGCTGGCCGCGACATCCGCCGTGCTCTGTACGGCGCCACCCGTGCACGCCGACGCGCACGACACCGGCGACCCGGTCATCAGCCCCGCGCTGGTCGCGGAGGTCCAGGCCAAGAGCAAGGTGCGCTCGATCATCCAGCTCAAGCCGGGTCAGAACGTGCAGGCCGTGGCCAAGGACCTCGAACAGGCCTCCGAGGGCAGCCGGGTCCTGGAGGCGGCCCAGTCCCCCCACTTCTTCGTCGCCGAGCTGGACGGGAAGACCCTGGCCCAGCTCAGCAACGACGAGCGCGTCCAGGCGGTCTACAAGGACGAGCTGCGGCCGGCCGTCCTGGACACGAGCACCCGGCTCATCGGCTCCGACCGGGCCAACGCGGCCGGCTGGACGGGCCGGGGCACGACGGTCGCCATCCTCGACACGGGCATCGACCGCGACCACCCGTTCTTCGCCGGCCGGATCGTGGACGAGGCGTGCTTCTCCTCCTCCGACGCGAGCGACGGATCGGTCTCGCTCTGCCCGAACAACCAGCCGAGCCAGACCGGCCCGGGCGCCGCCGACGCCGAGACCGCCCAGTGCGTCGTGGACGGCGTCAACGCCTGCTCGCACGGCTCCCACGTCGCGGGCATCGCCGCCGGCCGGATGACGACCGGCGCCCCCTCCGACGGCGTCGCGCCCGGCGCGGGCATCCTGCCGATCCAGGTGTTCAGCCGCATCGACAGCGCGATGACGTGCGCGGTCATCGGCTCCCAGGCGCCCTGCTTCCTCAGTTACACCTCCGACCAGAAGCTGGCGCTGGAGTACGTTGCGCGGGTGGCCACGGCCCAGCACGTCGCCGCGGCGAACCTGAGCCTGGGCGGCGGCGGGCCCTACCGGGCGAGCTGCGACTCCGACCCGAACGCGGCAGGGCTCAAGCCGGACTTCGACGCGCTGATCTCCCTCGGGGTCGCGCCCGTGGTCGCGGCCGGCAACAACGGCTTCCCCGACGGCGTCTCGGCGCCCGCCTGCATCTCCTCCGCGATCGCGGTGGGCGCCACCGACGACCGGGACGCGGTGGCCGGCTTCTCCAACCGGGGCACGCTGCTCGACCTGTTCGCGCCGGGCGTGGGCATCAGGTCCGCGGTCCCGGACGACACCTACGCCGACAAGAGCGGCACGTCGATGTCCACGCCGCACGTGACGGGGGCGTTCGCGCTGATGCGGCAGGCGTACCCGAACCTCACGGTGGCGCAGCTCCTCCAGCGGTTGCAGTCCACCGGCCGGAGCATCGGCTACGCCTCGGGAGGCGCCCAGGTGCGCACGGCACGCATCGACGTGTTCGCGGCCACGGCCCAGGGCGCGCCCAGGGCCTGAGACCGGAAGGGCCGGACGCCCGATCCGGCCCTTCCACGACGAAGCCTTGCAAACCACCCTCTTCCACGCCCCACCCGAAATGTGTCGCTTAGGGTGGCTATATGGACGCAGGCAGGGCGATCTTCGAAACCGTCTACAAGCTTCGCCAGCGGCGCACCGGCCCGCTGGTCCTGGAGCTCGATCTCACCGAGGGCCTCACGGAGGGACCGCCGGCCGACCCGGTCGCCGCGGTGTTGTCCATGCGCAGGACCCGCCTGTCGGACGTGCTGTCCGGGCTCCGGCGGGCCGGCCGGGACTCCAGGGTCAAGGCGCTGGTGGTCAAGCTCGGCGGCAACCCCCTGGGCCTGGCCATGGTGCAGGAGCTGCGCGAGGCCGTCACCCGCTTCCGCGCCTCCGGCAAGCTGACCGTGGCCTACGCCGAGACGTTCGGGGAGTTCAGCGGGGGCACGGTCCCCTACTACCTGGCCACCGCGTTCGAGCGGGTCTACCTCCAGCCCAGCGGCGACGTCGGGCTCACGGGCGTGGCGATGGAGCAGCGCTTCCTCAAGGGCGCGCTGACCAAGCTGGGCGTGGAGGTCGAGGCGGGGCAGCGGCACGAGTACAAGACCGCGGTCAACACCTTCACCCAGGAGCACATGACCGAGCCCCACCGCGAGTCGATGACCCGCATCGTGGAGTCGGTCGCCGAGCAGCTCGTCCGCGGCATCGCCGAGGGCCGCAGGCTCGACCCCGGCAAGGTGCGCGAGCTGATCGACCGCGGCCCCTTCACCGCGTCCGAGGCGCAGGAGACCGGTCTGGTGGACGCCCTCGCCTACCGCGACGAGGTGTACGACGAGGTCAGGCAGGCCGCGGGCGGCGAGGCGCACCTGCTGTTCGTCTCCCGGTACGCCAGGAGCGCGGCGGTGCGGAAGCTGCCGCATCCCATGGCCGACAGCATCGCGCTCGTGCACGGCCACGGCCAGATCAGGAGCGGCCGCAGCGGACGCAGCCCGCTCGGCGGGGGCGGCGCGATGGGCTCCGACACGATCAGCGCGGCGCTGCGCGCGGCCCGCCGGGACGAGCACGTCAAGGCCGTGGTCTTCCGCGTGGACAGCCCCGGCGGCTCGTACGTGGCCTCCGACACGGTGTGGCGCGAGGTGACGCTGACCCGCCGGGTGAAGCCGGTGATCGTCTCCATGGGCGACCTGGCGGCGTCGGGCGGCTACTTCGTGTCCATGGGCGCCGACGTGATCGTGGCCCAGCCCGGCACCCTGACCGGCTCGATCGGCGTTTATGGCGGCAAGCCCGTCATGGCTGACTTGCTCCAAAAAATCGGGATAAATACTGAACTGGTCGCTGACGGGGTGAACGCCGGCATGTTCTCCACCGCCCGCGGCTTCTCCCCCGAGCAGTGGGACCGGGTGAACGCCTGGCTCGACCGCATCTACGACGACTTCGTGGGCAAGGTCGCCCAGAGCCGCGGCCTCACCCGCGAACGCGCCCACGAGCTGGCCAGAGGCCGCGTCTGGACCGGCGCGGACGCCCACGCCAACGGCCTGGTGGACGAGCTGGGCGGCCTTGAGCACGCCCTCGGCCTGGCCCGCGAACGCGCCGGGCTGGCCGACGACGCCCCCGTGCGCACCTATCCCAGGCTCAACCCGCTGGAGCGCCTGCGGGGCCCGGAGTCCAGCGAGGACAAGTCCGCCGCCCTGGCCAGGATGCGCCTGGACGCCTGGGGCCCGCTGGCCCGCCTGTCGGCCGAACTGGGCCTGCCCGCCACCGGCCCGCTCTCTTTGCCCGGTTGGTACATCATCAGATAATTTGATCTTGTATCCCCCCTGATCCACGGGGATCGGGGAACCCGGCCAAGCGCGCCTGGACCCGGGTGGACGGCGCGGTCAGCGTCTCCCCGGACGAGCGCTGGCAGGTGAAGCAGGCAGACGGTGCGAGTGGCGCGCCGAAGGTGACCTTCCTGGACCGCCGGTCGGGCAAGGAGAGCGAGGTCGAGCTGCCCGTGCCGGAGGACCCCGAGCGGGAGGGCCAGTACCTGCAAACGCTCTGGCCCACCTGGTCGCCGGACGGCCGCCGCCTGCTGCTCAACGTGTTCGAGCCGGGCGGCGAGCCGCGTTCGGCGGGCATCGTGCTGGTCGACGTGCCCTCGCTGGAGGCCCGGTTCGTCCGGATCGAGAAGGCGCTCATCACCGTGGGCGGCTTCCAGTGGACGCACGACGGCAAGGGCGTGGTCGTGCGCTGGGGCAAGAACGGCTCCTCCGCGGTCCGCCGCTACGACCTCACCGGCGCCGTCACCCGGACCTGGCACGTGCGGGGACGCCCGGCCGCCTCCGGGCTCGGCGCGTTCAGCCCGTCGGGCCGTCGCTTCGTCACCGCCTGCACCTCGCTGGAGAAGGCCGCCTGCGTCTGGGACACCCGTACCGGCAAGGCCGTCACCCAGATCAAGCTGGCCTTCAGCCCGGTGTGGGGCCCGACGCTCGGCTGGTACGACGAGCGGCACCTGCTCGCCCCGGTCAAGGACGGCGTGGGCGTCGTCGACCTCACGGGCCGGGTCGTCGAGACGCTGGTCAAGGCCGGTAGGAAGACGAACCTGTATCCGCATTTCGAGCGCCGGGGCTGAAGAAGGCCGCGGCCCGCTCCAGGGCGCCGGTGTCGCGCAGGATGTCGCCGGGGCGGTTGGCGTAGCCCACGAGCGCGCCGCCCCACGACCCGAAGTACTCCGCCGACAGGCGCAGCGTGCCGACCAGCGGATCGGCCACGGACTCGTCCTCCTCGCTGATCGTGGTGACCGCCCAGACGGTCTTGCCCGCCATGCGCGCCTTGAAGTCGTACCCGGGGACGCGCATCCAGGCCGACCAGTAGTCCAGGTAGAGCTTGGTGGTGGCGGAGACGCTGTACCAGTAGAGCGGGGAGACGATCACCAGGTCGGTGGCGTCGAGCGTGGCCTCGGCGAGCAGCTTCTCCGCGCCCTCGGGGACGGGGTAGACGCCGTCGCCGGTGTGGCGGATGTCCTGGAAGGGCGGGAGCGGGTGGTCGTCCAGGCGCAGCCAGCGTTGCCGGACGTCCGGCGCGAGAGTGGCCGCGGCGTGCCTGGCCAGGGTCTCGGTGTTGCCGTCACGGCGGCTGCTGCCCAGGAGGAAGAGGAAACTGCGCATGCATCATCCCATCGGCCGGTAGCGGGCGCGCAGCCGTACCAGTGGCTGAAGCCCGGGGGTGACATAGGGGACGGCGAGCACCTGGGCGACGAAGAGCGTGTGGTCGCCGGCCGGGACGACCTGGGTCGTCTCGGCCTCCAGGGCCGCCACACCGCCCTCGACCACCAGCGCCTCGGTGTGCGTCCCCCGGTGGTGGGGGGTGCCCGCCACGAGGAGGCGGGCGCTGGGACGTCCGGCGGTGGCGAAGCGGCTGGCGACGGCGGCCTGGCCGGAGGACAGCAGCGAGGCAGCCCACCGGTCCTGCCGGAGCAGCACCTCGCAGAGATAGCCGCGCGAGGCCAGGCTGACCAGCACGAGCGGCGGCTCGGCCGAGACGGACATCAGCGTCGAGACGGTCACGCCCAGGTCGTCCCGCCCGTCCTGGACGGTGATCACCGCGACGCCCGCGGCCAGTTGCGCCATCGCCTCCGTGAACTCGCTCACAGCGGGGACCTCCCCCCGGAGGCCCCCGCCGCGGGCGTCAGGCGAGGCCGTTGGAGGTCAGCCATTCCTTGGCCACCGTGGCGGGCTCGTCCTTGTTGACGGAGATCTTCTGCATCATGTCGAGCAGGGACTGCGTGCTCAGCTTGGCCGAGACGCCGTTGAGCGTGGTGCGGATCGTGTCGTTCGCACCGGCCTTGAACAGCAGGGGCGTGACGTTCTGGGCGGGGAAGATGTTCTTGGTGTCCTGGAGCGGCACCAGGTTGTTGGCCAGCATCTTGGGGTCCGTGGTGAACACGTTGCCGACCTGGATCGAGCCGTCCTTCAGGGCGTCGGCCGTGGCCGGGCCCTTGGGCTCCCACTGCTTGAACTCGATCCCGTAGACCTCCTTGAAGCGCGCCTCCCACCGCTTCTTGAACTCCGGCGGGCCGCCGACCACCATGTTCTTGGAGACCTTGGCCAGGTCCTCCATGCTGTTCAGCGACTGCTTGGTCTGGGTCTCCTTGGTGACCGAGAGGCTGTCCTTGTCCTCGGCCGGGGAGGAGTCGAGCACTTCGAGCTCGGACGGGAGCTTCTCCTTCAGCGCCGCGTTGACCTCGTCGGTCGTCGAGGCGGTGTTCTTCAGGTCGATGAAGGCCAGCAGGTTGCCGTTGTACTCAGGAACGATGGTCAGGCCGCCGTTCTTGACCTGGTCGTAGACCGCCTCGCGGCTGCCGATGCGCGGCTTCTCCTCAACCTGCACGCCCTTGGCCTCAAGCGCCTGGGCGTAGATCGACGCGAGCAGCACGCTCTCGTCGAAGTCGAAGGAGCCGATGACGGCCTTGCCCCCGGCCGCCGCGGCCGACCCGCTGGGCGCCGCGCTCGTGGTGTCGAGCGGGTTGCCCCCACCGCCGCCACCGCCACCGCAGGCGGCCAGCGCCAGCGTCGCCGACACGAGCACCGCCGCGGTGCCGATCATGCGTCTCATCTCGAATTTCCCTTCTAAAGCGGCAGGTAATACCGGAGACTATCGAACCTTCAGTCTCTGGCTCACCCCCGGCGAAACGGTCACCCTCTGGATGAGGGCGAACACGATCTGCACGACAAGCGCGAACAGCACAATCAGTACTGAACCCCCCACGACGCTCGCGTAATCCTTCGTCGCGAATCCGTCGATCACGAATCGGCCGAGCCCGCCGAGCCCCGTGTACGCGGCGACCGTCGTGGTGGAGACCACCTGGATCGCCGACAGCCTGAGCCCGAGCAGGATCAGCGGCAGCGCCACCGGGACCAGCACCCGGCCGAGCACCTGCCCGCCGCGCAGCCCCATCCCGTACGCCGCGTCGCGCAGCTCCGGATCGACGCCCTTGATGCCCTCGTAGGTGTTGACCAGGATCGGCGGCACCGACAGCAGCACCAACGGGATGATCACCGGCCAGATCGAGGACGTGCCCAGCAGCAGCACGAACAGCACCAGCAGGCCGAGCGTGGGCAGCGCCCTGGCCAGGTTCGCCGAGATGACGACCACGACCTCGCCCCGGCCGGTGTGCCCGATGGCCAGGCCCAGCGGCACCGCGATCAGCATCGCCAGCGCCAGCGCCAGGACCGAGAACTCCAGGTGCTCCAGCAGCCGCGCCGGGATGCCGTCGGGGCCGGTCCAATTCGCCCCGGTGCCGAAGAAGTCGGCCAGCCAGCCGAAGAACGAGCCCAACCAGCTCACGACGTCCCCTTCCGCGCGCGTACCCAGGGGGTGAGCAGTCGCTGGGCCAGGACCAGCAGGCCGTCGGCGACCAGCGCCAGCGCGACGATCAGCACGATGCCGGTGATCACCGGCGGCATGAACGGGTTCTGGTAGGCCCGGGTGAACAGCCCGCCGAGCCCGCCCTGGCCGATCAGCGCGCCCACGCTGACCAGGCTGATGCTGGAGACCGCGACCACGCGCAGCCCGGCCAGCACCACCGGCGTGGCGATGGGCAGCTCGACCTGGAGCAGGCGGCGCATGGGCGTGAACCCCATGGCGACGGCCGACTGTCGGACGTGGTCGGGCACCGAGTTCAGCCCGTCGACCACGGCGGGGATGAGCACGGCCATGCCGTAGAAGGTCAGCGGGATGATCACGGTGGTCTGGGACAGCCCGGTCACCGAGATCAGCAGCATGAACACCGGCAGCGACGGCAGCGCGTAGACGACGTTCATCAGGCCCGAGGTGGGCTGGTAGAGCCAGCGCCAGCGCACGCAGGCCAGGCCGAGCGGCAACGCGAGCACCAGCGCGGCCAGGATCGGCACCAGGGACATGGTCAGGTGGTCGGTCAGCAGGTTCCTGATGCTGTCGGCGCGGCCGGTGTCCCAGTTGCGCGCGATCCACTCCCAGATGCTGGGCGGACCTTCACGCATCGGCGGCCTCCGCCAGCGCCTCGTCCAGGGCCTCCCTGGTGGCCACGCCGACGACCCTGCCGTCCTCGTCCACGGCGACCGAGCAGCCGGAGGGCGACAGCAGCGCCGCGTCCAGCGCCGACCGCATCGAGTCGCGGCCGAGCACGAACGTCCCGTACGGCTCCAGCTCCTCGGGCCGCGAACCGGCGAACCAGCCCACGGGCCGGTCGTCGTCGCTCACGACCAGCAGCCACGGCTCGTCGCTGGCCGCCCGCTCGCGCACGGTCAGGTCGGTACGCAGCCTCAGCCCCTTCGTGGAGATGAACTGCAGCCGCCTGATGCCCCGGTCGTGGCCCAGGAACTCGCGGACGAAGTCGTCGGCCGGCTCCGACAGCAGCGTCTTGGGGTCGGCGAGCTGGGCCAGCCGTCCGCCCACGCGCAGCACGGCCACGCGGTCGCCGAGCTTGATCGCCTCGTCGATGTCGTGGGTGACGAACACGATGGTCTTGTTCAGCTCCGCCTGGAGCCTGATCAGCTCGTCCTGGAGGCTGGTGCGGACGATCGGGTCGACCGCGCTGAACGGCTCGTCCATGAGCAGCACCGGCGGGTCGGCGGCCAGCGCCCTGGCCACGCCCACGCGCTGCTGCTGCCCGCCGGAGAGCTGGAACGGGTAGCGGTCGGCGAACGCCGCGTCGAGCCCGACGCGTTCGAGCAGTTCCATGGCCCGCGCGCGGGCCTTCTTCCTGTCCCAGCCCAGCAGGTACGGGACCGTCGCGATGTTGTCGACGATCTTCCGGTGCGGGAAGAGACCCGCCTGCTGGATGACGTACCCGATGCCGCGGCGCAGCGTGGGCGGGTCGATGCCGCTCACGGGCACCCCGTCGAGGAGGATCTGTCCTTCGGAGGCGTCGATCATGCGATTGATCATCCGGAGGGACGTCGTCTTCCCGCAGCCCGAGGGGCCCACCAGCACGGTGATCTCGCCGGTGGGCGCCTCAAGGCTGAGTGCGTCCACGGCGGTGGTGCCGTCTGGATAGCGTTTGGTGACAGCGTCGAATGTGATCACGCGTGACCTCTCGCTCGATGGCAGGGCCGCGGCCCCCCTGCCACGACCGCCGCATGATCTCGGTGGCCCACAAGACTACGGCGGCCCGGACCCCCGTGTCCCCACGGGGGACGGCTTAAGCGTTTCACTGACCAGGGAGATTTACCGAAATTTCCGATCAAGTGGTGCGCCGGACCTGGGTGAGTTGGCATGATTACCTCCACAATCTCCAGACGCGTACCCCTCACCTCAGCGTCCGCACATTTAGCAAGAGGATCGGCCCCGTGCCCCAGCCGCTCACCGGTCAGCGCCCCCGCGCAGAACTGATCGCAGAGCTCTACGACCGCCATGCCGCCGGGCTGTTCGCGTACTGCGCCGACCAGCTCGGCGATCCGGGCACCGCGTCCGACGTCCTGGCGTCCGTGCTCGGCGGAGTGCTCGCCGGCGTCCCCGACGCCGTCCCGCCCCGCGCCGCCCTGTACGCCTACGCCCGCCGCCAGATCCACCGGCGGGACGTCGTCTACACCCCTCCCGTCGTGGACCCGCTCGTCGACCCGGCCTCTGCGCTGGTCGAGCGCGTGCTGCGCGAGCTTCGCCCGCAGCAGCGCGAGGTGCTCGTGCTGTGCGCGGTGTGCGAGCTGAGCAGGGCCGAGCTGGCCTGGGTGCTCGACGTCGCTCCCGACACCGCCGAGGAGCTGGTCGTCGGGGCGAGCCACCGCTTCCGCCAGGTCCTGGGCATGGCCCTGGCCGCGCTGGCCGAAGGGCGGGTGCCGAAGCCGCTGTCCGATGTGTACGGCGCGCTCGCGGTCGCGCCGCTGCGGGACGTCCTCGGGCGTCTGCCCTGGCCGGAGCCGCCCGCGATCCTGCGCGTGCACTTCGCCGGGTCGGTTCCCGCCGAGCCGGGGCCGCTGTTCGTCAAGCCGCTCTGGCCCGCGCCGCCGCAGTGGCCGCTGCCGCTCGCCGAGGCCGACCCGGCGACCAGCACCGGGATCTTCCCGGCGGACCTGCTCACGCCGCCCTCCGGCGAGCGGCCGTCCGTGCACGAGGCGACGACCGCGCCGATGCCCAAGTTGCGCGACCCGCTGGGCGCGCTGGACTCGATGGGGCCGCTGCGGGACCCGGCCGCGCGGGCGGCGGCCGTGCGGCCGTTCCTCACCAGACACCCGCAACCGTCGCAGGCCCTGCCGGAGTCGGACCGCCCCTCGGTCCAGCCCTTCAGTACGGGCGACTTCACCGCACCTCCCGTGGCGGACGCCGCGCCCGAGGCCGTCGTTCCGCCGCCTGGGGAGCGGCCCTTCTTCCTGGGCACGCCCGTGCCCGCGGACGTGCTGGACGACGAGCCGGTGACGTTGGAGATGCCCGCCATCAGGGACGTGCCGCCGCGCACGGACCCGCCCCACGCCCCGCAGCGTCCCGCCGCACAAAGCCCCACCGCACAACGTCCCGTCCCGCAACGGCCCGCGCCGCAGCGGCCCCTCGCGGCGGAGCAGCCGGTCAAGGAGGCCGCGCCGCTGTTCACCCCGAGGTCCAGGGCCACCGCCGAGCCGGTCTACCGCATGCCCGCGCCCGAGCCCCCGTCCGGCCCGGCCGCCTCCGACCCGGCCCCCGCCACCTCGGCCTTCTCCGACCCGGCCCTGTCCGGCTCCGACCTGTCCGGCTCCGACCTGCCCGAATCCCCCCTGTCCGGCTCCGGCCTGTCCGACCTCAACCGGCCCGGCGCGGCGCCCGGCGAGCGGAGCCGGGCCGCGGACTTCGCCTTCGAGCTCGCCCGCGAGCTCGCAGCCGACCGCGAACTCCACCCCGATCCGATCCGCGACCTCCAGGGCCCGTCCCGCCGCAAGCCCGGCGCCGGACCGGCCCGCTCACCGGGGAGAGGCGGCGCCAAGCCCGGCGCCCGCAAGCAGCCGGCGGGCAAGAAGAAGGCCGCGGCCAGGAAGAAGGCGCTCAAGCGGCGCAGGGAACGGCACTACGACTGGGCCTGGGAGTTGATCGGGTTCCTGATCTGCGTGGCGATCGCGATGATCGTGTTCTTCTCCGTGCCGATGTTCCTGGGCCCGTGAACGCCTACATGGTGTTGACGATCAGCCCGATGTGCGTGAAGTAGTTCAGCGCGCCGAACAGGAGGAACGCCACCCCGGCGATCCCCCAGCACACCCCGGTCACGGTCGTGACCGGGCCCCCCCTGGCCCGCAGCGCGAACGGGAACAGCACCGCCCCCACACCGACCAGCACGTACAGGCCGGAGATGAAGGTTGCCTCCAGCAGCGGCATGCCGGCGAAGGCCCCCGAGATCGGCTCCTGCGGCGGCGCGGCGAACAACATGTACGTCCACCCCGCCGCGGCGATCCCGAAGCAGGCCAGCCCCATGGCGAAGACGAACAGCGAGATCGGCCCGGCCGTACGCGCCACGAGTTTGCGCCGGTCGGGCGCCACGGCGACCAGCGCCCAGCGTTTCCACAGGTAGATCGCGGCGGCCAGCAGCAGCACGCCGAACGCCAGCGAGGGCTCCCCGAAGATGATGTTGTCGAACGGGAAGCCCTGCCCGGCCAGCGGCCAGGTGAGCGTCATGTGCAGCCCGGTCACCGTCAGGACGGCCCCCATCGCGCCGAACGCCAGCGCCCAGCCCTCCACGTGCTCCAGCGGGTCGCCTCTGAGCAGCCGGCGGCCGAAGGAGACCACGAGCAGCAACCCGACGCCGGCCGCGACCGCCATGATCGTGTTGTACGTGGGCATCCTGGTCCAGTCGATCTTCAGCTCCGGCTGCGCCAGGACTCCCCAGAATCCACTCATACAGACGCGATTACCCAAAGCGTCCAATTGCTAACACAATGTCACGCCGACGACAGGATCAGGCCGCTCGTCGGCACGCCCGTCCCCGCCGTGACCAGGACGTTCCGCACCCCGGCCACCTGGTTGGCGGCCGTCCCGCGGACCTGCCGGACGGCCTCGGCGATGCCGTTCATGCCGTGGATGTACGCCTCGCCCAGTTGCCCGCCGTGCGGGTTGACGGGCAGGCGGCCGTCCAGCTCGATGCCGCCGTCCCGCAGGAAGTCCGGGGCCTCGCCGCGCCCGCAGAAGCCCAGCTCCTCCAGCTGGGCCAGGACGAACGGGGTGAAGTGGTCGTACAGGATGGCCGTCTGGATGTCCTGCGGGGACAGCCCGGACATCTCCCACAACTGGCGGCCGACGACGGACATCTCCGGCAGGCCGCTCATGTCGTCCCGGTAGTAGCTCGTCATCATCATCTGGCCCGCGCCCGCCCCCTGCGCCGCCGCCGTGATCACCGCGGGCGATCTGCGCAGGTCGTGGGCGCGTTCGGCGGATGTCACGACCAGGGCCACCGCGCCGTCGCTCTCCTGGCAGCAGTCGAGCAGGTGCAGCGGCTCCACGATCCACCTGGACGCCTGGTGCTCCTCCAGCGTGATCGGACGCCCGTGGAACCAGGCGGCCGGGTTCGTGGCGGCGTGCCGGCGCATGGCCACCGCCACCCGCCCGAAGTCCTCCGACGTCGCCCCGAACTCGTGCATGTACCGCCGTGCGAACATGGCGACCCACGCGGCCGGGGTCATCAGCCCGTACGGCACGTGCCAGCTCATCTCCAGGCCCTGGGAGGTGGGCTCCCCGGTCAGCCGCGCGTTCGGCTGGCCGAAGCGGCGGCCGGAGCGCTCGTTGAAGGCCCGGTAGCAGACCACCGTGCGGGCCATGCCGGTGGCCACGGCCATGGCCGCGTGCGCGACGGTGCCGCAGGCCGCGCCGCCGCCGTACTCGACGCGGGAGAAGAAGGTGAGGTCGCCGACCCCGGTCTCCCGGGCGACGGCGATCTCCTGGTTGGAGTCCTGGGTGTAGGTGACCATGCCGTCCACCTCGGACGGCGGCACCCCGGCGTCGTCCAGGGCGGCGAGCACGGCCTCGGCCGCCAGCCGCAGCTCCGACCGGCCCGAGTCCTTGCTGAACTCGGTGGCGCCGATGCCCGCGATCGCCGCGCGCCCGCCCGGCATCACGCGCTCCCCGGCAGGACGAAGGTGACGGTGCCGGTGGCGTGGTCGCCCAGGCTCACCCTGCCGCGCACCTGCGCGGTGTACCGGTCGCCGTCGCGCTCGACGATCACGCCGCTGAAGCTCAGCCGGTCCCCCGCGTACGCCGGGACGCCCAGCCTGACGTTGATGCTCGTGATGACCGCCTCCGGGCCCGTCCAGTCGGTGACATAGCGTTCCACCAGGCCCATGGTGGTGAGGATGTTGAGGAAGATGTCCTTCGAGCCCTGGGCGCGGGCCTTGGCGGTGTCGTGGTGCACGGGGGTGAAGTCCCTGGTGGCCAGGGCCGTGGCGATCACCGTCGTCGGGGTCAGGTCGACGATCAGCTCGGGCAGGGCCGTGCCGGTGGCGGGGGTCACGGCTCCTCCGGCGTCCACATCGGCAGGACGAGCTCGTCGTCCATCGACCGGTACGTCACCCGCAGGGCCATCCCGACCTCCACCTTCTCGGCCGGGCAGTCCACGACGTTGCCCACGATCCGCACTCCTTCCGGCAGTTCCACCACGCCCACCACGAACGGGACCTCGCGCCCCGGCACCGGCGGATGGTGGTGGACGACGTAGCTGTACAGGGTGCCGCGGCCGCTCACGACGACGTGCGACCGGTTCGCCGAACGGCAGGCCGGGCACATCGGGCCGGGCGGGTGCCGCAGCTCGCCGCAGTCCGCGCAGCTCTGGACGCGCAGCTCGCCGTCCCGCACGCCCTCCCAGAAGAACGCGGTGTCCCTGTTGACCGCCGGCCGCAGCGGGTACGGCTCCCGCGCGCGCGGGGCAGGAGCCTTGGGACGGAACTTCAGCACCCGGAAGAGCATCTCGGCGACGGGCCGGTCGTCGTCGCCGTACCAGGTGACGTTCCAGGTGGCGAAGTAGCCCTCACCCAGGGCGGTGCGCTTCGGGCCGGACAACGACGTGAAGCGGGTGGCGGGCGTCAGCAGCTCGCCGATCCCGGCGTACCGGTGGTAGGTCTGCTCGCAGTTGGTCGCCACGACCCCGGTGAAGCCCGCGGCGTCGAGCGCGGCCAGCAGGTCGTCCACCGGCGAGCGGTCCTTGGCCTGCGAGCCTGGCCCCTGCATGGTCCACACCTGGGCCATCGCCGGCGGGGCCACCCCCTCCTCCAGGTAGCGCGGGTTGGCGTCGCCCATGGCCTCCAGCCAGTGGCGGATCATGGGCGCGTTCACCGGGTCGGCGGCCGGGGTGCCGCGCAGCTCCCCCATCGCCACCTGCTTGCCGGCCAGCTCGCGCAACTCGGCGTCTGTCATCGCGGCGGTCATCGCGACGGCCATCGGGTCGGTCATCGCGGCGGCCTCGGCAGGCTCAGGCCGAGCATCGCGATCAGCTCGCGCTGCACCTCGTTGACCCCGCCGCCGAACGTCAGCACCACCGCGCCCTTGACGCCGTGGTCCATGCGCTCGGCCAGCTCGGCCGTCTCCGGGTCCGAGGGGTCGCCGTACCTGGACACGACGTCGCAGACCAGCCGGCCGATCTCCTGCATGCGCTCGGAGCCGTAGATCTTGGTGGCCGAGGCGTCGGGCGCGCCCAGCCAGCCGAGGTCCATGTTGGCCGCCACCTGCCAGTTCAGCAGCTCGTTCGTACGGAAGGCGGCCCGCACCCGGGCGAGGGCGCGGCGTACGTCCGGGTTGTCCGTCAGCCCGGCGTGCCTGGCCCAGGCGAGGAAGCGGTCGTAGGTCTGGCCGAGGTTCCCGGCGGGGCCGAGGGTGACGCGTTCGTGGTTGAGCTGGTTGACGATCAGGTCCCAACCGCGGTCCACCTCGCCGACCACCATGTCCACCGGGACGCGGACGTCGGAGAAGTAGGTGGAGTTCGTGTGGTGGCGGCCGTCCATGGTGACGATCGGGGTCCAGGAGAAGCCGGGGTCGTCGGTGGCGGCGATCATCATCGTGATGCCCTTGTGCTTCTTGGCCTCCGGGTTCGTCCGGGCCGCCAGCCAGATGTACTGGGCGTAGTGCGCGCCGCTGGTGAAGATCTTCTGGCCGTTGACGACGTAGTGGCCGCCGTCGAGGACCGCCGTGGTGCGCAGGGAGGCCAGGTCGGTGCCGGCCTCGGGCTCGCTGTAGCCGATCGCGAAGTGGCACTCCCCGGCCAGGATGCGCGGCAGGAAGCGGTCCTTCTGCTCCTGGGTGCCGTACTGCATCAGCGTCGGGCCCACCGTCTGCACGGTGATGATCGGGTACGGCACGCCCGCACGGGCGATCTCGTTGGCGAAGATCTGCTGCTCCAGCGGGCCGTAGCCGCCTCCGCCGTACTCCTTGGGCCAGCCCAGCCCGAGCTTGCCGTCGCGGCCGAGCCGGCGGCAGTGCTCCATGTACGCCTCGCCGAACGGATCGTCGGCGATCTTGGCGCGGTCCTCGGCGGTCAGGCAGCCGCGGAAGTACTCGCGCAGCTCGTCGCGGAGCGCGCGCTGCTCGGGGGTCAGGTCGATCAGCATCAGACGAGGGCTCCGATCAGGTCGAGCTGGGCGTCGGCGCCGCCGAGCAGGTGGGACAGGTGCTTGGCCTGCGCGAAGTAGCGGTGCAGCGGGTAGGTGACGTCCAGCCCGAGGCCGCCGTGCAGGTGCTGGCAGGTGTAGAGGGCCTTGACGGCCTCGCAGACGTGGAACGCGGCCAGCGCCACGTCCTCGTCGGCGGACAGCCCCTCGCCCAGCCGCCAGGCGGCCGACCACATGGCGACGTCGAGGGCCCGTCCCGCGATGTAGATGTCGGCGATCTGCATGGTCACGGCCTGGAACTCGGCCAGCGCGCGGCCGAACTGCCGCCTGGTCCTGATGTAGGCGGTGGTCAGGTCGAGCGCCCCGGCCAGGACGCCGCTCGCCTGCGCGGCGACGGCCACGGTGAACAGCCGCCCGGCGTCGGCGGCGGCCTCGGGCCCGGCCACCCGCTCGGCGGGCGTGCCGTCCAGCAGGACCGTGGCGGCCGGCTCGCCGGTCGAGGTGAACTCCGGGCTCGTGGACGGCGACGTCACCAGGAACAGCCCCTCGTCCGCGGTGACCAGGACGTCGTCCGCCGGGTACGGCACCGAGACCTTCCGCCCGGTCAGCGTCCAGCCGTCACCCTCGCGGCGGGCGGCCGTCTCGGGCGGATCGGCCGGGGCCCGGCCGGGCTCGCGGCGGGCCAGCGTGCCACGCGTGACCCGTCGCCGCTGGTCAGGGCCGCCGTGACGGGCCAGCGCCAGCGTGCTCACCAGGACGGGCAACGCCGGTACGGCCGCCGCCCGCGCCCCGACCTCGCGCAGCACCACGGCCATCTCGACCGGTCCGAGCCCCGCGCCGCCCGCCTCCTCGGACGCGCACACGCTCATGAGCCCGGCCCGCCACAGCCCGTCCCCGGCCGTCGCGCCGCCCTCCTTCCCGGCGGCTCCGGTCCCTTCCCCGGCGGCGGCCTCCTCCCTGGTCAGAACTTCGGCGGTCAGCTTTTTCAGGTCCTGCTGGGTCTCGTCCAGGTTGAAATCCATCAGCTCTCCAAGAGGTGGTGCCTGCCGTGCTCGACGAACTCGTCCTCGATGGCCTTGACGTCCGCGCCGGTCAGGGGGCGCAGCCCGGCCGGGGACCGCCACCAGACGGGGTCGCCGGTCCGCCACGCCTCCTTGGCCAGGATCCGCTTGATGACCTTGTGAGAAGGGGTCAGCGGAAGTTCACTACAAATCCGGATATAGCGGGGTAAGGACTTGGGGCCCAGGTCGGTCCGACCTGCCAGGAACGTGGTGAACGCCCCGGCGTCGAAGGGGCCGTCCAGGATCAGCGCCGCCATCACCTGGTCGCCGGCCGCCGCGTCCGGCACCGGGTAGACCGCCGCCTCCACCACGCCGCCGAACTCGCGCAGGGCGGCCTCCACCGGCGCGACCGCCAGGTTCTCGCCGTCCACGCGCAGGCGTTCGGTGCCGCGCCCGGCGAAGAAGACGTGCCCGGCGGGGTCGGCGTAGGCCAGGTCGCCGGACCAGAACGCGCCGTCCCTGACGCGTTCGGCGTCCGCGTCCGGGTCGTTGTAGTAGCCCTCGAACAGGCCCGGGCCGGAGGTGTTGACCAGTTCGCCGACGGCCTCGTCCGGGTTGAGCAGGCGGCCGCCCTCGATGCGGGCGGGCGGGCACGGGCGTCCGGTGAGTGGGTCGAGGATCTCCACGCCCGCGCCCAGCCTGCCGAGGCTGCCGGGCGGGCCGCCGGGGTCGGGGGTGAAGGAGATGGCCGTCTCGGTGGAGCCGAAGGCGTCGATCACCCGGCAGCCGAACCGTTCGCCGAACCGCCTGGTCGCGACCGCGCTGCCCTCGTTGCCGAAGGCGATCCTGAGGGGGTTGTCGGCGTCGTCCGGGCGTTCGGGCGTGGCCAGGACGTAGGAGAGCGCCTTGCCGACGTAGTGCAGGTACGTGCAGCCGTGCCGCCGTACGTCCGGCAGCAGGCCGGAGGCCGAGAACCGCCTGCGCACGGCCAGCGCCGCCCCCGAGGCCACGGCCGGGGCGTAGGCGGCCATCAGGGCCCCGGAGTGGAACAGCGGCATCGAGCAGTAGACGACGTCCTCGGGCGTGAGCAGCGCCGCCAGGCTCAGCCCCGGCAGCGCCAGCTTGCGCTGCGTGATCCGGACGGCCCTGGGCCGACCCGAGGTGCCCGACGTGAAGATCAGCATCACCAGGTCGCCGGGCCCCGGCTCGGCGGCCCGGCCCTCGCCCTCCCCCAGGGACGACACCGTGGACAGCGGCAGGCTCTCCAAACCCAGCGCCTCGGCGACCGGCCGGGCCAGGCCCGCGAAGGGGACGTCCCAGAGCAGGAGGTCCACGTCGGTGGCGCGGGCGTCCCGGATCAGCTCGTCCACCGGGCGCGTCGGGTTCAGCGCGACCAGCACGTGCCCGCCGAGCGCCGCGCCGCCGAGCAGGAAGAGCAGCTCCGGGACGTTCTCCCCCAGCACGCCCACGTGCAGACCCCGGCCGCGCCCGCTCAGCCAGGCCGCCGCCGCCCGGCAGCGGGCGACGTGCTCGCGCCACGACCACACCGCGCCCTCGAACATCAGCCCAGGTCGGTCGTCCTGCGCCCGGTCGAGGAGCAGGGCCGCCAGCGTCTGCGCGATCATCGAGCCTCCAGCAAGCGCTAGGTAAGCCGAATGGCAAACTAGAACAGATTCTAATATCTGTCCAGTGCCGGCCTTGTTCGCCATGTTCCGACATAGTCCTGTAACGCCGTAGACATGGGCCGATACGGCCTGTTTGTGACTCGCGAGTAACAAGCCGCGTTGTCGAGAAATCAGATAACGTGTTCTTATGCGTACCTCGCCCGGGTCATTCTCCGCGCCCCCCAGCGACACCGAGGGGGCCGCCGAGGGCCGCGCCGCGGCGGGCGGTCGCAGTGTCCGCACCCGCAGCCAGCACCAACGCCGCAAGCGCATCGTCCAGGCCGCGGCCGCGCTGGCCTCGCGCGGCGGCGTCGAGGCCATGCAGATGCGCACGGTCGCCGAGCGCGCCGGCGTGGCGCTGGGCACGCTCTACCGCTACTTCCCGTCCAAGATGGACCTGGTCGTGGCGGTCGTGGGCGAGGAGATCGACCTGCTGGAGAGCAGCATCGAGCGCCGCCCGCCCGGGGCCTCCACGCCGGCCAGCCGGGCCGTCGACGTGCTCATGCGGGCCACCCGGGGGCTGATGCGCGAGCCGGAGCTGGCCGACGCGCTGATCCGGTCATTGATCATGGCCGAGGTCCAGACACCGTTCGGCGACCGCATGACGGGGCTGCTGCTGCGCGTGTCCGCCGACGGGCTGACGGTCGACCAGGCCGGCGAGGAGCAGCTCGACCTCGCGGGCTCGCTGGCCAGCGTGTGGGTGCAGGAGCTGCTGGAGATGTTGCGGGGGCGGCGCACGTACGACCAGATCCAGCGGCGCATCGAGACCGCCGCGAATCGCCTCCTGTCCGACATCTAGCCTCTTGTCGGACATCTCCGTCATGCCCTAAAAGCGGCCGGGGCCGCCACCGAAATTGTCGGTGGCGGGAGCTATACAGGGGACATGAGCGACAAGCCGACGAGCGACGACTTCCTCCGGCTGGCCGATCCGATGCGGCGCGAGCTGTTCGCACACTGCTACCGGATGCTGGGGTCGGTGCACGACGCCGAGGATCTCGTGCAGGAGACGTATCTGCGCGCGTGGCGGGGTTACGACGGGTTCGAGGGGCGGTCGTCGCTGCGTACGTGGCTCTACCGCATCGCCACCACCGCCTGCCTGACCGCGCTCGACAGCCGCGGCCGGCGGCCCCTGCCGACCGGCCTCGGCGCCCCGAGCACCGAGGCGAGCGCGCCGCTGGTCCAGGACGGCGAGGTGCCCTGGCTGGAGCCGGTGCCCGACACGCTGGCCGGGGTCGAGGCGGGCGGCGACCCGGCCTCGATCGTGACCTCGCGCGAGAGCATCAGGCTCGCGCTCGTCGCCGCGCTGCAGCACCTGCCGCCCCGGCAGCGCGCGGTGCTGATCCTGCGCGACGTGCTCAGGTGGCGGGCGGCCGAGGTGGCCGAGGCGGTCGGCCTGTCCACGGCGGCCGTCAACAGCATCCTCCAGCGGGCCCGCGCGCAGCTCAGCGAGGTCTCGCCGACTCTCGACGACCCGGTCGAGCCGCTGTCGGCCGAGCAGCGCCACCTGCTCGACCGCTACGTCGCCGCGTTCGAGAACTACGACGTCGACGAGCTGGTCTCGCTGTTCACCAAAGACGCGATCTGGGAGATGCCGCCCTACGTGGGCTGGTACGAAGGTCCCGACGCGATCGGCGAGCTGGTCTCCAACCAGTGCCCCGCGAGCCGGCCCCACGACCTCAAGCTGCTTCCGGTCGCCGCCAACGGCCAGCCCGCGTTCGCCGTCTACTTCCGCGAGGGCGACACCTACCGCCCCTTCGCGATCATGGTGCTGGCGCTGCGCGACGAAGGTATCAACCACGTCGCCATGTTCTTCGACCTGCAGCTTTTCGACACCTTCGGGCTGCGTGCCGAGATCCCCGCCGGAAGCGAGGCTTCCACCGGAAAGTAGAACGCGTTACAGTCACGGCCAGAGCAACGTTCTGGAGGCGACTGTGGGCACACCGGTGATCGTCGAGGCCGTTCGCACGCCCATCGGCAAGAAGGCGGGATGGCTGTCGGGGCTCAAGCCGCAGCAGGTCCTGGCCGCGGCGCTGAACGGGCTGGTCGAGCGCGCCGGCGTCGACCCGGCCGCCGTCGGCCAGGTGTTCGCCGGATGCGTCACCCAGGCGGGTGAGCAGGGCGGTCACGTCGGCCGCCATTCCTGGCTCTACGCCGGGCTCCCCTACCAGACGGGGGTCACCACGATCGACGCCCAGTGCGGCTCCTCGCAGCAGGCCGTGCACCTGGCGGCGGCGTTGATCAGGGCGGGCGTCATCGAGGCGGGCATCGGGTGCGGGGTCGAGGTCATGAGCAGGGCGCCGCTCGGCAGCAACGTGCGGCCCGCCCGGCCGCGTCCCGACGACTGGAGCATCGACCTGCCCGACCAGTTCACCGCGGCCGAGCGGATCGCGCGGCGGCGGGGGCTGACCAGGGAGCGGCTCGACTGGTTCGGCGCGCGCTCGCAGCGCCTGGCGGCCAAGGCGTGGGCCGACGGGCGGTTCGACCGGGAGATCGTGCCCGTCGGGTCCGTACGCAGAGATCAGGGGTTACGCGAGACCACGGTGGAGAGCCTGGCCGGGCTCAAGCCGGTCGCCGAGGGCGCCCTGCACACGGCCGGCACGTCCTCGCAGATCTCCGACGGCGCGGCCGCCGTGCTGGTGACGAGCGAGCAGGAGGCCCGCCGGCAGGGGCTGCGGCCCAGGGCGCGCATCCTGGCGCAGGCGCTCGTCGGGGCCGAGCCGTACTATCACCTCGACGGTCCCGTGGAGGCGACCGCGAAGGTGCTGGCGGCGGCCGGGATGACCATGGGCGACATCGACAGGTTCGAGGTGAACGAGGCGTTCGCGTCCGTGGTGCTCTCGTGGGCCGCCGCGCACGAGCCCGACTTCGACCGGGTCAACGTCAACGGCGGGGCCATCGCGCTCGGCCATCCCGTCGGGGCCACCGGCGCCCGGCTCATCACCTCCGCCCTGCACGAGCTCGAACGCTCCGACGGCAACACCGCGCTGGTCACGATGTGCGCGGGCGGCGCACTGGCCACGGCGACGATCCTCGAACGCATCGCCTGATCTACCATTCAACGCACGTGCTCGATCGGGGGAACCGGTGGGGAAGACCAGGCGCAGGCCGTACTCGGAGCAGCGGCCGCAGGAGCTCGGCGGCGGGGTGTGGAGCGTGCCGGTGCCCATCCCGGGCAATCCTCTCGGCTACACGCTGGTCTACGCCGTCGAGTCGCCGCGCGGGCCGGTGCTGGTCGACGCCGGCTGGAACCATCCCGATGCCTGGGAGGCGCTCAGCGGCGGCCTGGCCGAGCTCGGGCTCGACGTCGCGGCCGTCAGCGGTGTGGTCGTCACCCACTTCCATCCCGATCACGCCGGGCTCGCCGGGCAGGTCAAGGAGGCGTCCGGGGCCTGGATCGCGATGCACGAGGCGGACGCGGCGCTGGTCCGGCTCATGCACGGGCTCGCCGCGGAGGAGCACGCGAGCTTCCAGTCCGACATGCTCCGGCGGGCCGGGGCCGATCCCGCCGAGGCGCGCGAGGCGATGGGCGCCCGGCCGACGCCGCCCGCGCTGCCCGACCGCGAGCTGCGCGACGGCGACCTGGTGGACCTGCCGGGCCGCAAGCTGCGGGCCGTGCACACCCCCGGTCACACGCCGGGCCACATCTGCCTGCACCTGGAGGACGCCGACCGGCTGTTCACCGGCGACCACGTCCTTCCCGACATCACCCCGCACATCGGGATCTATCCCTACGACCGGGACGACGTCGATCCGCTGGGCGACTTCATGGACTCGCTCGACCGGGTCGGCGAGCTGGGCCCCCTGGACGCTTTGCCCGCACATGAGTGGATATTTCCCGATGTTGCCGCACGCGCCGCCGAGATCCGCCACCATCACGAGGAGAAGCTGATCCGGTTGCGCACCCTCCTGGCCGAGCGGTCGCGACCGCTGACCATCTGGGAGGTCGCCGCGATGATGACCTGGAACCGGCCCTGGGACGACCTGGCCCCCGTGCTGCGCGGCATGGCGGCCGGCGAGGCCGCGGCCCATCTGCGCACGCTGGAGGCCCGGGGTCTGATCCGCCGCGTCCCGAACGTCGATCCCGTACGCTTCCAGGCTCTAGACTCCTAGACATCCGATGTCTAGGGAGAAGAGTGTGGCGGTCACCGACGCGGCCATCGACAAGATCAAGCAGATGATCCTCTCCGGCGAGCTGACTCCGGGCGACCGCCTGCCGAAGGAGGCCGACCTCGCCGAGCGGCTCGGCCTGTCGCGCAACTCGCTGCGCGAGGCCGTCCGCGCGCTCGCCCTGATCAACGTGCTCGACGTACGCCAGGGCGACGGCACGTACGTCACCAGCCTGGAGCCGCACCTGCTGCTCGACACCATGTCGTTCGTGCTCGACCTGCACCGCGACGACACGGTGATCCAGTTCTTCGAGGTCCGGCGCATCCTTGAGCCGGCCGCGACGGCCATGGCCACCGAGCTGATGAGCGAGGCGGACATCGAGGAGCTGCGGCTCATCCTCGACTCGCTGCCCGCCGAGCCGACGGTCGAGGAGCTGGTCGCCAACGACCTGGAGTTCCACCAGCGCATCGCGCGCGGGTCGGGCAACAGCGTGCTGTGTTCGTTCATCGAGAGCCTTTCAGGTCCGACCACTCGGGCCCGGGTGTGGCGCGGCCTCACCCAGGAGGGCGCGATGACGAAGACCCGCGAGCAGCACACCGCGATCTACGAGGCCATCGCCGCCCGCCAGCCGGACGTGGCGCGCTCCTGGGCCACCGTGCACGTCGCGGGCGTGGAGGCGTGGCTGCGCAAAGCGCTCGACTGATCGGCACGCGGGACCGCTCCCCGGGCAGTACCCGTGTCGTGCCCGACAAACTGGAGCGATACCGCAGCAAACGCGACCCCAGCCGGACCCCCGAGCCCGTGCCCGCCACCTCCCCCGAGGACGGTGGCGGCGCCGCGTTCGTCATCCAGGAGCACCACGCCCGGTCCCTGCACTGGGACCTGCGGCTGGAACACGACGGCGTGCTGGCCTCCTGGGCGGTCCCCAAGGGCCTGCCCGCCGACCCCGGCACCAACCACCTGGCCGTGCACACCGAGGACCACCCGATGGAGTACCTCACCTTCCACGGCGAGATCCCCCAGGGCGAGTACGGCGGCGGCACGATGACCGTCTGGGACACCGGCACGTACGAGACCGAGAAGTGGTCCGACCGCGAGGTCAAGTTCGTCCTGCACGGCAGGCGGGCCTCCGGCCGGTTCGTGCTGTTCCGGACGCGGGGCAAGAACTGGATGATCCACCGCATGGACGCCCCCGTCCGCGACCCGTTCCCCGACGTGGAGCCCATGCTGCCCACCGAGCGCGTCCGGCCGCCCAGGGACGCCACCGCCTACGCCTTCGAGTTCGCCTGGCGCGGACGCCGGCTCCTGGTCCCCATCGACGGCGGGCGCACGACAGCCGCCCGCGAGCACCCCTGGCTGCGTCCGCTGGCCGAGTCGTTCGGCAGCCGGACGGCGGTGCTGGACGGCGAGGTGGTCACGCTGGGCGGGACCGAGATCCTGGTCGTCCACGACCTGCTGTACGACGAGGGCCGTTCCCTGCTGGACGAGCCGTTCGCCGACCGGCGGGCCGCCCTGGAGGCGCTGGAGCTGGCCGGTCCGCGCTGGCAGACCGCGCCCTCGTGGCCCGGCGAGGCCGGTCCGGTGCGGCAGGCGGCACGCGAGCAGGGCCTGCCCGGCGTGGTCGCCAAACGCCTGGACTCCCGCTACGAGTCCGGCACGTCCAGGTCCTGGCTGTTCATCCCCTCCTGACGCCGCCGGCGTCGCGGTCAGGCCGTCAGCAGGCCCTCGTCGGCCAGTTCCAGCCACAGGTCCTCGGGGACCGGGCGGGACCACAGGGTGGCGTTGGCCAGCACCTCCTCGGGCGCGCGGGCGCCCAGGACGATCGAGGCGACCGCCGGATGCCGCAGCGGGAAGGCCATGGCCGCCTGCGGCAGGGTGACGCCGTGGCGCTCGCAGGTCTTGGCGATCCGGACGGCCCGGTCGAGCAGCGGCGCCGGCGCGGGCGCGTAGTCGAAGGTGCCCGACGGCGTCGGCGTGGCCAGCAGGCCGCTGTTGAAGACCCCGGCCGCCAGCACCCTGACGCCGCGTTCGGCGCACTCCTCCAGCAGCGGCAGCCCCGACTGGTCGAGCAGCGTGTAGCGGCCGGCGAGCATGACGACGTCGATCCCGGTCTCCCGGACGAACCGCAGCGGCGCCCGCCACTGGTTCATGCCGACGCCGATCGCCTTCACCACGCCCTGTTCCCGCAGCTCGGCCAGCGCTGGGTACGCCTCGGCGAGCGCCTGCTCCACGTGGTCGTCGGGGTCGTGGATGAGCGCGATGTCGATCTCGGGCAGGCCGAGCCGGGCGAGGGAGTCCTCCAGGGAGTCGCGCACCCCGTCGGCCGAGAAGTCCCATGCGCGGCCCAGCCCGACGGGGACGTCGAAGATCTCGTCGTCCTCGCGGACCTGCGAGGGCACCACCAGCCGGCCCACCTTCGTGGACAGGACGTAGCCCGACCGCTCGGCGAGCGCGGCGCCCAGGCGGCGCTCGGACAGCCCGAGCCCGTAGTGCGGCGCGGTGTCGTAGAGCCGCACGCCGCTGTCCCAGGCCGCGTCGACCGTGGCGCGCGCCTGCTCGCCGGAGACCGCCTGGTACAGGTTGCCGATCGGGGCGCCGCCGAAGCCGACGCGGGGCAGGTCGATCACGTCATCTCCCAGACCGGCCGCAAACCGCCCGCCGACTTGTCGAAGTCGCCGTCGAGCAGGCGGTTCATCTGACGCTGCCAGGCCTGGTCGGCGGGGTCGTCCTTGAGCGCGGCCTGCAGCGCGGCGTAGTCCTCGACCTCCACGAAGTGGAACAGGTCAAGGCCGTCGCGCCAGATGCGCCACGAGATCACGCCGTTGGCGCGCATGGCGGACTCCAGAGCGGCCGGGATCTCGGCGTGCTCCCTGTCGTAGATCTCCTCGCACCCGGCCTTGAGCCTGGTGCGGAGGGCGAGGCGTTCCATCAGTCCTGCGCCTTTCCGCCGGCGATCCTGCTGATGATCAGTGCGATCAGAATGATGCCACCGTAGATCACCGGTTGCCAGAAGCCGGAGACCCCGATGAGGGTCAGGATGTTCTGGACCAGGCCGATCACCAGCACGCCGGTCAGCGCGCCGAGGACGGTGCCCTTGCCGCCGTCCATGCTGACGCCGCCGATGACGGCCGCGGCGAAGACCATGAAGATCCAGCCGTCGCCCATCTCGTTGCCGATCCCGCCGAGGCGTCCGGTCTCCAGGATGCCGGCCGTGGCGGCCAGGATGCCGCCGAGCACGAACACGCCGAACAGCACGCGGTCCACCCGGATGCCGGCGGCGCGGGCGGCGTCGGCGTTGCCGCCGATGGCGTACAGGGCGCGGCCGAGCCTGAGGTAGGTCAGGCCGAAGACCCCGGCGGCGAACAGCAGCGCTGCGATCCAGATGGCGGCGGGCAGGCCGAGCCAGGTGGCGCTGCCGAGGTAGAGCAACGAGTCGGGCAGCTCGAACAGCGTCTTGCCCTGGGTGAGCCCCTGTTGGAGGCCGTCCACGATGATCAGCATGGCCAGCGTGACGATGAACGCAGAGAGCTGGAACCTGATGATCAGGAACCCGTTGAACGCGCCGATGGCCGCGCCCACGAGCAGGGCCAGCGGGATCACCAGCCAGCCGGGCAGCCCGAGGCCGAACCCGCCCGCCGACGCCGGGACGACCAGCATCACGGCGATGCTGGGCGCGCTGCCGACCGTCGACTCCAGCGACAGGTCGAACTTCCCGGCGATCAGGATCATCGCCTCGGCCAGCACGAGCAGCGAGATCGCCGCCTGCTGCTGCAGGACGTTCGTCAGGTTGCCCGCCGTCAGGAAGGTCGGGTCGAGGAACGCGCCCACGACGAGCAGGAGCAGGATCACCGGCACCAGGGTCAGGTCGCGGAACCTGGCCAGCCGCAGCCGGGGGGCCGGAGCAGTCAATGTGGTCACTCTTGTATGCCTTCCATCACGGCCACGAGCTCGTGGTCGGTCCAGCCACGCGGCACGTCCTTGACGACCCGGCCGTGGAACATCACCAGCACCCGGTCGCAGATGCGCAGGTCGTCGAGCTCGTCGGAGACCACGACGGCCCCCGCGCCCCGGCCGACCGCGTCCTCGACCGCGCCGAGCAGGGCCTGCTTGGCCTTGACGTCGACGCCCGCGGTCGGGTTGATCACGACCAGGGCCCTCGGGTCGTCCACGAGCGCCCGCGCGAACACGACCTTCTGCGCGTTCCCGCCGGACAGGTCGCCGACGGGCTGGTCGGGCCCCTCGGTCTTGATGTCCAGGCTCTCGATCATCTGGACGGCCCTGGCCCGGCGCCGCGCGGGCGAGACGATGCCGTAGGGGCCCAGCTTGTGGGCGATCGGCAGGGTGGCGTTCTCCCCCACGGACAACATCGGGACGAAGCCCTCGTGATGCCGGTCCTCGGGCACGAACCCGAGCCCGGCCCGCATGGCGGCGGGCACGTCGCCCGGCCTGACCTGGTCGCCGTCGATCGTGACCGTGCCCGTGTCCGGTTTGCGCAGCCCGACCAGGGTCTCGGCCAGGCCGACCTTGCCGCTGCTCGCCGAGCCGGCCAGGCCCACGACCTCGCCGGACCTGACCGCGATGTCCACCTCCTGGTAGCGGCCGGCCAGCGACAGGCCCGCGCCCGCCAGCACGACCGCCTCGCCCGGCGTGCGCTGCCGGGCCTGGTAGGCGGCCGTGGCCTCGCCGGTCATCGCGTCCACCAGCTCGTTGTGCGGGAAGCCCTCGACCGGCCGGGTCACGATGTGCCGGGCGTCGCGGAAGACCGTGACGCTCTGGCAGATCTCGTACACCTCGTCCAGGTGATGGGAGATGTACATCATCGTGACGCCCTGCTCGCGCAGCGAGCGCATGCGGGTGAACAGCCGCTCGATGGCCGGGCCGTCGAGCCTGGCGGTGGGCTCGTCGAGGATGATGAAGCGCGCGCCGAACGACAGCGCCCGCGCGATCTCCACGAGCTGCCGCTGCTCGACGCTCAGCTCGCCGGCCAGCGCCCGCGGGTCGACGTCCACCTCGTACGTGTCCAGCAGCTCACGCGCCTTGGCCCGCAGCGTCCGCCAGTTGATCACCCGGCCGCGCTCGGTCTGGCGGTTGACGAACAGGTTCTCCGCGACCGTCAGCGCCGGGATGATCGTGGACTTCTGGTACACGCAGGCGACGCGCCGCCGCCAGGCGTCGCGGTCGCCGAGGGCGGGCGCCGTCTCTCCCGAGAACAGCACCTCGCCCTCGTCCGGCCGCTGGAGCCCGGTGAGGATCGACACGAGGGTGGACTTCCCCGCGCCGTTCCGGCCGACGAGGGCGTGGGTCTGGCCCTCGGCGATGGCGATCTCCGCGCCGTTCAGCGCGGTGGTCGGGCCGAAACGCTTGACGACATTTCGGGCTTCAACGTGATATTTCATCACTTGACCTGGTTACCCCAGAGGTTCTGGTCGTCCACGTTGTCCTTCGTCACCAGCGGCGCCGGGAGCTGGTCCTCGAAGCCGTTGGGGAGCTGGATGATGTTGCTGCCGTGGTCGGTCGGCCCCGGCTGGAACGTCTTGCCGTCGACCGCGGCCTTGGCGTAGAAGATCGCGTACCGGGCGTAGAGGTCGGCCGGCTGCGACACCGTGGCGTCGATGTTGCCCTTGCGGATCTCCTCGAACTCCTGCGGGATGCCATCGTTGGAGACCACGAAGACGTGTTTGGGGTCGGTCGGCGGGACCAGCAGGTTCTTCTGCTTGAGCACCTGCAGCGTCGGGGCCAGGTGCACGCCGCCGGCGTGCATGTAGATGCCCTTGATGTCCGGGTTCTGCTCCAAGCGGGTCTGGAGCATGGACGCCGCCTTGCTGCCCTCCCACTCGGTCGGCTCGCTGAACACCGTGATGCCGGGGAACTTGCTCTTCATGCACTCGTTGAACGCCTCGGACCGGTCGCGGCCGTTGATCGAGCTGAGCGCGCCCTCAAGCTGCACGACCTTGCCCTTGCCGCCGAGCTTCTCACCGAGGAACTCGCACGCCTTGGTGCCGTACGCGCGGTTGTCGGCGCGTACGACCATGTAGACCTTGCCCTTGTCGGGGCGCGTGTCCACGGTCACCACGGGGATCTTCTTGTTCTCCAGCTGCTGGAGCGTGTTGGCGATGGCGCCGGTGTCCTGGGGGGCCATGACGATCGCCTTGGCGCCCTGGCCGACCAGCGCCTGCACGTTGTTGACCAGCTTGGAGACGTCGTTCTGGGAGTTCGTGGCGGGCATCAGGTCGACCTTGAGCTCGGTCGCCATCTGCGGGACGTACTTGATGTAGGAGTTCCAGAAGTCGGAGTCGGCGCGCGGGTGGTCGATGCCCACCTTGCCGCCGCCTCCCCCTTCCGCCGTGGAACCGCTGGTGCCGCTCGTGCCGCTGGAGCCACAGGCGGCGACGACCGCCAGCAGGGCCGCGCTCGCGACCACCGGACCGATCTTCATGGGGGGTTACCTTCCTTGGTTGGTTGGCCGGAGCCGCAGCCCCTGCATGCCGCCGTCGACCGCGAGCGCGGTGCCGGTGGTCGAGGCGGCCTCGGGACCCGCCAGATAGGCGATCGCCGCGGCGACCTCCTCGGCGCTGACCAGACGGCCCATGGGCTGCCGGGCGTTCAGCGCCGCTCGTTCGGCCTCGGGATCGTCGGCCGAGTCGAGCAGCCGCCCCACCCACGGGGTGTCGGCGGTGCCCGGGTTGACGCAGTTGACGCGGATGCCCTCGCGGACGTGGTCGGCGGCCATGGCGAGGGTCAGCGACAACACCGCGCCCTTGGTCGCGCTGTAGAGCGCCCGGTCCGGCAGCCCCGCGGTGGCCGCGATCGAGCAGGTGTTGACGATGGCCGCGTGCCGCGACTCGCGCAGGTACGGCAGCGCCGCCCGGCTCACCCGCACCATGCCGAACACGTTGACGTCGAAGACCTTCCGCCACTCCTCGTCCGGGTTGTCCTCGACCGTGCCCTGGGCGCCGACGCCCGCGTTGTTGATCAGGATGTCGATGCCGCCCAGCCGCTCGGCGGCCTCGGCCACCGCCGCGCGCACGGACGCGTCGTCCGCCACGTCCGCCTTGATCCCGACGAACGGGTCGCCGGGCGGGACGAGGTCGAGGCAGGCGACCTTCATGCCGCGCGCCACGAGCAGGGTGGCGGTGGCCAGGCCGATGCCCGAACCGCCGCCGGTCACGATGGCCTTGAGCGTCATGACGCGGACCTCCAGACCTCGCCGTCGGGGAACGTGTGGGCGGCGATCGACGCCGTGTGCATCTCGGCGCTGAAGCCGGGCGCCATGGGGGCGGCGTAGCGGCCGTTGTCGATGACGACCGGGTGCACGAAGTGCTCGTGGAGGTGGTCGACGTACTCGATCACGCGGCCGTCCATCGTGCCGGTGACGGCCACGTAGTCGAACATCGACAGGTGCTGCACCAGCTCGCACAGCCCGACGCCGCCCGCGTGCGGGCAGACCGGCACGCCGAACTTGGCCGCGAGCAGCAGGATCGCCAGGTTCTCGTTGACCCCGCCGACCCTGGCCGCGTCGATCTGCAGGAAGGAGATCGCGCCGGCCTGGAGGAGCTGCTTGAAGACGATGCGGTTCTGGACGTGCTCGCCGGTGGCGACCGGGACCGGCCTGATGCCCTCGGCGATGGCGGCGTGACCGAGCACGTCGTCGGGGCTGGTCGGCTCCTCCACCCAGTGCGGCCGGTACGGGCTCAGCGCGCCGACCCACTCGATGGCCGAGGCGACGTCCCAGCGCTGGTTGGCGTCGATCGCGATCGGGTAGTCGGGGCCGCAGACCTCGCGGGCCACGCGGAAGCGGCGCAGGTCGTCGTCGAGGTCGGCGCCGACCTTGAGCTTGATCTGGCCGAAGCCCTGGTCGAGCGCCTCCTTGCAGAGGCGTCGCAGTTTGTCGTCGTCGTAGCCCAGCCAGCCGGGGGAGGTGGTGTAGGCGGGGTAGCCGGTCTCGATGAGCCGCTGGATCCGCTCTTCCTTCCCCTCTTCCGCGTTTTTCAGGATCTGGAGGGCTTCGTCCCGGGTGAGCGCGTCGCTCAGGTAGCGGAAGTCGATCAGCCCGACGATCTCCTCGGGAGACATCTCGGACAGCAGCCGCCACACCGGCTTGCCCGCCCGCCTGGCCTTCAGATCCCACAGGGCGTTGACCACGGCGGAGATCGCCATGTGCATGACGCCCTTCTCCGGCCCCAGCCACCGCAGCTGCGAGTCGTTGACCAGCTCCTTGTACAGGGCGCCCAGGTCTTCGACGTCCCGGCCGAGCACGTACGACTCAAGCGCCCGGATCGCCCCGGTCTGCACGTCGTTGCCGCGCCCGATGGTGAACGCGAACCCGTGCCCCTCAACCCCGTCGTCGGTCCTCAGCACCACGTACGCCGCGGAGTAGTCGGGGTCGGGGTTCATCGCGTCCGACCCGTCCAGCTCGCGCGAGGTGGGGAAGCGCACGTCGTGCGTCTCCAGCGCGACGATTCTGTACGACATCAGCCCTGCCCCACCGTCTGGCGCTGGCGGCCGAGCCCGTCGATCTCCAGCTCCATCACGTCACCGGCGCGCAGGTACGGCTGTCCGGGGATGCCCATCGCGACCCCGGCCGGGGTGCCGGTGTTGATCACGTCACCGGGTTCGAGCACCATGAACCGGCTCAGATAGCGCACGATCTCGGCCACGTCGAAGATCATGTCCTTGGTGGCGCCGTCCTGGCGCTGCTCGCCGTTCACCCAGAGGCGCAGCCCCAGGCTCTGCGGGTCGCCGACTTCGTCCGCCGTCACCAGCCAGGGGCCCAGCGGGTTGAACGTCTCGCACGACTTGCCCTTGTCCCACTGACCGCCGCGTTCGAGCTGGAACTCACGCTCGGAGACGTCGTTGGAGATCGCGTATCCGGCGATCACGTCGAGGGCCTCCTCCCGGCTGTCGAGGTAGCGGGCCTGCTTGCCGATGACGACCGCCAGCTCCACCTCCCAGTCGGTCTTCACGCTGCCACGCGGCACCAGCACCTCGTCGTACGCGCCGATCACGGTGTTGGCGGCCTTCATGAACACCACGGGCTCGGCGGGCGGCTCGGCGCCGGACTCGGCGGCGTGGTCGCGGTAGTTCAGCCCGATGCAGACCACCTTGCCCGGACGGGCGATCGGCGCGCCCACCCGCAGCCCGGCGGCGTCAACGACGGGCAGGTCGCCACGCTCCAGCGCGGCACGCACGCGCGCCACTCCCCCGGAGGCGAGAAAAGCCCCGTCGATCTCGGGCTCCCCGATGTCGCGCAGGGTGCCGGAGGCGTCCATCACCACCGGCCGCTCCTGCCCGACAGGTCCCACTCGCAGCAGCTTCACACCGCACCCTTCAGTCATTCATCGGATGTCTGTATCTCAGATGCTGCTGCGGGATGGCGGCGCATGTCAAGGGCGTCCAGCGGGATACATCCGATCCGTAACCTGAACCCACACCTCGAACCCCAAGCAAACCACCCAACCCAGCCCCCACAGCTCCGACGGCTTCCTCTTCTCTGCCGATCACCTCGCCTTGGAAAACATCGGACGTGCCTCAGAGGTGCGCCGCTCGGCGTGGAACGGGGGCTGGGGCCCTGTGCGCCGGCCGTGGTCGTCTCGCACGTGCGCCCGCGGGCACTACACCGGGGCGACACCCCTTCCCACGCTCGCTCCCCTGCGTCGTGGCCGGAGCAGCAGCAGCCCGGTGACGGTGAGCGCGCAGGCCGGGATGACGAATTGCACGCCGTGGTGGAGGGGCCTCGTCGGGAGCAGAAGGTGGCCGGTGTACACGCCGACCGCCATCCACAACGTGCCCGTACACGCCCGCGCCGCCGCGCACGCGAAGCCGAGTGCGACGGCCTGCAACACGTAGAGCAGGCGTTCGGCCGGTGAGCGCCTAGCTCTCCACCTCAGGACCACCGACCACCCCACCCCCCGACCGCCCGCCCCCCAGAGGGCGGGCGAGAGGACGGCAGTTGGGGGTGGCGTTCCGCGGGGTTACATCGAGGTGTCCGGTCGGACGGGAGCTCGGCGCCGACCGGGGCTACTTGACGGGCGTACAGTGGCGTAATAGAACACGTTTCAGTACATATAAAACAAGCGCTTGATCAAGAGGTGACCGCGCGTGCATATCGACCTCGTCGACAGGGACCGTTACGCCACTTCCGGCCCACCCCACGAACAGCTCGCCTGGCTCCGCGCCAACTCCCCCGTCCACTGGCACGAGGGCGAGCCCGGGTTCTGGGCGGTCACCCGCTACGAGGACGTCGTGCATGTGTCCCGCCACTCCGAGCTGTTCTCCTCGGCCAAGAAGCTCGCCCTCTTCGACGAGATGCCCGAGGACCAGATCGCCCTCCAGCGGCTGATGATGCTCAACCAGGACCCGCCCGAGCACACCAGGCGGCGTTCGCTGGTCAACCGCGGCTTCACCCCCCGGACGATCGGCGCCCTCGAACAGCACATCCGCGACATCTGCGACGACCTCCTCGACAAGTGCTCCGGCGAGGTGGACTTCGTCACCGAGGTCTCCGCCCCCCTCCCCCTGTACGTGATCTGCGAGCTGCTCGGCGCCCCCGCGACCGACCGCGACAAGCTGTTCTCCTGGTCGAACCGCATGATCGGCGCCCAGGACCCCGACTACGCCGCGACGCCCGAGGAGGGCTCCGGCGCGGCCATGGAGGTGTACGCCTACGCCAACGAGCTCGCGGCGCAGCGCAGAGCCAGCCCCAAGGACGACATCATCACCAAGCTCCTCCAGCCCGACGAGAAGGGCGAAAACCTCAGCGAGGACGAGTTCGACCTCTTCGTCCTGCTGCTGATCGTCGCGGGCAACGAGACCACCCGCAACGCGGCCTCCGGCGGCATGCTGGCCCTCTTCGACCACCCCGACCAGTGGGACCGCCTGGTCGCCGACCCCACGCTGGCCAGGACGGCGGCCGACGAGATCGTCCGGTGGGTGTCGCCGGTCAACCTGTTCCGGCGCACCTCCATGGCCGACCAGGTGCTCGGCGGGCAGCCCGTCAAGGACGGCGACAAGGTCGTGGTCTTCTACTCCTCCGCCAACCGGGACGCCTCCGTCTTCCCGGACCCGGAGGTCTTCGACATCGGGCGCACGCCCAACACGCACATCGGGTTCGGCGGCGGCGGCGCGCACTTCTGCCTCGGCAACCACCTCGCCAAGCTGGAGCTGCGCGTGCTGTTCGAGCAACTGGCCAGGCGCCGCCCGCGCATCCGCCAGGCCGGCCCGGCCCGCCGCCTGCGCTCGAACTTCATCAACGGCATCAAGGAGCTGCCGGTCACGATCGCCTGACCCTCCCGTAGGCACCGGGAACGCCCTCACGAGAAGCGCCGGTGCCGGGGATGGCGGTGGGTCCTGCGGCGGGCCGCGCGGATCTGGCGAAGGACGTGGACAGTGCCCTCCGGGCCCGGTTGCCAGCCTTGCTGGATCAGCGCGTCGGCGACGTGGCGGAGAAGGCCGGCGATCTGGCCGGGGATGACGTCGCGGCGTACGGCGATCACGCGCCAGCCGAGCCTCCGCAGCTCGGCGCGGCGGTCGTCGTCGCGCCGCCGGTCCTCGGGCGAGGTGTGGTGCTCCCGGCCGTCGTACTCGACCCCCACCTTGTACGGCTCCCACCCCAGGTCGAGGTAGGCCCGCCTGCCGCCGCCCAGGTCCACGGCGAGCTGCGTCGTGGGCCGTGGGAGGCCGCCGTCGACGAGGATGACCCGCAGCCAGCTCTCCCGGGGCGAGGCGGCACCCGCGTCGGCCAGGCTCAGCGTGTCGCGCAGCCGCCAGGAGTTGAGCGGACGACGCCACAGGGCCTCCATGTCGACCCCCAGCCGGGCGAACTGGTCGAGCGCCGCCACGGCCTCCGGACGCGGCAGCGACCGGGCGCAGTCGAGGGCCGTGCGCGCCATGGTGGTGAGCGGGGGCGATCACCTCCACCGGCCAGTCGGCCTCCTGGACGGAGGGCACGCTCAGGCCCCAGACATGTGCGGCCGTCTGCCGGCAGGCGACGGCCTGCCGGCAGGACCGGGTGATGCGCTCGGCGCGGCCGAGCAACGAGAGTGAGCCGTTCACGGGCCCAGGGTGACGGCCTTCCCCAGGCCCCCGCAGAGCCGAGCCACGTTCTGTGGAAAACCAGCGAACTCCGCGCCCTCCCGAAGCCCGCCCGCCCAACCGGCGCCCACCCCACGTCAGCGCGGAGGCTGATCGGTCCAGCCTGCGGTGACCCAGACGAAGCTCGGGCCCCACGCCACTCCCCCGTCGCCGCCGTAGAGGTAGTTGGTCCGGATCACCCGGGCGCTCGCAGGGTCGACGACCGTCCTGATCTCGGGGCCGCCGTCGGGGTTGGGGAACCGCAGCTCCTGCCCGTCCTCCACCTCGCCCGCGTTCTCGACCCCGGGTGTAGCGGCGAGTGCCCGGAACGCCGCGGACCGGACCTCCGGCGGCGCCGGCAGCTCCGAGATCAGCGCGACCAGTGAGAACAGCGGGTCACCACGCTGCTCGGAGGAGGTCATGGCGCGGGCGAGCCCGGGAAGGGCGGCGATCCGGGCGATCAGGGCGGCCGGCTCCGTCGGCAGCCCTTCGAGCTCCTCGATGCTCACCTCGGCCCCCTTGAGCCTGAGCGGGTTCGGGTCGGGCACGACGACACCCGCGGGGGCGTCCGGCCGGCCCCTGGACCAGCGACGCCCGTCCCGCGTCGTCCAGCTCTCCCGTGAGGGGATGTCGGCGTCCCGGTACTCGCGGGTGACGTGCCAGTACCGGCCGGCGCCCTCGGGCGTACGCTCGGCGCTGGCGGCGGCCATGAGCAGGACGTCCTTGCCCGAGGCCGGTGTGCCGGCAGGCGCGATCACGCCCGTGGCGAGCACCGTGACGACAGCGGCGGCGGCGGCCAGGGCGAGCGACGGCACGAGCCACCCGGTCCGCCGCCGCGCCGTACGGCCGCGCATCCTGTCCTGGAGGCGGCCCCTGCTGCGCGCGATCGCCTCGGTGGCCGGTTCGGGCTTGGCCAGCAGGGTGGCGAGCTCGTTCAGGTCATCCATGAGCGGTCTCCTTGTCGACGAGGGCGTGGATCTTCGCGCGCGCCCGGCTGAGCCGGGAGCCGACCGTGCCGGCGGCGATGCCGAGCGCCTGGGCCACCTCGTCGTAGCTGAGCTGGCCCAGGGCCACGAGCAGCAGGACGTCGCGCTCGCCCCCGGACAGCGCGGCGATCGCCCTGGCCAGGTGGGGCTGCATGCGCTGGGCAGCGACGGAGGCCACGACCCGGTTCTCATGGCCTTCCACGGCGGGTTCCGTGCCCAGCCGGGCCAGCGCCCGGTAGTGGCGGACCTCCTTGCGCCGGTGCCTGGCGATCAGGTTGGTGGCCAGGCCGAACAACCAGGGCCGCAAACCCCCGCGTTCCGGGTCGAACCGGTCGCGCTGATCGAAGGCCAGCAAGAACGTCTCGGCCGTGATGTCCTCGGCGATCTGCGTGTCCAGCCGGCCGGCGACGTACAGGTAGATGTCGCGGTAGTGGCGATCGTGCACGATGGTGAACAGCTCGGGGTCCCGCCGGTACCGGGCGACCAGCTCGGCGTCGGTCAGCTGTTCGCCCGCTTCGGCGATCACGTTGTCGTCTCCGTCATCAGGCGCCTTCACGAAGTGGTGGACTGTCACCCATCCTTCGCCGCAGGCCCGGATCGTCTTCCGCGCGTCCCGCCGCCGGTCAGGAAGTCAGCGCGCGGAGGGCGGGCAGCACCTCCCCGGCCAGGCGCTCCGCCTGGGCGCGCGGGTCGGGGCCGACCGGCGTGAAGTTCATCGACGTGAACCCCATGGCCACGAACTCCGCCAGGCGGCCGGTCACCTCCGACGCCGAGCCCGCGACCATCCCGTCCCCCTCGGCGGCGGCGCCGATGCGGAAGGCGACGTTGTACACGCACTCGACCGGGCGACCGGCCGACAGGACGCGCTCCCTCATGGGTGCCGCCCGTTCCGGCGGCGCGAACCCCAGGGAGGGGATCCAGCCGTCGGCCAGCCGTCCGGTGGCGTCGAGGGCGCGCGGTCCGTACGTGCCCAGCCAGATCGGGATGGGGCTGAGGGGCTTGGGCTCGATGGTGGCCCGATCGGTGTGGTAGCGAGAGCCTTCGTACGTGAAGTGCGATTCGGACCAGAGGCCGCGGATGACGTGGATGGCCTCCACCATGCCGTCCACCTTCTCGCGGGGTGTGGGCACGCCCAGCCCGAACGCGCGGAACTCCTCGTCGGAGTAGCCGCCCCCGAGCCCGAGGATCAGCCGGCCGCCGGAGAGCCGGTGCAGCGTCTCGGCCATCTTGGCGACCATCGCCGGCGGCCGGTACGGCACCCCCAGCACCCGCGTCGCCACCCTGATCCGCGAGGTGGCGGCGGCCACCCAGGTCAGCATCGTCCACAGCTCGTACGTCGGCTCGCTCCCGCAGGGATGGTCCGAGGCCGAGACGAAGTCGAAGCCCAGCTCCTCGGCCGCGCGAGCGTCCCCCACAGGATCGGCCCCCGGCCCCGCCGAGGTCGATATGCCCAGTCCGAACACGACGTGCCTCCTCCAGATTGGTTTACATGTAAACCTAGATCTGAGGTCGGTTACACGTCAACTAAACTCCGGGGACATGGAGCCCAACTGGCTGGACGACGCCGAGTTCCGAGCCTGGATCGGCTACCGCAGGATGCGCCTGCTGCTGGACGCCCAGGTCAGCCGCGACCTCGCGCGCGACTCAGGGCTGTCGGCCCCCGACTACGACGTCCTGTCCGCGCTGACCTCCGCGCCCGACCACCGGTGGCGTCTCACCAGGCTGGCCGACCGGATGCTCTGGTCGAAGAGCCGCCTCTCGCGGCACATCTCGCGGATGGAGCAGCGCGGGCTCGTCACGCGCGAGGGCTTCGAGGGGGACGGGCGCGGCGCCGTGGTCGTGCTGACCGAGGGAGGGCTGCGGGCCATCCAGGAGGCGGCGCCCGCCCATGTGGCGTCCGTCCGCAGGCACTTCATCGACCTGCTCTCGCCGGAGCAGATCGAGGTGCTCGCGACGATCGCCGAGACCGTCCTCGACCACCTGCCGGACGCCGCTCACGACAAACCCGGCTGAACCGCTCAGGCCTCGACCCACATCGGACGCCAGTCCGGCACCTCGTGGAAGCGCCGCAGCTCCGCCACCCCGGACAACATCCCGCCCCAGGCCGCGTACGGCGGGCGCTCGGCGTCGAAGCCGCTCTGCACGAGCGTCAGCCGCGTCCGGCCGGCGGACCCGGCGAGCTCCCACGAGCTCACCCCCGGGCCGCCCCAGTCGACGGAGAACCGGCGCTCCGGCTCCAGCTCCAGCACCTTGGCCGGCGACGGGTCGTTCGCGAACCCGCCCATGGCGAACCGGCCCCCGACGTACGGCTCGATCTCGATCGGGAACCCGAACCACTTGGTGACCGTCTCCGAGTCGATCAGCGACTCGAAGACCTGGGCGGGCGCCGCGTCGATGGTGACCTCGGCGCGCAGCTCGCGCGCGGTGAAGTCGACGCGCGGCGTGAGCGGCCGGCCCTCGACGTGCTCGGCCAGGCTGGCCAGGACCTGGTACCAGTACGTCTGCAGCACGCCGCGGATGCTCGCGCCGGTGACGACGTCCTGGAAGTCGTAGTGCGACTGCGACACCGAGACGATCGTCGCCGACTCGCCGTCCTCCTCGACCGTGATGCCGGCGGTCGTCTCGACCCCGTCCAGCAGCCAGGCGAACTGCACACTGCGGTCGTCGGCCGACAGCACCCGCTGGTGCGGCGCGTCGCCCTCCGGCGTCGTACGCCCCCAGAACTCGAACCGGTCCGGCAGGTCCACCTCGGCGTGCTCGGCCAGCCAGACGCGCGCCGCGGCCGAGTCGGTCAGCGCGTGCCACACCTCCTTGACCGGCGCGTGGACGCGGACCTTCGCGATCATCGGCTCACTCATGCTCTTCTCCCTTGGGGTAACAGGCCACGGCGAGCTTGAAGGCGTCACCCTCAGCGCCGCCGTAACGAGTGAAAAGCTCCTGCAGCATGCCCTGCAGGTCGTTCAGGAACTGCTGGCGGCTCTCCGGACGTACGTGGATCTCTCCGGACAGGCCGATGGACGGCAGCTCGGGCGCGTCCCGGTCGAGCGCGGCGATGTCGGCCTGGACCTCCTCCATGAGGTCGAGCAGGTAGCCCAGGCTCAGCTCGTCGCGTGCCTTGCGCAGCCCGATCCGCCCGACCAGCCGCGGTGACAGCCAGTACGAGCGGGCGCCGGCCTGGTAGATGCCCTCGTGGATGCCGCGCACCTTGCGCTCGGACACCAGGTCCACGAGGCCCGCCTCGACCAGCCGCTTGACGTGGTAGTAGACCCGCTGCGGCGTCTGCCCGAGGCGTTCGGCGACCTCCGAGCACGTGCGCGGCTCGGCCAGTTGCCTCAGCACTTCGACCCGCTGCGGCTTGAGCAGCGCCTCGGCCTGCTCGATCTGTTCCAGATACAGGACATCTCTCATCGCAAAACCAATCTTTTACGTAAAAATCCTCTTTGTCAATGGGATCTGCGGGATCGCCGTGAGGACTCAGAGGGCCCACAGAGCGCCGCGTGACGGCGGGTCACGGGTGAAGGGTCAGCGGCCGTGCCCCTGGAGGGCCCTCAGCCGCAGTACGGCGGATGGCCCGACCACGCGAAGCCGTGAAGAAACAGCAGAACCCGCACCGGAACAGGCGGCCACAACCGCACAGGCCCCGGGAAACAACGACCGGAGGCAGTCCGGTCTACGGCCAGGAGCTGTCCTGGTCGGGGTCGCCGCCGGCGGAGAGGAGGCGGAGGTCGCTCTCGACCATCATGGCGACCAGCTCGTCGAACGACACGCTCGGCTCCCACCCCAGCTGCGCCCGCGCCTTCTTCGGGTCGGCGCACAGCAGGTCCACCTCCGCCGGCCGGTGCAGCGCCTGGTCGACCACCACGTGCCGCTCCCAGTCCAGCCCGGCGGCCGTGAAGGCGGCCTCCACCAGCTCGCGCACCGACTTCATCCGCCCGGTGCCGATCACGTAGTCCTCGGGGCTGGCGGCCTGCAACATCAGGTGCATCGCCTTGACGTAGTCGCCGGCGTAGCCCCAGTCGCGGCGCGCCTCCAGGTTGCCCAGCCGCAGCTCCGTGGCCAGCCCGAGCTTGATCCGGGCCACCCCGAGCGTGACCTTCCTGGTCACGAACTCCGCGCCGCGCCGCGGCGACTCGTGGTTGAACAGGATGCCCGACACCGCGAACATCCCGTACGACTCGCGGTAGTTCTGCGTGAGGAAGTGCCCGTACGCCTTGGCCACCCCGTACGGCGAGCGCGGGTGGAAGGCGGTGCGCTCGGTCTGCGGCGTCTCGGTGACCTGCCCGAACATCTCCGACGACGAAGCCTGGTAGAAGCGGATCTGCCCCGACGGTGACGATCCCCCACCTCTCGACACGCCCGAACACACCCGGATGGCCTCAAGCATCCGCAGGACGCCCATCCCGGTCACCTCGGCGGTCAGCTCGGCCTGCTCCCACGACATGGGCACGAACGAGATCGCCCCCAGGTTGTACACCTCGTCGGGTTGAACGCGTTCCACCGCGGAGATCAGCGACCCCTGGTCCAGCAGGTCACCCCGTACCACCTGGACGTCGGCGAGCAGCTTGCGCATGCGCGAGACGCGCGGGTTCGCCTGTCCGCGGGCCAGCCCCCACACCTCGTACCCCTGGTCGAGCAGGTGCTCGGCCAAGTAGGAACCGTCCTGGCCGGTGATGCCGGTGATCAGAGCGCGCCTGGCCAAGGGGTCCTCCAACTATCACGTAGGTACGGTGGCCCGCACCGCGTCCCTTTGGGACGGGAATGTACAGCTAAGCGCCTGGACGCAGCACCAAGCCACCTAGAACATGTTTCACCGAACCACGCTCGGTTACCTTAATGTCGCAGTTCGCACGGCCTGTGGAGACTGTTGTGAACAATTCCAGGTGACCTACCGAATGGTAGCCTTCTCGGACTAAGGTCATCTTTCACGGTACACGCCCGCCTCTTGGGGCCTTACCGCAGAAAACATGGGCCTACCGGCGGAGAAAGGGGTGTCCGTGAGCGAGGCGCTGCGGATCGCGCTGCTGTCCTATCGCAGCAAGCCCACCTGCGGCGGGCAGGGCGTCTACCTCCGGCACCTGAGCCGTGAACTGGTCGCGCTCGGTCACCACGTCGAGGTGTTCTCCGGACCGCCCTACCCCGAGCTGGACGAGGGCGTCGTCCTGCGCAAGGTGTCCAGCCTCGACCTCTACCGGGACGAGGACCCGTTCAGGACCCCGAAGCTGGCCGAGTACCGCGACTGGATCGACCTCCTGGAGGTCGGCACCATGTGGACGGCCGGCTTCCCCGAGCCGCTGACCTTCACCCTGCGCGCCTACCGCGAGCTGAAGAAGCGGGTGGGCGACTTCGACGTCGTCCAGGACAACCAGACCCTCGGCTACGGCCTGCTCGGCATCCAGAAGCTGTTCCCCGTGGTCGGCACGATCCACCACCCGATCAGCGTCGACCGGCGGATCGAGCTGGAGGCCGCCACCGGCTACAAGAAGCTCACCATGCGCCGCTGGTACGGGTTCGTGAAGATGCAGTCCCGCGTCGCCCCCAGGCTCAGCCCGATCCTCACCGTCAGCGAGTCGTCGCTGGCCGACATCCACCGGGACTTCAACGTCCCGCAGGCCAACATGCGGCTGATCCCGCTCGGCGTGGACACCCGCTACTTCCACCCGCGCCCGGACAAGCCGCGCCGCAAGGGCTCGATCGTCGCGGTCGCCAGCGCGGACTCGCCGATGAAGGGCGTGGCCACGCTGCTGCGCGCGGTCGCCAAGCTGGCCACCGAGCGCGACGTGAACCTGACCGTCGTCAGCAGGCCCACCCCCGGCGGCCCGACCGAGCGGCTCGTCCAGGAGCTCTCGTTGCAGGACCGGGTGCGTTTCGTGCACGGCATCTCCGACGACGAGCTGGGCGAGCTGATCGCCACCTCGGAGATCTCGGTGGTCCCTTCGCTGTACGAGGGCTTCTCGCTGCCCGCCGTCGAGCACATGGCCTGCGGCACGCCGCTGGTGGCCAGCCGTACGGGCGCGCTGCCCGAGGTCGTGGGCGACGCGGCCGTCCAGGTGCCGCCGGGTGACGCCGAGGAGCTGGCCGCGGTGCTGCGCCGCCTGCACGACTCCCCCGAGGAGCGCGAGCGGGTGGGCAAGGCCGGCTACGACCGCGTCATGGAGCGCTACACCTGGCACGTCGTCGCCAAGCGGACGGTCGAGGCGTACCGCGAGGCGATGGCGGCGCACAAGAGCCGCCGCTGACCCCCGTACGAAAAGCCCCAAGAGCTGATCAAGGAGAAGCGACAAAGTGCTGACCGTGGACTTCGACCGGCTCCCCGTGGGCCCCGGCGTGCGTGTGCTCGACCTGGGCTGCGGCGGCGGCAGGCACGCCTTCGAGGTGCTGCGCCAGGGCGCCGACGTCGTCGCCTTCGACATGGACCAGTCCGAGCTGGACAACGTGGCGGCCATGTTCGTGGCGATGGACAAGGCGGGCGAGGTGCCGCTGGGCGCGACCGGCGAGACCGTCCAGGGCACGGCGCTGGACATGCCGTTCGAGGACGGCGGCTTCGACCGGGTCATCGCGGCCGAGGTGCTGGAGCACATCCCCGACGACATGGCGGCCATGCGGGAGATCTTCCGCGTGCTCAAGCCGGGCGGCACCGCGGCGATCACCGTGCCGAGCTTCCTGCCCGAGCGCATCTGCTGGGCCCTGGACGAGGACTACCACACCGCGCCGGGCGGCCACGTGCGGATCTACACGCTGGCCGAGCTGTCGGCCAAGCTCAAGTCCGTCGGCTTCGAGATCGGCCCGCACCACCACGCCCACGGCCTGCACGCGCCCTACTGGTGGATCAAGTGCGCGGTGGGCGTCAACAACGACGACCACCCGGTCGCCAAGGCGTACCACGAGCTGCTGGTGTGGGACATCATGAAGCGCCCGGCCGCCACCAGGATCGCCGAGGCGCTGCTCAACCCGCTCATCGGCAAGAGCGTGGTCCTCTACGTCAAGAAGCCATGATCTCCCGCGAGGAGGTCGTCCGCACGGCCCTCAGCATCGCGGCCATCCAGCAGGACGACGGCGGCGTGCCCTGGCCCGAGGGGCACGTGGACGCGTGGAACCACGTCGAGTGCCTGATGGGCATGTGCGTGGCCGGGCTGGCCGAGCCGGTGCGGCGCGGCTGGGAGTGGCTGGCCCGCCACCAGCGCCCCGACGGCTCCTGGCCGATGAAGCTGCTCGACGGCGTGGCGGCCGAGGCGGGCGGCGAGTCCAACCACGCCGCCTACGTGGCCGCCGGCGCCTGGCACCACCATCTCGTCACCGGCGACCGTGAGCACGCCGAGCGGTACTGGCCCATGGTCAAGGCCGCCCTCGACTACGTGGTGGGCCTGCAGACCGAGCGCGGCGAGATCGTCTGGGAGCGGGACGCCCACGGCCGGCCCGCGGCGTACGCGCTGCTGACCGGGTGCGCCTCGATCCACCAGGGCCTGCGCTGCGGCGTGCTGCTCGCCGACCACCTGGGCGACCCGCAGCCGCACTGGGAGCTGGCCGCCGACCGGCTCGCCCACGTGCTGTCGGCGCACCCGGAGGCGTTCGCCGACAAGAGCCGGTTCTCGATGGACTGGTACTACCCGGTGCTCGGCGGCGCCGTACGCGGCCGGCAGGCGTTCGAGCTGCTGGAACGTGAGTGGTCCACGTTCGTGGTGCCGGGGCTCGGCATCCGGTGCGTGTCCGACCAGCCGTGGGTGACCGGGGCCGAGACGTGCGAGCTGGTGCTGGCCCTGGACGCCATGGGCGACCGTACGCGGGCCGCCGCGCTCTTCGCCGACGTGCAGCACCTGCGGCACGAGGACGGCTCCTACTGGACCGGCTGGCAGTTCGTCAACCGCAAGCACTTCCCGCACGAGCGTTCCGGCTACACCGCGGCCGCGGCCGTCCTCGCCGCGGACGCGTTGCAGCGCCTCTCCCCCGGTTCCGGGCTGTTCCGCGACATCGCGGGCACGTCGGTGTCCGATCCGGAGGCGTGCGGGTGCGTGGAGCGGCAGTCCTTCAGGTCGGCGCCCCCCGGCTGACCCGCCGCAGATGGCGCAAGGGCTTTTGCGGGTTCTTTGCCGGGGACATCCGGTGCGCCGCCGGTGAACGGCGCAATGGGGTTACTAGCTTCGTGTCTGGCCGTAGGAGGCGTCTTCGGGGGAAGCGTGGGCGACACGGGCACAACAGCGTTCTTGGACCAGGTCAGGATCGAGCTGACACTGTCCCCGGCGAGGGGGCTGCGGAGGTTTCTGACCAAGGATCCTTCGGAGTCCGATCTGAGCCGGCGCAGGTTCCGGTCGCGCGCCGGGGCTCCCCGAACAGTCTTCGCGGATGCCGAAAAGTCGTACGTATTCGGCTTCAACGCGGTGATGTCGCGGGAAGTCGAGAAGATCGAAGAACTATCACCTGAGCAGCGGCCTTACGGCTACGAGGGCGCGGCGGCGGCCTGCACCGTGCTCGACCTGCTCACCCTGACCCGGGGCCGGCGCCTTCACGAGCTACTGGCCGGCCCCGCCCAGCATCACCGCCACGCCGCGTACGTCGGCGCCGGACGCGGCTACGCGCTGCTGCGGCTGCGTCCGGTCTGGGGCGCGCGGCGGGCGCACCCGCTGATGCGCTGGCTGGCCGTGGACGGCTTCGGCTTCCAGTGGAGCCTGTCGCGCGCCGACCGCATGGTGGGCCGCAGGAGCATGCCCGACCTGCTCACCCGCGCCCACTGCGCGGTCTTCGACCAGGGGCTCGGACGGCTGCTGTGGTACCACGACTGCGCCTCGCCGGACGACGTCGGCGCGCGGATCGCGGGCTTCCCGGCGACGCGGCGGGCCGACCTGTGGAGCGGCGTGGGGTTCGCGGCCACGTACACGGGCGGCGCCGACAGCGACGAGCTGTGGTGGCTGACCGAGCACGCCGGGGCCGACGGCTTCCGCGCCCACCTCGCACAGGGCTGCGCCTTCGCGGTCACGGCGCGGCTGCGGTCGGGGGCGCTGCCGGACCACGCGCGGCTGGCCGTGCCGATCCTGGCCGCCGTCGCGCCCGACGAGGCCGCCGCGTGGACCGACCAGGCCCTCCTCGCCCTCGGCCACGACGCCCACACGCACGAGGACTTCCAGCGCTGGCAGGCCCACACCCGCAGGTCGTGGAACCGCCGCCACCGTGGCTAGACGCGTTCCGGAACGCTTCTGCCCGGATGCCATGCCCGACGCGTTCGAGGACGCGCGGCGAGCCCTCGGCTAGATGCCCGGGGCCACGCGTTCGAGGACGCGCAGCGAGCCCTCCACCGACACCTCGCGGAAGGCGCCCGACGCGAGGGCCCGCAGGTAGACCCGGTACGGCGCCTGCCCGCCGTCGGCCGGGTCGGGGTAGATGTCGTGGAAGACCAGCGCGCCGCCCTCCATGACGTGCGGCGCCCAGCCCTCGTAGTCGCGGGTGACCGGCTCCTCGGAGTGGCCGCCGTCGATGAAGAGCATGCCGAGCGGCGTGTTCCACAACGCGGCCACCCGGTCGGACCGCCCGACGACGGCGATCACCTCGTCCTCCAGCCCGGCGGCGGCGATCGTGGCGCGGAAGACGGGCAGCGAGTCCATCCGCCCGAAGCGCGGGTCCATCAGCGTCGGGTCGTGGTGGGCCCAGCCCGGCTGGATCTCTTCCGAGCCCCGGTGATGGTCGACGGTGACGACCACCGAGCCGACGTGCCGGGCCGCCGCGCCGAGGTAGATCGCCGACTTGCCGCAGTAGGTGCCGATCTCGCAGACCGGGCCGCGACCGCCGTACCGGCAAGCCGCCTCGAACAGGGCCAGACCCTCCTTCGGCGGCATGAATCCCTTGGCGTGCTCCGCTGCGAGGAGCAGCTCCGGCGGCATCGTCATAGGCATGCACCCTAGCCGAACCGAACAACATTCCAGCGACCTCTTGCCGTGCTTCTTTGCAACCTGTTCTACTTGGCACGTGAATCAGCGCGCTCGCATCGCGATGTCCGACGACGAGGTCACGGCGTTCCTGGAGGGTTCGCGGAAGGTCCAGCTCGCGACCATCAACCCCGACGGGACACCGCATCTGGTGACCATGTTCTACGGGCTGGACGAGGGCCGCATCGCCTTCTGGACGTACGGCAAGGCGCAGAAGGCACGCAACCTGGCCCGCGACCCGCGGGTGAGCTGCCTGGTCGAGGCGGGCGACGACTACGACGAGCTCCGGGGCGTCCTGGTGTACGGCGTCGCCGAGCAGGTGGACGACCGCGACCGCGTGCTCGGCATCGGCATGGCGATCGCCCGCAGGATGACGCCGGGCGTCCCGGACGACCTGCTGAGCCCGTACGTCGAGCAGACCGGGAGGAAACGGATCGCCTACGTCGTCGAGCGCACCAAAGTGGTCTCATGGGATCACAGGAGGCTCACATGAAGGTCAAGGTCGATGAACTGGTCTGCGAGGCCAACGCCGTGTGCATGGGCCTCGCGCCCGAGGTGTTCGAGGTCGATGACGACGACCAGCTCCACATCCTGCTCCCCGAACCACCCCCCGAAATGCGGGACCGCGTCCGCAGCGCGGTCAGGTCCTGCCCGAAAGCCGCCCTGTCGCTAGAGGACTAGCCGTAGCCGGAGGAGGAACCCCATGCGCGCCGCGATCCTGCACGCCGTAGGCAACGACAAGCTGGACATCCGCGACGACATCACCCTGGCCCCCGTCGGGCCGACCGATGTCCGCGTACGGATCAGAGCCACAGGCGTGTGCCACTCGGACCTGTCGGCCATGTCCGGCGTGCTTCCGCAGCCGGTGCCGCTGGTCCCGGGCCACGAGGGCGCGGGCGAGGTGGTCGAGGTGGGCGAGCACGTCACGTCGGTCGCGCCGGGCGACCACGTCGTGATCAGCTGGCGCCCGGCCTGCCAGACCTGCGACCTGTGCGTGGGCGGGCAGCCGTACATGTGCATGAAGTACGTCATCGAGTCCTTCAGCAAGGGCAACTTCCGCTTCGGCGGCGACAACGCGACGGCGTTCGGCATGGCGGGCTGCGGCACCTGGGCCGAGGAGGTCATCGTGCCCTGGCAGGGCGCGATCAAGATCGACGAGGACGTGTCGTGGGAGGCGGCGGCCCTGATCGGCTGCGGCATCACGACCGGCGTCGGCGCGGCGATCAACACCGCCAGGGTGCGTCCCGGCTCCACGGTCGCGGTGATCGGCTGCGGCGGCGTCGGCCTGTCGGTCATCCAGGGCGCCCGCCTCTCCGGCGCCAGGACGATCCTCGCCATCGACCCGCTGGAGTCCAAGCACGCCCTGGCCAAGAAGGTCGGCGCGACGCACGCGATCACGCCCGAGCAGGTCCCCGAGGCCCTGAACGAACTGACCGGCGGCAGCGGCTTCGACTACGGCTTCGAGGTCGTCGGCAAGGCGGCGACCATCCAGAGCGCCTGGCAGATCACGCGGGCGGGCGGCGACGTGGTCGTGGTCGGCGCCGGCGCGGTGGACGACATGGTCTCCATCTCCGCCTTCAGCCTGCTGTTCGAGGGCAAGAAACTGCTGTCCAGCCTGTACGGCGAGGCCGACGTGCGGCACGACTTCCCGTACTTCGCCAAGCTCCACAAGGCGGGGCAGCTCGACCTGGAATCGCTGATCAGCGCCCGCATCCGGCTCGGCGACCTGAACGACGCCGTCGCGGCCCTGCGGGGCGGCGAGGTGCTGCGCCAGATCGTCATCATGGACTGACACCGCCCCCCAGCCCGCCGAGGCCGGAAACCGGGCCCCCGGTTTCCGGCCTTCGCGGTCGCGGAGCGATCGGCGACCCTGGTCGCATCCCCTTGCTGTCGCAGCCCATTGCTAAGGAAACTTTCCTAATAGATACTCCGGGTTGAGTGCCCACACCCCCCAAGGAGTATCCATGCTTCGTCGCGGCCTCGCCCTGCTCTCGCTCGCCTCCGCCGCCCTGCTCGCCGTCGCGGCGCCCGCCCAGGCAGCCGTCGTGGACGTGCCCTTCGGGCCGCTCTCGATCGGCGACTACTGTCACGCCAAGGTCAACTCGGCCTCGTGGATCGGCTTCTACGAGTCCGGCGGCCTGCGCTGCTACACCGAAGGCCCCGGCGGCACCAGGGCCTACGCGGGCTCCGGCGACCCCTACCTGGCCTGCAAGTTCCTCACGACGGACGTGGTGATGTCCGCGCTGCGCGGCACGTCCGACGCCCTGATCTGCCGCGTCGTCCGCTGACCGCCCCCGGCGGCACGGCCCCGGGAGCGGCCCCCGCCCCCACCGTGCCGCCCCGGCCGTCAGGCGTCACCGGGGGCAGGGTTTTCCCTCGTGGGCGGCCTTGGCGGCCAGCGTGATGACCGAGTCGAGCTTGTCGCGCGCCTTGACCAGCTCGCCGATGCGGTCCTCGATGCGGCTCCGCTCGGCCGAGAGCCGGCCGAGCAGCTCCGGGGTCACCTGGCCGCTCTCCACGCACGGCATCAGGTCCACGATCGACCGGCTCGCCAGGCCGGCCGCGTAGAGCTGCCTGATCAGCCAGACGCGTTCCACCGCGCTCTCGGGGTAGTGCCGCTGGCCGCCGGAGCTGCGTTCGGAGACGAGCAGGCCCTGCTCCTCGTAGTAGCGCAGGGCCCGTACGCTCACGCCCGCCCTGGTGGCGAGCTCGCCGATGCGCATGGCGGCTCCCGCCGTGATCCTGCTCACAACACTTGCCTCTCACGTCAACGTCAGGTTTTAGCGTAGCCCCGAACCCGACACCGACCTGCCAGGAGGCAGTCATGGACATCTCCGGATCCGTCGCCCTCGTGACCGGCGCCAATCGCGGCATCGGCCGCCACTTCGTCACCCAGTTGCTGGAGCGGGGGGCGAAGAAGGTGTACGCCGCCGCCCGCAGGCCCGAACTCGTCGCCCTCCCGGGCGTCGAGGTGCTGCGCCTGGACATCACCGACCCGGCCTCCGTGTCGGCCGCCGCCGAGGCCGCCCAGGACGTCACCCTGCTGGTCAACAACGCGGGCATCGCCACGTTCACGAACCTCGTCGACGGCGACCCGGCGAGGATCCGCCAGGAGATGGACACGCACTTCTACGGCACGCTCGGCATGGTCCGCGCGTTCGCCCCGATCCTGGGCGGCAACGGCGGCGGCGCCATCCTCAACATGTTGTCCGCGCTGTCCTGGTTCTCCCACGACGGCGCGAACGCCTACAGCGCCGCCAAGGCGGCCGCGTGGAGCCTGACCAACGGCGTCCGCCTCGAACTGCGCGCCCAGGGCACCCTCGTCACCGGCGTGCACCTCGGCGCCGCCGACACCGACATGATGGCCGGCTACGAGGGCCCGACCCTCGACCCCGCGGACGTGGCCGGGGCCGCGCTCGACGGCGTCGAGGCCGGCCGGTGGGAGGTGGTCGTGGACGAGTGGAGCCGCACCGTCAAGGCGTCCCTGGCGGCCGACCCCGGCCTGTTCTACGCGCTCTGAGCGCGCGGCGGGGCCGACCGTCGAGGGCGGCTCAGGACGGCAGGAGAGTGTCGAGGGGGACGGCGGGGTCGGCGAGCCCGGCCCGGTCCACGGGCTTGCGGGAGCGGATGAGGGCCTGGGTGTGGTCGGTGACGTCCCAGACGTTGACGTTCATCGCGGCCAGCACCTTGTCCTCCTCGTCCAGCCAGAACGCGATGAACTCGCGGGCGTCCAGGTCGCCGCGCACCACGACGTCGGGGGTGTGGCCGGGCGGGATGTGGCCGACGTACTCCATGCCCAGGTCGTACTGGTCGGTGAAGAAGTAGGGCAGCTTGTCGTAGGCGTCCTCCCGGCCGAGCATCGCGCGGGCGGCGGTGGCGGGCTGGTTGAGCGCGTTCGCCCAGTGCTCGACCCGGACGTGGTGGCCCAGCAGCGGGTGGTAGGCGTTGGCGATGTCGCCGGCCGCGAAGATGTCGGGGTCGGAGGTGCGCAGGTCGGCCCCGACCTTGACGCCGTCCTCGACGGTCAGCCCGGCGGCCCGGGCGAGGGCGGTGTCCGGGTCGGCCCCGACGCCGGCCACGACGACGTCCGCCTCGACGTGGGCGCCGCCTTCGAGCAGGACCCCCGAGTCGGTGATCTCGGCGGGGCGGGCGTCGAAGAGGAAGTTCACGCCGTGCTCGCGGTGCAGCGCGGTGAACACCTGGGCGACGTACGGCCCCAGCACGCGCAGCAGCGGCGCGGACGCCGTCTCGATCACGGTGACCTCGGCCCCGGCGGCCCGCGCGGCGGCGGCCACCTCCAGCCCGATCCAGCCGGCTCCGAGGATCGCGACGCGACCGGCGCGGGCCAGGGTGGCGCGCAGGCGTTCGCTGTCGTCGACGGTACGCAGGTACAGCACGTCGGACCGGTCGGCCCCGGGGATGCCGGGACGGCGCGGCCGGGAGCCGGTGGCCAGCAGCAGCTTGTCGTAGCCGAGCCGCTCGCCGCCGGTGAGCGTGACCTGGTGGCCGCCGGGGTCGATGGCGGTGACCTCGACGCCCAGCCGCAGCTCGACGTCGTGCTCGGCGTACCAGGAACGGTCGTGGACGAAGATCTTGTCGCGTTCGGTGCCGCCCTGGAGGTAGTCCTTGGACAGCGGCGGCCGCTCGTACGGCAGATGGGTCTCGCTGCCGACCAGCACGAGCCGGCCGTCGAACCCCTCCTCACGCAGGGCCTCCGCGGCCTTGGCGGCGGCGAGGCCGCCACCGGCGATCACGATGGTCACGGGTTCGGGCATGGTCGGATCTCCTCTTCCTGTCCTGGACGACGGGCTCGGCGCCCGGACGGGGCCGGGCATCGACGCGATGATCGCGGCGCACCTCAGCTCTTACCCACACCGAGCGCGCTGAGCCCGCCGCCGGCCCCGGCGTGTGCCGGGACCCGGGTTCGGGCAAGGGTTGCGCATTGGCCGGTCCACAGCCGGGCGGGCGCTCTATCTTGGGACCCTCCAGCTCCGCCGGAGCGGCGACGTGGTCGGGGAAGGCGTCTGATGGTCGCAGCCATCGCCAGGGTCCATGGCCTGTCGGCAGCGCTGGTCCCGTGCGCGTACGGGGCCGCGGTGCTGACGCTGACCTGGCTGACCCAGGACGGGAACCTGGGCGACGTGATGTACGGGGACCTCGCCATGATCGTCATGGCCTTCCCGCTCTACCTCGCCGCCGGCCCCCTGAACGGCACACTGCTCCAGGCGGTCCGTCCGAGGCCGTACGACGACCCCGCCTACGGATGGGACTACCCCTACAGCTGGGACTACGTCCTCATGGCGTGGCCGGGGGTCGTCATGGCGGCCCTGCTGGCGGTCCTGCTGGCACGTCGGCGCACCCGTACGGCGGGCCGGGTGCTCGGGTGGCTCTCGGCCGCGGCCGTCACCCTGGTGGGGGTGGCGACCACCTTCGACGGCTGGGGACCGCGCCGGCCGTTCGGGTGGCCGTTCCTCGTCTACGGGCTGGCGATGATCATCGGGTTGATGACCGCGCGGAGCCCGGCCACGAAGAAGACCGCCACCCCGGACGTCTAGCACGGTCCCCCGGTGGGCCGGACGTCCTACGTGGTGGAGAAGGCCGCGTCGAAGGACGTGGCGGGCGGCGTGATGGAGTTGAGCCTCCTGATGTACCCCAACGCCTCCCGGGCCCCGTCCAGCCGGTCCATGCCCGCGTCCTCCCACTCGATCGAGATCGGGCCGTCGTACCCGATCGAGTTGAGCGCCCGGAAACAGTCCTCCCACGGCACGTCCCCGCGCCCGGTGGAGACGAAGTCCCAGCCCCGGCGCATGTCCGCCCAGGGCAGGTGCGACGACAGCCGCCCCTTCCGCCCGTCGCCGATCCGCACCCGCGTGTCCTTGCAGTCCACGTGGTAGATCCGGTCCTTGAAGTCGAGGATGAACGCCACCGGGTCCAGGTCCTGCCACACCATGTGCGACGGGTCCCAGTTCAGCCCGAACGCCGGCCGATGCCCGATCGCCTCCAGCGTCCGCTGCGTCGTGTAGTAGTCGTAGGCGATCTCGCTCGGGTGGATCTCGTGCGCGAACCGCACCCCCACCTCGTCGAACACGTCGAGGATCGGGTTCCAGCGGTCGGCGAAGTCCTGGTACCCGGCCTCCACCATCGAGGCCGGCACCGGCGGGAACATGGCCACGGTGTGCCAGATCGACGACCCCGTGAACCCCACCACCGTGTCCACGCCGAGCGCCGCCGCCGCCCTGGCCGTGTCCTTCATGTCCTCGGCCGCTGCCCGCCGTACGGACTCGGGGTCGCCCGAGCCCCAGATGCGCGCGGGCAGGATCGCCTTGTGCCGCTCGTCGATCGGATGGTCGCAGACGGCCTGGCCGACGAGATGGTTGGAGATCGTCCACACCTTCAGGCCGTGCTTGTCGAGCTGGGCGCGCTTGTGCTCCACGTACGACGGGTCCGCCACGGCCTGCGCCACGTCGAAGTGGTCACCCGAGCAGGCGATCTCCAGGCCGTCGTAGCCCCATTCGGCCGCCAGCCTGCACACCTCCTCGAACGGCAGGTCCGCCCACTGCCCGGTGAACAGCGTTACTGGTCTCATCAGTCCTCCACAGGGGTGTACCGGCTGCCGTCGGCCGCGCTCGCCTCCACCGCCGCCAGCACGCGCTGCACCCGCAGCCCGTCGGCGAACGACGGCGAAGGGTCGGTTCCGGCCGCGACGGCCTCCAGGAAGTCCTTGATCTCGTGGGTGAAGGTGTGCTCGTAGCCGAGCCCGTGCCCCGGCGGCCACCACGCGCCGACGTAGGGGTGGTCGGGCTCGGTGACCAGGATCCGCTCGAACCCGCCCCCGCCCGCGCTGAACCACAGCTCGTTCATGGACTCGAAGTCGAACGCCAGGCTGCCGAGCTGCCCGTTGATCTCGATGCGCATCGCGTTCTTGCGCCCGGTCGCGAACCTGGTGGCCTCGAAGGAGGCCAGCGCGCCGCCCGACATCCGCCCGATGAACAGCGCGGCGTCGTCGACGGTGACCGCCCCCCGCTCCTCGGTACGCGAGCCGCCCAGCCCCGCCGACTCCCCGGCCAGCGGACGTTCCTTGACGAACGTCTCCGTCAGCCCCGACACGCCCACCACGTGCTGGCCGGTGACGAACTCGGCGGCGTCCACGATGTGCGAGCCGATGTCGCCCAGCGCCCCCGCGCCCGCCTTGTCCTTCTGCAACCGCCACACCAGCGGGAACTCCGGGTCCACGATCCAGTCCTGGAGGTACTGGGCCCGTACGTGCCGGATCTCGCCGAGCCTGCCCTCCTCGACGTACCGGCGGGCCAGCGCGACCGCGGGGACCCGCCGGTAGTTGAAGGCCACCATGCTCCTGCCCGGCGCCTCGGCCGCCGCCGCGACCATGGCCTCGGCCTCGGCGACGGTGTTGGCCAGCGGCTTCTCGCAGATCACGTGCTTGCCGGCGCGCAGCGCGGCGACGGCGATCTCGGCGTGCGAGTCACCCGGCGTGCAGATGTCGACGATCTGCACATCGTCCCGCCGTACGAGCTCTCTCCAGTCCGTCTCGACGTCGGCCCAGCCGAGCCGGGCCGCCGCGGCCGCGGTGTGCTCCTTCGACCGGCCCGCGAGCACCGCCATGCGCGGCGTGAGCGGCAGGTCGAAGAACGCGCCGACGCTCCGCCACGCCTGGGAGTGGACGCGGCCCATGAACGCGTAGCCGATCATGCCCACGCCGATGGTGGTCTTGTCTGACATGCAACCCCCGATCAGGATTCGAATCCGAGCGCCAGATACTTGTCGACGTTCTCCTTGGTGATCGTCTCCGACGCGAGGGTGATCGACTGGGGGACCTGGTTCTCCACGAGGTCACTCATGCCCTTGCCCTGCGCGATCAACCTGGCGAGCCTGATGGCCGAGGAGGCCATCGTGGGACTGTAGGTGACGGTGGCCTTGAGCACCGAGGTGCCGGCCTGGATCTCCTTCATCGCGTTCAGCGAGCCGGCGCCGCCGACCATGACGAACTCGTCGCGGTTGGCCTCCTTGATGGCGGCCAGCACGCCGATGCCCTGGTCGTCGTCGTGGTTCCACAGGGCGTCGATCTTCTTGTGCGCCTGCAGCAGCGAGGTCGCCACCTGGTTGCCGGTCTCGACGGTGAACTTGGCGTCCTGCTTGGCCGTGACGCTGAACCCGTACGTCTTCAGCGCGTCGGCGAAGCCCTTGCTGCGGTCCTGGGTCAGCGGCAGCGTGGCGATGCCCTGGATCTCGACGATCACCGGGTTCGCGACGCCCTTGTCCTTGAGCTGCTTGCCGATGTAGTGCCCGGCCGCGACGCCCATGCCGTAGTTGTCGCCGCCGATCCACGTGCGGTAGGCCAGCTTGTCCGGGAACACCCGGTCGAGGTTGATGACCGGGATGCCCGCCTGCGCCGCCTGCAGCGCGACCTGGTTGAGCTGCTGGCCGTCGTTCGGCAGGATGACCAGGGCGTTCACCTTGGCCGCGATCAGCGACTCGACGGCCGAGATCTGCTGGTTGATGTCGTTGGTCGGCTCGACGGGCTTGAAGTCGACGTCGCCGTACTGCTTGGCCGCGGCCTCGGCGTTCTTGGCGATGGCCGCGATCCAGCCGTGGTCGGCGGCCGGGGCGGAGAAGCCGATCGTCACCTTCTGACCGGGTTCGTCGTTGCCGCTCGCGGCGGGGGCGGGCGCGGGCGCCGCCGAGGTGGGTGCGGCCGCGGGCTCGTTGCTGGTGCAGCCCGCAGCTAACAGCACCGCCCCGCCGACGAGGAATCCCCTGCGCGCGACGTTCTCACTCATATTGCTCTCGCTTTCAGGTTCCGCCGCTGGAGAAGGACGGCGACGACGATGATCAGGCCCTTGGCGATCAGCTGGTCGCTGGTGTTGAGCCCGTTGAGGATGAACAGGTTCGTGATGAGGGTGAAGATCAGCAGGCCCAGGATCGAGCCGATGATCGTCCCCCGGCCTCCGGTGAGCAGGGTGCCGCCGATGATGACGGCGGCGATGGCGTCGAGCTCGTACAGGTCGCCGTGGGTGGACGAGCCTGTCGTCGTGCGGGCCATGATGAGGATCGCGGCGACGCCGCAGCAGAAGCCGGACAGGGCGTACAGGAGCATCGTGTGCCTGCGTACGTCGATGCCGGCCAGCCTGGCCGCCTCGGGGTTGCCGCCGACCGCGTACGTGCGGCGGCCGAACGTGGTGCGGTTCAGGACGATCCACCCCAGCACCACGACCAGGGCGAACACGTAGACCAGCAGCGGGATGCCGAGCAGCCGCGTGGTGGACAGCTGCACGATGCCCTCGACCTGGATGAGCTGCGTCTTCCTGTTGGACATGCGCTGGGCCAGGCCGCGGGCGGCCACGAGCATGGCGAGGGTGGCGATGAACGGCACCATCCGCCCGTAGGCGATCAGCAGCCCGTTGACCAGCCCGGCCCCGGTGCCGACGAGGATCGCGCAGACGGCCATCACCACCGGCCCGTACGACTGGGTGGCCAGTGTGGTCGCCCACACCGAGGCCAGGGCCATGACCGCGCCGACGGACAGGTCGATGCCACCGCCGATGATCACGAAGGTGGCCCCGACGGTGATCACGCCGATGGTGGCGGCCAGGGCGAGGATGCTGACCAGGTTGGAGGTGGTGGCGAAGTTGTCGAACCGGGTGACGAGGCCGACGACCACGAGCAGCGCCAGCGCGCCCAGCAGGCCGAGATGGCGGACCTCGGCGATCCCGTTCAGCAGGGACGGTCTCGGCCGGGCGACCCCGGCGGCGGGTCGTTCGGGCGCCTCAATGGGGTCGCTCATCACGCGGCCCTCCCATCCATGATCATATCGAGTACGCGGTGCTCGTCCAGGCCGGCCGCCTCGCCCTGGTGGATGACGGCGCCCTCGCGCAGCACGAGCACCCGGTCGGCCAGGCCGAGCACCTCGGGCACCTCGCTGGAGACCAGCAGCACGCCGATGCCCTGGTCGGCCAGGTCGCGGATGACGGCGTACAGTTCGGCGCGGGCGCCGACGTCGACGCCGCGGGTGGGCTCGTCGAGCAGCAGCAGCCTGCGTCCGCCGAGCAGCCAGCGGGCGAGCACGGCCTTCTGCTGGTTGCCGCCCGACAGGGTCCTGATCGGGCGTTCGGGGTCGGGCGGGCGGATGTCGAGGAGCTCGGCCAGGCGGGCGGCCTCGGCCCGCTCGCGCCGGCGGTCGATCCAGCCGAACCTGGAGAACTCCGGCAGCGTGCCGAGGGTGATGTTCGCGGTGACGCTCTGGTCGAGCATCAGGGCCTGGGCCTTGCGTTCCTCGGGGGCCAGGCCCATGCCCTGCCGGACGGCGCCGGTCACGCGGCGGCTCGCCGGGCGGCCGGCGAGCGTGACGCGGCCGGAGGCCGGACGGGCGCCGTAGACCGCCTCCAGGATCTCCGAGCGTCCGCTGCCGACGAGCCCGGCCAGCCCGACGATCTCCCCGGCGCGGACGGAGAAGGAGACGTCGGCGAACAGGCCGGGCGCGGTCAGGTTCTCGACGCGCAGCACCTCCTCGCCGGGGGGCCGGGTGGGGCGGGGCGGGAAGACGTACTCGACGTTGCGGCCGGTCATGAGGGAGACGATCCGGGCGGTGGGCGTGTCGCGGGCGGGCAGGCCGACGGCGACGGTGCGCCCGTCCTTGAGCACGGTGACGCGGTCGCCGATCTCGCGGATCTCCTCCAGCCGGTGGGAGATGTAGACGACGGCCACGCCCTGGGCGGTGAGCTCGCGGATGATGCGGAACAGGTTGGCGACCTCGTCGTGGGCCAGGGCGGCCGACGGCTCGTCCATGATGATCAGGCGGGCGTCGTGGGAGAGGGCGCGGGCCATCGAGACGACCTGCTTGGCGGCCGGCGAGAGCCGTCCGACCTCGGTGGACGGGCGGATCTCGCCGTGGCCGAGCCGTTCCAGCACCTGGCGGGCGGCCCGGCGGCCGGCCTGGCGGTTGACGAAGCCGAAGCGGGCGTGCTCGTGGCCGAGGAAGATGTTCTCGGCGACGCTGAGGCCGTCGACGAGGTCGAGTTCCTGGTAGATGGTGGCGAAGCCGAGCCGGATGGCGTCGATCGGGCTGCTCGGCCGGACCGGCTCGCCGTTGAAGACGATGGTGCCCTCGTCGGGCTGGTGGGCGCCGGCCAGCACCTTGATCAGGGTGGACTTGCCCGCGCCGTTCTGGCCGAGCAGGCAGTGCACCTCGCCCGCCCGTACGTCGAGGTCGACCCCGTCGAGCGCGCGCACGCCGGGGAACTGTTTGACGATGCCCTTCATGACCAGCATCGGGGGTCCCCTTCAGGCGTTGACGATGCGGTTGATGTTGTCCGGTGACAGGTAGTGCTCGATGGCGAGCAGGCCCGCGCCGAGTGCGGCGGCGTTGATCCCGGTGCGGCTCGGGGTGATGGACAGGTGGTGGGTGGCCAGCGGCAGCGACCGGCGGTAGATCGTCTCCCTGATGCCGGCGAGCAGGTGTTCGTGGACGCGGGACAGCGCGCCGCCGATGACGATGACCTCGGGGTTGAAGAAGTTGACCAGCCCGGCCAGCACCTCGCCGATGAGCCGGCCGGCCTCCCTGACCAGCCGCAGCGCCTGGGTGTTGCCCGACTGGACGAGCGCGACGACGTCGGCGCCGCTCTCGGCGGCCAGCCCGAGCTCGGCGAGCCGGCGGGCGATGGCGGCGCCGCCGGCCACGGCCTCCAGGCAGGCGCTGTTGCCGCAGCGGCAGCCGGCGTCGTCGTGGCCGCTGACGCGGATGTGCCCGATGTCGCCGGCCGAGCCCTGGGCCCCTCTGTGGAGCTTGCCGTCGGCCACGATGCCGCAGCCGATGCCGGTTCCGACCTTGACGAACAGCAGGTGGCTGGTGCCGGCGAAGGCGTTGCGGTGCTCGCCGAGCGCCATGACGTTGACGTCGTTGTCGACCAGCACCTGGATGCCGTCGAAGTACTCGGGGACGGGGTAGTCGTTCCAGCCGGGCATGATCGGCGGGTTGTTGGGGCGGCCGGTGGCGAACTCCACCGGGCCGGGCACGCCGATGCCCATCGCGCGCAGCGCGGCGCGTGGGCGTCCGACCTCGGCGAGCAGCCGGTCGAGCCGCTGGTCGACGTGGGCGAGCACCTTCTCGGGGCCCTCGCCGATCTCCAGCGGGTCCTCGCATTCGGCCAGCAGGCCGCCGGTCAGGTCCATGAGCGCGACCCGGCAGTGGGTGGCGCCCAGGTCGACGCCGGCGAAGGCGTGCTGCTCGGTGTGCAGGCGGAGCTGGCGGGGCGGGCGGCCGCCGGTGGACTCGCCGCTCTCGGTCTCCTCGACGAGGCCGCGCTCGATGAGCGCGTCGACGCGCTGGGAGATCGTGGATCTGGCCAGTCCGGTGAGGCGCGCGAGATCGGAACGGGTGGTCGCCGATCCGGCGCTGATGAGCGTCAGGACGTCGGCAGCCGAGCCCGGCTGGGGGGTCATGCGGGAACAATAAGATCACTCATGCGGCAAATCAAGAGTCTGATTCGACCGAACTTCCCAGACTTATGCCGAAGATCGAACAAAGCCTGCCATGTGACGCCCGCCGAAACCTCCCCGAACGCGCGGAAGCCGGCCGCCGCCCGGACGGGCGGTGACCGGCTTCCGGCAGGTGCGGGCGCTAGAGCATGGCCTTCATCGAGTCGCCGGCCGTCAGCACGTACGGCTGCTCGGCCATCACCGACCCCCAGTTGTCGGCGATCGCCTCGGGCGTGAGGTCGTCGGTCTTCCAGCCCGGCCCCTCGGCCACGAACACGCGGGCCACCCGCCCGCCGCCGACGGTGAACACCTCTCCGCTCGACTCGCACGAGTCGTGCGCGAGGTAGGCGACCAGCGCGCTCACCCGCTCGGGCGTGAACTTCGCCTCGAACTCGGCCGGCAGCAGCGCCTCGGTCATCCTGGTCCAGGCGATCGGCGCGATGGCGTTGGCCTTGATGCCGTTGCGCGCGCCCTCGATGGCCAGCGTCTTGGTCAGGCCCACCAGGCCCATCTTGGCCGTAGAGTAGTTGGCCTGGCCGAAGTTGCCGAACAGGCCGGCCGGGCTGGAGGTGTTGACGATCCAGCCGTGCCCGGCCTCCTTCATCAGCGGGTACGCGGCCTGGCTGACCAGGTACGACCCGCGTACGTGCACGGCCAGCACGCCGTCGAAGTCCTCGACCGTCATCTTCCCGAACGACCGGTCGCGCAGGATGCCCGCGTTGTTGACGACGATGTCGACCCCGCCGAACGCGTCGACGGCCGTCTGCACGAGCGCCCTCGCGCCCTCGGGGGTGGCGACGTTGTCGGCGTTGGCGACGGCCTGGCCGCCGTTCTTGGTGATGAGCTCGACCACCTCGGCCGCCGGGCCGGTGGAGGCGCCGGTGCCGTCGAGGGCGCCGCCGAGGTCGTTGACCACGACCTTGGCGCCCCGCTCGGCGAGCAGGAGCGCGTGCGCCCTGCCGAGGCCGTGCCCGGCGCCCGTGATGATCGCGACCCTGTCATCGAACCGAAGCATCGAACCTCCAGAGCAAGAGAACAACATTCTGGTAGGAGTACGATAACCGACCGGCTCAGGCGCGTCTCCAGAGCTCGGGCTCGCCCTCCTCCCTGCGTACCCTGCCCCGTCCGGCCAGCCACACCAGGTGGGCCAGCGTCTCGTTGTTGGCCGCGCGGCGCATGAACGGCGGGATCGTCTCCCAGGGCCGCGACCAGCTCAGCCGGGTGGCGACCTCCCAGCAGGTCACGCCGTCGTCCTCGCCGACGACCCGGTCGATCTCGGCCAGCCGCTCGTCGTGGTGCGCCAGCACGTGGTCGACGCGTCCGGCCAGCTCCAGGAAGCGGTACTCGTGGCCGGGCAGCACCTCGTCCACGTCCAGGTCGCGCACGGCGGCCAGCGAGCCGAGGTAGTCGGCCAGCGGGTCCGGGCCCGACTGGGGGTGCACGGCCACGATCGGCGTGATCTTCGCCAGCACGTGGTCGCCGGACAGCAGCAGCCGGCGCCCCGGCGAGAGGAAGCACAGGTGGCCGGGCGTGTGCCCGGGGGTCCAGACGGCCCGCAGGTCCCAGCCGGGCAGCCCGAGGTCCTCGCCGTCCTCGATCAGCCGGTCGGGGCGGGCCATCGTGACCATGTGCCTGATCATCATGGAGGCCCCGGCCAGCTCGTCCAGGCTCAGCTCGGGCACGCCGGAGCGCCGGAGCAGGGCCCGCTCGCGCTGGACGAGCGAGTCGATGGCGTCGTCGTCGTACCGCTCGCGCACGAGGCCCGCGTCGGCCGGGTGCAGCCCGATCCAGGCGCCCGACGCCTCGCGGACGCGCCCCGCCAGGCCGTAGTGGTCGGGGTGCAGGTGGGTGACCAGGACGGCCTTGACGTCGGCGATCCCGTAACCGGCCACGGCCAGCCCGGCGGCGAGGGCGTCGTACGCCTCGTCGGTGTTCCAGCCCGCGTCCACGATCGCCACGCCGTCGGGCAGTTCAAGGGCGTAGACGAGCACGTACCGCAGCGGGTTGACCGGAATGGGCACCGGGATCGACCACAATCCCGGCCGGACCCGCTCGACCTCGGGAACCGCCCCACTCACCCATGCCTCACGCTGCGCCACGCTGGAAGGAGTCACCACGAACTTCGCCATGGCCCCGAATATAGTTCTGGTCCCGAATCATGTTCTACTAGGGGTCATGAAGCTGAGCCGCGAGATCTCAGACGATGGCCGCTTCGTCCGGCAGCCGAACCGCTTCACCGACCGGCTCGGACCGCCCGAGCCCGGCCGTTACCGGCTCTACGCCTCCTACGCCTGCCCGTGGGCACAGCGCGTGCTGATCGTCCGCGCCCTGCTCCGCCTGGAGGACCTGCTGGACGTCACGATCGTCGACCCCGTCCGCGACGACAAGGGCTGGCGGATCCCCGACGGGGACCCGCTGTACCTGTCGGAGCTCTACCACGCCACCGAACCGGGCTACACGGGCCGCTACACCGTGCCCTGCGTCTGGGACGCCCGGGACGAACGCATCGTCACCAACGACTTCCCACAGATCACCCTCGATCTGGAGACGTCGTGGGGCACCGCGCCCGACCTGTACCCGGAACGCCTGCGCCCGGACATCGACATCATGAACGACCGCCTCTACCACGGCCTCAACAACGCGGTCTACGAGGCCGGCTTCGCGCGCGGGCAGCAGGCGTACGAGGACGCGGTCACACGCGTGTTCACCACGCTCGACCTGCTGGAGGTGCGCCTGGCCGAGTCGGAGTTCCTGTTCGACACGCTCACCGACAGCGACGTGCGGCTGTTCACCACGCTGGTCAGGTTCGACACGGTCTACCACGGCCACTTCAAGTGCTCGATCAGGCGGCTGACGGACTATCAGGCGTTGTGGGCGTACGCCCGCAGGCTCTACGCCATCCCCGCCTTCCGCGACACCACGGACTTCGACCACATCAAGCGCCACTACTACCTGACCCAGACGAACATCAACCCGAGCAGGATCGTTCCGGTAGGGCCGGAACTCGACTGGAGCCTGTGACCCCCGGCCTCGGCATCGCCGCGAACAGCAGCGCCGAGGCCAGCACCACCCCCGAGGCCACCCACCAGGCGGCGGACGCCCCCGTCTGCGCGGCCAGCAGGCCGAGCGTGGAGTTGGCCAGCACCCCACCCGCCTGCAATGACAGCGAGGACGTCGAGGTGACCGTGGTGCGCTCGGCGGCGGACACCGCGTTGTGCTGCATCTCCAGGCAGAGCAGCCCGGTCACCGACAGCCCGGCGAACATGACGAGGTAGGCCAGCCCGGCCGTCACCAGGCCCGGCACGCCGTCCAGCCCGGCGGTGGCGGCCAGCGAGCCGACCGACAGCGCGCAGAGCACCGCGCCCGCGGCGGCCCCCCGGGCCGAGCTCCCGGCCAGGCGCGCCACGCGGGGGGCGAGCACGCTGCCCGTGGCGCTGGCGGCGTAGCCCAGGGCGGCCACGACGGCGTAGGCCAGGCTGCCGCGCTCGGCGGTGCCGGCCAGCTCGGCCAGCCGCCCGGGGGTCAGCAGCTCGATCGTCATCAGCAGCACGCCGGACGCGGCGGCGGCGAGCATCAGGCGGCGCAGCACCGCGCCCCCGGCCGCCAGCCGGATCCCGGAGACCACCGTGGCGGGCACCTCGCGCAGCACGCCGCCCAGCGACCGCCGCGCGTGCGCCGGCTCCGGCAGCGCGAACACCACCACGACCAGCAGCACGACGGCCGCCGCCGCCCCCAGCAGGGGCGGCACGGCCAGCGGCGTCATCAGCCCCGGCGGCACCAGCAGCGGCACCGCGCCGCCCACCAGCACGCCGACGCACAGGGCCGCCGACTCCATCGCGCCGCCGCGCGCCAGGCCCGGCTTGAGGTCGGCGCCCTCGCCTTCGAGCCCGTGCAGGGTGTCGACGTACCAGGAGGTCGCCGGACCGCTGGACAGGGCCCTGGCCACCCCCTTGAGCACGCCGCTGACCACGAACATCCAGAACGCCGTGGAGACGCTCATCAGCGCGAGCCCCGCCGCGGTGAAGACCGCCGAGCAGGCCAGCACCATCCGCCGCCCGACGACGTCGGCCAGGCCGCCCGTGGGCAGCTCCAGGCTCGCGGTGACGACCGAGAAGACGGTCACCGACAGGCCGATCTCGGCCAGGCCGAGCCCCCTGTCGGTCATCAGCAGCACCATGCAGGCGACCATGAGCCCGGGCGGCAGCCAGGTCAGGAAGCTGACGAGCATGTAGCGCCGCAGGGCGGAGCGAGCGGTCATCGGTCCTGCTCCTCTTCCTCGGTACCGGGGCGGGGGAAGCCGCCCCTCCAGATGTGCACCTGCCGGACGTCGGGATCTCCGCAGTGACGCGCCACGAGCTCGCGGAGCAGCTCGTCGACCCGCTCGTCGAACTCCCTGAGCCCGGCCGGCGACAGCTCGACGAAGTCGTCGCTCAGGCCCGCCGCCCGCACCCACTCGGGGGACCAGCGGCTCTCGTCGTGGTCCTGGGCCACGCGGGCGAGGGTCTCGACCTGGCGCATCCGCATGATCCGGACCGCCTCGCGGCCCTCGTCGGTGCCGGACAGCTCGCTGTTGTCCCAGGAGGTGTAGCGGTGGCGGGCCCGCCAGCGGCGTTCGCGCCCGTCGCGCCGGTCGGGGTCCTCCTCGATGAAGCCGTACTTGAACAGCTCGCGCAGGTGGTAGCTGGTCGAGCCGGAGCTCTCCCCCACCTTGCGCCCCAGCTCGCTGGCGGTGGCCGGGCCGTCGCTGCGCAGCAGCCCGAGCAGCCGCACCCGCAGGGGATGGGCGACCACTTTGAGCACCTGCGGGTCACTGATCTTGTATTGCTCCTCCATGAGGACGACCCTAGACCGCAAAGGCTTTTTTGCAAAGTGATTTTTGCGAATTTCCCGGCCTTCTAAACTGGGCGCATGCTCGACGACATCCGCGTGGACGACGCCGTCCTCGCCCTGCGCCCCGACTTCGCCGTCCTGGTCATGCTGGCCCACGACCTGCGGAACGGCCCCACCGACGACCTCACCCGCGCCTGGCTGGCCGAGGCGTCGCAGGCCGAGGTGCAGAGCGACAAGATCGACGCCTGGAAGGACGCCTACCGCGCCTTCGGCGCCAAGCCGCAGCGCACCAGGCCCTCGGTCGACGCCCTGACCCGGCGCATGCCGCTGCCGGAGATCAACCGGGTGGTCGACGCGTACAACACGATCAGCGTCAAGCACGCGCTGCCCATCGGCGGCGAGGACCTCGACCGCTACCAGGGCCCGGCCCGGCTGGTACGGGCGACCGGCGACGAGCACTCGGAGGAGGCGCTCGGGCAGCCCGAGCCCGGCGAGGTGATCTGGCGCGACGACGCCGGCGTGACCTGCCGGCGGTGGAACTGGCGTCAGGTGGCGCGCACCCGGCTCACCGAGGAGACCACCAACGCGATCTTCCTTCTCGAACGCCTTGAGCCGATGTCGATGGAGGAGCTCCAGCAGGCCGGGAAGGAGCTGGCGGACCTGCTGTCGCAGCTGTCACCCGGGGTGCGGATCACCAGCAGAATCGTGCCCGGCGGGAAATAAACCTGGCGGCCACACGTTGATACCAAACAGTAACAATGGCGACTCTCCCTGGATTGACTAGGCGGGCGTGACCTCTTCGGCGTGTCCTGAGAGGATCGTTCGGGGCGGCACGTGCTCTTCGGCGCGCGCTGCCGGTCCGGGCGAGTAGCCTTGGACAGGTTCTCTAACATCAACGCCGATCTGCGGAAGAGGGCGATTTCCGCCGTGTCGTCTGAGTCGTCGCGGACAAACCCGCTGGCAAGCTTTGGTCAGAACGAGTGGCTTGTCGACGAGCTGTACCAGAAGTACCTTCAAGATCCAGAGTCTGTCGACAAGGCCTGGTGGAACTTCTTCGCTGACTACAACCCTGATAGCGGGCCGGGCCGTACCCCGGTCAGGGAGGCGGCGAACGGCACTGCGACCGCGCCCGCTCCTCCCAAGGCGCCCCCGAAGGCGCCTCCGGCAGCTGAGAAGCCGAAGCAGCCGGCCACCCCGGTGCCCAAGGGCGCCGAGGAGGTGAAGCTGCGCGGCGCCGCCGCACGCACGGCCGCCAACATGGACCTGTCCCTGACGGTCCCGACGGCGACCAGCGTCCGGGCCATCCCGGCCAAGCTGCTCATCGACAACCGCATCGTGATCAACAATCACCTCAAGCGGGGGCGTGGCGGCAAGATCTCCTTCACGCACCTGATCGGCTTCGCGATCGTCAAGGCGCTGAAGGCGATGCCGGAGATGAACCACTCCTACACGGAGATCGACGGCAAGCCGACGCTGGTCAAGCCCGAGCACGTCGGGTTCGGCCTGGCGATCGACGTCCAGAAGAGCAACGGTGAGCGCCAGCTCCTCGTGCCCTCGATCAAGGGCGCCGAGGAGATGGACTTCCGCCAGTTCTGGGTGGCCTACGAAGAGGTCGTCCGCAAGGCCCGCGCGGGCAAGCTGGGCGTCGACGACTTCTCCGGCACCACGATCTCGCTGACCAACCCCGGCACGATCGGCACGGTCCACTCGGTCCCGCGCCTGATGCCGGGCCAGGGCACGATCATCGGCGTCGGAGCGATGGAGTACCCGGCCGAGTACCAGGGCGCCTCGCCCGACACGCTCTCGCGCCTGGCCGTCTCCAAGGTCATGACGCTGACCAGCACCTACGACCACCGGATCATCCAGGGCGCCCAGTCGGGCGACTTCCTGCGCCAGATCCACCGGCTGCTGCTCGGCGAGGACGGCTTCTACGACGAGATCTTCGAGGCGCTGCGCATCCCGTACGAGCCGGTGCGCTGGGTCCAGGACATCTCGGCCTCGCACGACGACGACGTGGCCAAGTCGGCCCGGGTCATCGAGCTGATCCACGCCTACCGCGTGCGCGGCCACCTGATGGCCGAGACCGACCCGCTGGAGTACAAGCAGCGCAAGCACCCCGACCTGGACATCCAGTCCCACGGGCTGACCTTGTGGGACCTTGAGCGCGAGTTCGCCACCGGCGGTTTCGGCGGCCGTGCGCTGATGAAGCTCCGCGAGATCCTGGGCGTGCTGCGCGACTCCTACTGCCGCACGGTCGGCATCGAGTACATGCACATCCAGAACCCCGAGGAGCGGGCCTGGATCCAGGCGCGGGTGGAGAAGCCGCACGCCTCTCCCGAGCGCGACGAGCAGCTCAACATCCTGTCCCGGCTCAACACCGCCGAGGCGTTCGAGACGTTCCTGCAGACGAAGTTCGTCGGCCAGAAGCGCTTCTCGCTGGAGGGCGGCGAGTCCCTGATCCCGCTGCTCGACTCGGTGATCAGCGACGCCGCCGACGAGGGCCTCGACGAGGTCGTCATCGGCATGGCCCACCGCGGCCGGCTCAACGTGCTGGCCAACATCGTGGGCAAGTCCTACGCGCAGATCTTCGGCGAGTTCGAGGGCAACATCGACCCGCGCACCGCCCACGGCTCCGGCGACGTCAAGTACCACCTGGGCGCGAGCGGCGAGTTCACCGCGCCCAGCGGCAAGACGATCACCGCGTCCGTGGTGGCCAACCCCTCCCACCTGGAGGCGGTCGACCCGGTGCTGGAGGGCGTCGTCCGCGCCAAGCAGGACCTGCTGGAGCGCGGCGAGGAGGGCTTCACCGTCCTTCCCGTCCTCGTCCACGGCGACGCGGCCTTCGCCGGCCAGGGCGTGGTGGCCGAGACGCTCAACCTGTCGCAGCTGCGCGGCTACCGCACCGGCGGCACCGTGCACGTGGTGGTCAACAACCAGGTGGGCTTCACCACCTCGCCGGCCTCCTCCCGCTCGTCGGTCTACGCGACCGACGTCGCGCGGATGATCCAGGCGCCGATCTTCCACGTCAACGGCGACGACCCCGAGGCCGTGGTGCGCGTGGGCCAGCTGGCCTACGAATACCGCCAGGCGTTCCGCAAGGACGTCGTCATCGACCTCATCTGCTACCGCCGCCGCGGCCACAACGAGGGCGACAACCCCGCCTTCACCCAGCCGCTGATGTACGACCTGATCGACGCCAAGCGCTCGACCCGCAAGCTCTACACCGAGGCGCTGATCGGCCGGGGCGACATCACGGTCGAGGAGGCCGAGTCGGCGCTGCGCGACTACCAGGCCAAGCTGGAGCAGGCGTTCACCGAGACGCGCGAGGCGGCCAAGAAGCCCAAGGAGGCGGCCGCCATGCGGGTGCCCCCGGCCGAGGTCGTCAAGTGGTCCCACGCCGACACGCCGACGGCGATCAGCGACGAGACGCTCAAGCGCATCGTCGACACCCAGCTCAACCTGCCCGACGGCTTCACGCCGCACCCGCGCCTGGCGCCGGTGCTGCAGCGCCGCGGCCAGATGGTCGAGACCGACTCGATCGACTGGGCGATGGGCGAGACGCTGGCGTTCGGCTCGCTGCTGATCGACGGCCACCCGGTGCGCCTGGTCGGCCAGGACTCCCGGCGCGGCACGTTCACCCAGCGGCACGCGGTGCTGGTCGACCGGATGACCGGCGCCGACCACACCCCGTTGAAGCAGTTCAACGAGGGCACCACGAAGTTCTACATCTACGACTCGCTGCTCAGCGAGTTCGCGGCGCTCGGCTTCGAGTACGGCTACAGCGTCGTGCGTCCCGATGCCCTGGTGGCCTGGGAGGCGCAGTTCGGCGACTTCGTCAACGGCGCCCAGACGATCATCGACGAGTTCATCTCGTCCGGTGAGCAGAAGTGGGGTCAGCGGTCGTCGGTCGTGCTGCTGCTGCCGCACGGCTTCGAGGGTCAGGGCCCCGACCACTCCTCGGCCAGGATCGAACGGTTCCTGCAGGTCTGCGCGCTCGACAACATGACGGTCGCGCAGCCGTCCACGCCGGCCAACTACTTCCACCTGCTGCGCTGGCAGGTGGAGTCCAACCGGCACAAGCCGATGGTGGTCTTCACGCCCAAGTCGCTGCTGCGGCACAAGGCGGCCACGTCGAAGGCGTCCGACTTCACCACCGGCACCTTCCAGCCGGTCATCGGCGACACCACGGTCGATCCGGCCAAGGTCACCCGGGTCGTCCTGGTCTCGGGCAAGCTCTACTACGACCTGGCCGCGCAGCGTGACAAGACGGGCCGCGACGACGTCGCGATCGTCCGGCTTGAGCGGCTCTACCCGTTCCCGACCGAGGAGCTCACCGCCGAGCTGGCCCGTTACGGGCAGCAGGCCGAGCTGGTGTGGGCACAGGACGAGCCGGTGAACATGGGCCCGTGGCCCTACCTGACGCTGAAGCTGGCCGAAGACCCGCAGACGCTCGGCGGCCGGTCTCTCCGCCGCGTCTCGCGCACCCCGAACAGCTCGCCTGCGACGGGTTCGCACAACTCGCACGACACCGAGCTGGAGGAGATCCTCCACCAGCTCTTCGGCTGAGCAGGCCGCCAGTGAGCCCCCGGCCGTCCGGCCGGGGGCTTCTGTGTTGACCGGTGGGGGTGAGGCCCTGCCCGCACGAAGGAGAAACCCATGTACTTCACCGATCGAGGCATCGAGGAGCTGGTCGATCGGCGGGGCGAGGAAGAGGTCAGCGTGCTCTGGCTGGGCGAGCGGCTGCGCGAGTTCGTCGATCTCAACCCCGAGTTCGAGACCCCGATCGAGCGGCTGGCCACCTGGCTGGCCCGCCTCGACGACGAGGACGACGACTGACGCGAACCAGCCCTCCAGACGCGATACATCTTGAGTTTTCGAGTAACGCGACATATCGTGTTCTCGTAGCAGACGTACTCGTCGAGGAGGCATACGTTCATGGAGAAGTGGACGCTGGAGGCCCCTGAGCAGCTCACGTTCGGGCCGGTGGAGTCACTTGACGTGCGGATCGTCGCGGGCAGGCTGGCCGTCCTGGCCAGCGAGGGCCCGCCCACGCTGGAGCTGACGGAGATCGAGTCGGCCGCGCCGCTGCTGGTCAGCTACGACGCGGTGACCAAGGAACTGGTCGTCACCTACGAGGGCCTGACCCTGGACGGCCTGCTCACCTGGCTGCGGCGCGACCGGCGCAGGACCAACCTGACCCTCACCGTGCCCAAGGGATGCAGGGTGAGCACCGAGGTGGTCTCGGCGTCCACGGTGCTGGCCGGGTTCGAGCGTTCCACCCGGGTCAAGAGCGTGTCCTCCGAGGTCGTCCTCGACGGCGTGAGCGGCGAGGTGAGCGCCACGACGGTCTCCGGCTCGATCGAGAGCCGGGCCATGGAGGGCGACCTGGCGTTGAAGACCGTCTCGGGCGAGCTGACGCTGGCCGACGGCAGCCCGCGCCGGCTCAAGGCCAGCACGGTGTCCGGCCGCATCACCGCCGACCTGAGGCTCCGGCCGACGAGTCACGTGACGCTCAACAGCGTCTCGGGTGCCATCCTGGTGCGGGTGCCGGAGAACGCCGAGTCCGACGTCAGCATGAGGTCCACCTCCGGCCGGCTGAGCTCGACGTTCGACGGGCTGTCGGCGGCCAACAGCCCCGGCTCCAAGACGCTGTCCGGGCGGCTGGGCGGCGGCATGGCCTCACTGTCGGCGTACACCGTCTCGGGCGAGGTCGCGTTGCTCAAGGGAGAGAAGGAATGAGCCCTGTCTTCGGTCACGGCCGGCTCCGGCTGTACCTGCTCAAGCTGCTGGAGGAGAGCCCGCGGCACGGCTACGAGGTCATCCGGCTGCTCCAGGACCGCTTCCTCGGCGTCTACTCGCCCTCCCCCGGCACGATCTACCCGCGCCTGGCCCGCCTGGAGGAGGAGGGCCTGGTCACGCACGAGGTCGTCGACGGCAAGAAGGTCTTCTCCATCACCGACAAGGGCCGCGAGGAGCTCAACGCCCGGCTCGACGAGCTCGACGACCTTGAGCAGGAGATCTCCGCCTCGGTGCGCGACATCGCCCGCGAGGTCAAGGAGGACGTCCGCGACACGGTGAAGTCGCTGCGCGACGAGCTGACCCGGATGGCCAAGGACGTCCGCACCGGCACCCGCGACAGCGCCAAGACCCGGGCCGAAGACCTCAAACAGCTCAAGGAGCAGCAGAAGCGGCAGTGGATGGCGCACGCCAGCCAGTGGCAGGTGGAGAGCGACCGGCTGGCCGGCGAGTGGCGCCGGATCTGGTCGGACATCTGGACCACGCTCGGCGGCGACACCGTGCGCCGCATCGAGCTCGACAGCGAGCTGGGCGAGCTGCTGGCCGACTTCGTGGCCCAGGCCCGTACGGAGGCCGCCGACGCCGCCCTGACCACGCAGAAGCTGGCCGAGCTGCACGCCGTGCTCGACGAGGCGTCCGCCCGCATCCGCGACATCCTCGAACGCTGAGCCGCCACTGGCCGCCGCTGAGCCTGCCTGGCCGCCGGTGAGGCGTCGTCAGGCGGAGCGCAGTGAGCGTGCCGGGCGTTCGAGGCCGCGGGCCGCCCTGCGGGCGTGGTAGGCGACCGGCATGTAGCGCAACCGCTCGGGCAGGCGCGCGGTCAGCATCGCCACCGCGTGCCCGAGGTGCCGCAGCCGCCGCTCGTCCCGGGCCGTCCAGCGCAGGCCGAGCTTCCTGCGGGCGGCCGGCGGCAGGGTGCCGACGGTGACGAAGTGGTTGAACTCCCCCGACCCCAGCCCCACCGGCGTCCACAGGCGGCGCAGCGGCCTCGGCAGGCCGGGCGGGGCGGGCGTGCCGCGCATCACGGCGAGCACCTCCAGCGCGGTCGGGTGCGGCTCCAGCCGCTCGGCGATCATCATGTCGAAGTAGCGCCAGAACGCCTCCAGATCCGCCGGCATCTCCCGCTCCGGCACGTGCAGGATCGCGCCGAGCCGGCGCGACTCGGCGTACATGCGGCGTTGCTGCTCCTCGGTGTACGGGGTGCCGAAGTAGCGGTTGAGCGTGACGAACCGCTCGAACAGCGACAGGTGCACCCAGGCCCACGCCTCGCCGTTCAGGGCGTGGTAGGCGCGGCCGTGCTCGTCCACGCCGCTGATGGACCGGTGCAGCTCGCGCAGCCGCCGCCCCTCGGCCAGGCCGCCCTCCCCGCCGTAGACCCACTTCTGGACGGAGGCGAGCGTGCGGTTGAGCCGCCCCCACGGGTCGTCCTTGTACGTCGAGTGCTGCGCCACGGCCGCGCCGACCGCCGGATGCATGGTCTGCAGGACCAGCGCGCTGCCGGCCACGAGCAGGTTGCGGTATTCGCCCGCGGTCTCCCAGTGCATCGAACCCGGGCCGAACGGCTCCACGTCCATGGTGACGCCTCCAGGGTGATACGGCCTCATTCTTCGTGTATCACCCGGAAGGCGGACAAGTAACCCTTCACTTATTCAGCCGGTAAAGACGATCTTTCCGAAGATCTCCCCTTCGGCCATGGCGGCGAAGCCGTCGCGGGCCTCGGCCATCGGCAGCGTGCGGTCGATCACCGGCCGCACGCCGGTCTGCTCCAGGAACACCGCCAGCCGCTGGAGCTGGTCGCGCGTGCCCATGGTGGTGCCGACCACCGAGAGCTGCAGGAAGAAGACACGGTTGAGGTCGGCGGGCGGGACCGCGCCGCTGGTGGCCCCGGAGACCACGATGCGGCCGCCCGGCCTGAGCGACTTGAGCGAATGGTCCCAGGTGGCCTGGCCGACGGTCTCCATGACCGCGTCCACCCGCTCGGGCAGCCGCGCGCCGGTCTCGAAGACCTGGTCGGCGCCGAGTTCGCGGGCCCGCTCACGCTTCTCCTCCGAGCGGCTGGTCGCCCAGACCCGGAAGCCGCCCGCCCGGCCGAGCGCGACGAGCGCGGTGGCGACGCCGCCGCCGGCCCCCTGCACCAGCACGGTCGAGCCCGGTTCGAGCCCCGCCTTGTCGAACAGCATGCGGTAGGCGGTCAGCCAGGCCGTCGGCAGGCAGGCGGCCTCCTCGAAGCTGAGCGCGGCCGGCTTGGGCACGAGGTTGCGCCGCGGCACGGCCACCCGCTCGGCGAACGTCCCGTCGTACACCTCCGACAGCAGGGAGCGCCTGGGGTCGAGCGTCTCGTCCGCGCCCGTGCCGATGACCGCGTGCACGATGACGTCGTTGCCGTCCTCGTCCACGCCGGCGGCGTCGCAGCCGAGCACGATCGGCAGGCGGTCCTTCCTGATGCCCACGCCCTTGAGCGTCCACAGGTCGTGGTGGTTGAGGGCGGCGGCGCGTACGGAGACGGTCGTCCAGCCGTCGGGCGCCTCGGGGTCGGGGTGCTCACCGAGCGTCAGCCCGGCGAGCGGATTGTCGGGATCGGTCTGTGTGGCGGTTACGGCGAACATGGCCGCACCTTACTAACCGGCCCACCGCCACCCACGGCACCGCCCCGCCGCGCGACGCCTTGCCGGCGTTCGACCTTCACCCGGACCCCCTGGCCCGCCTGTCACCGCCCGACCTTCACCCGGATCCCCGCCAGGGCGCGGCGTCTGAAGTCCTCGGAGCCGGCGACGGCGACCTCCACGTCCCCCCGGCACGTCCACTCGCCCGGACGCCCGCGCCCCTCGATCACCTTCGGCAGCCGGGCCTTCTCCGCGCAGTCGGGCGTGGGCACCAGCACGACCATCTCCCGCACTCCCCCGCCGAACCAGAGCTGCGGCCCGGCCGGATCCCCCTGCACCGTGGCCCCCGGCCCGGCCAGCCGCACCGACCCCTTGCCCGACAGCACGAGGTAGCCGTCCCTGGTCACCTTCCCGCGCAGCTCCCGCGCCAGGGCCGTGCGCTGGTCGAAGGTCAGCCCCTCGCCCCGGTCCTGCATCGCCACCCGCCACCGTCCGAACGAGAACAGCAGCACCTGCCCGCTCCCCCCGCCGGGCTGACGCGGCCACAGGGTGACGCCGGGGCCGTAGCTCCTGATCGGCCGGCCGCCGCCGGTCACCTCGGCGACCCCGTTGTACGGCACGCCGAACTGCCGGAACTGCCCGTCTATCCACGCCCCCTGGAACGGCCGCACCCCCAGCTCGTTGAGGTCGAGGTCGGCCGGATAGCGCACCTCGGCCTTCAGCCCGTCGGGGAAGACGACGTCGATGATCTCGTCCCGTCCCTTGGTCCTGGCCGGGATCCGCAAGGTGCTGGGGCCGTTGTCGATCGTCGTGAGGGACCGGATGGGCGCGGTGGCGGACGGCGCCGGCGGCGGCTGCGGGTCGCGGCTGAGCAGCAGGCTGACGGCCGGGATCACCAGCAGGGCCACTACCGACGCCAGCCCGATCCATCGGCGGCGGCCACGCCCACCTGCCTCGATGACGTCGAACTGGTCGGACACGACGTGCCTCGCCGGGTTAGTGCGGGTTGCGCCCTTCACTCCCAGTTCAGTTGAGCGACCTCCACCCGCGCAAGCCCTCGGACCCGGCGAAGTCGCCGTCCGAGGTCACAACTTCACAACCTCCCGGGCTCACCAGGTGGCGATGTTGAGCCTGCCGTCGGTGACCAGCTCGACCCGCTGCCCCACCAGCTCCCTGGACATGGCGTCGGCCAGCAGCTCCGGCTCCAGCACGTGCGCGTGCGCCCGCCCGCCGTCCGGCAGGTCCACGACGAGGATGCCCTTCTCCGGCCCGCCGTCCCGGCCGTGCGCGACCGTGTACCCGGCCACGGCGGCAGGGCCGGCGTACGCGTCCACCACCGGCACCCCGGACGCCGTGAACACCGGCGTGGCGTCCCCCAGGAGCCCTCCCGGCTCGCTGGACCACACCGCGTACGTGTGCTTCGTCAGGTGCATCCCCACGCCGGTCACCAGCCCGTGCCCCGGCCGCGCGCGCAGCAGCCCGGCCATCGTGGCCGTCGAGTGCAGCACGTAGTCGCTGGACGGGCCGCCGGCGTACGGCAGGCCGCCGGTGACCGTCAGGCCGCGCCGGTCGAACGGGTCGAGCCCGATCGCGTCGCACGCCTGCCGCAGCGCGACGGCGAAGCAGCTGTACAGGTCGAGGGCGTCCATGTCGCCGAGGCCGAGCCCGGCGCGGCGGAAGGCGGCCTCCGCGGCGGCCCCGATCGCCTGCGAGGAGCCGAGCGCGGGCCGGGCCGCCACCTCCCAGGTGTCCTCCGCGTACGCCCAGCCGCGCAGGTGGACCCGCCGCTCGTCCGGCACCCCGAGGCGGTCGGCCAGCTCCGCGGAGGCCAGGACGACGGCCGCCGCCTGGTCGACCTCCATGACGGCCACGGTGTTCCTGGTGTACGGCCAGCCGACGAACCTGTTGCCCTTCACCAGTTCCTCGGGCGTGCGCACGGACCGCCGCCACGCGTACGGGTTGGCCGCGGCCACCTCGGTCATCGGCGCCATCATCCGTCCACGGTCGAGCATCTCCTCCTCGACCGTCATCCCGGCCGCCGCCCGCCGCGCGGTCTCCATGATCGCGTACGTGTGCACCGGCAGGAACAGCTCGTGCGCCAGCTCGGCGGGGTGCGGCGGACGTTCCCAGCCGTAGGGCGGCTTGGGGTCGGCGGCATGGCTCCACGGCACGTGCTCGCCCGCCTGCCGGTAGGCCCGCCGGGTGGCCAGCGCCTCGGCCCCGGTGATCAGTGCGCAGTCCAGCTCGCCCGCTGCGATCCGGGCCGCGGCCTCGCCGACGAGGAGCTGCGGAGCCGTGCCGCTGACCTTGGAGTAGGACTCGTGGCGCGGGGTGGCGCCCAGGCGCTCGGCCAGCCGCCCGGTCGGGGAGTCGTACTGCCAGGAGTCGGTGTACACGACCTGGATCGAGTCGAGCCGTCCGAGGGGGAGCCGGGCGTCCTCGGCCGCCTCGCGGGCGACCGACTCCCACAGGTCGAGCGGTTCGGGGCCGGGCTGATCGCGAATGGTCCGTTGGGCGATGCCGATGAGACAAGGGGTGCGTGGATCCATGCGCACATCCAACCAGAACAACATTCGGTTGATAAGTGTCGGCGTTTGATAATCAGCGTTACCGGTATTGCCGCAGGCTAATTACCGCCACTCTGACCTGGGAGAACGCCTTCTTTTCGTAACGGGACCGAACCGGTGCCCGCTTTTTCTCGTTCCTTCCTGGCCGACGGGTTGCGCCATTCATCAGCGTTCTCGACGTTTTCCTGACCCACCCGCAGACCGGCGACAGGACGCGATCCGGCCCGTCGGTCGAGGCCCCGGATCCTCCTCGGGCGGGATCCGGGGGCCCTCCCCCGCCGTTTCGCGTCCCACGGCCCCTTCAGGGGTCTGGTTCAGACGCGGAAGACCGGTCCCGTGGCGACGGCGAGCGCGCAGGCGTTGGGGAACGTCTGCGAGTAGCGGTAGCGGTCGCCGTCCCAGACGCCCCACGCCCGTACGTCCACCGGCTCGTAGTCGGCGGTGCAGGAGACGCCCGGACGGCCGGTCAACTTGGCCGGGTTCCCGTGCACCTGTTCGAGAGCGGCGCAGGCGGCGACCTGCCCCGGGGCGACCCGGCCAGGCGTGCACTGCAGCACGCCCTGACGATCTCCCACACTGATCCGGAAAAGCCTTTGGTCCTTGTGCGACGTCTGGACATCGGACGGACCGGTCGTGGCGTACGCCACTGGAGCGGCCGCGAATGCCACACAGGAAAGCGCGGCGATGGCGAGAATTCGGTGCATACGCGAAGCCTCTATCACCCCTCTGACCTGCGGCAACGACCGACACGCGTGATCATTTAGACGTATCGGGAGGGATCGGCTGATGGTGTCCTTATCGCACACGGTGCACTCTTGATCAGGTAACGAATCTCTATCCGGGCTGCAATACAGGCAGTTGATCTGGAAAAATCCACCCTTACGACCCTAAGAAAGGCATTTCATGATCTCCCGGGCCAGGCAACTGGCAGCGGCCGCCCTGGGCGGCGCGCTGCTGCTGCTGCCTGCCTTCACGGGGATCGCGAACGCCGCGCCGGCGAGCGCGTGGACGAGCGCGTCGGCCAGCAAGGTCTTCGGCGTCACGCTGGCCAGGACCGCCACCGACATGAGGAAGGTCGCCGACTACTGGCGGCCCGACCGGCTCAAGCAGGCCGACAACTACAGCCCCGCCACGCCGGGCGCCCAGGCCGCCCCGACGTCCTCGGCCGGCGCGGTCTCCGGCCCGATCTCGCCCGCCACGACGGCGCGGCGGACGTCCGCGACGCAGGACGTGGTGCCCGTGCTTCCCAGGCAGGGCGGCGCCGCCAAGACCATGGGCAAGGTCTTCTTCCGGTTCGGCACCAAGGAGTACTGGTGCTCGGCCAGCGCGGTCGCGTCCAGAAACCGCAGCGTCGTGGCCACGGCCGGGCACTGCGCGTACGACTCCCGGCAGGCCAAGGCCGCCGAATACTGGATCTTCGTCCCCAACCCCGGCCCCAACGGCGAGACGCCCGACGGGATCTACGTGGGCGCCGCGCTCAGCCTGCACGAGGACTGGCCCGGCAAGGGCGACTACGACTACGACTACGCCTTCGTGACCGTGCACCGCGGGTTCGTCTGGGAGCAGGCCAAGGACGGCACGTACTCGATGAAGGACGTCGGCAGGCTCCAGGACAACGTGGGCGCCCAGGGTATGGAGATCAACAAGAAGCCGGCCGCCTACACCGTGGCCGCCTTCGGCTTCCCGGCCGGCGCGCAGCCCGACGGCACCCGCCCGTTCGACGGCAAGACGTTGCGGACGTGCCAGGGCGGCGTCACGTACTGGACCGTGGCCCCCGCGCTCGACCTGCAGAAGGGCGTGCGACTGCAGCCGTGCGACTTCAGCCCCGGCGCCAGCGGCGGCCCCTGGCTGGTCGACTACGACGCCACCCGCAGGCTCGGCAGCCTGAACGGCGTCAACAGCCTGACTTGGAACAGGGACGCCAAGGGGGCCTACGACGCGGTGTCGTCGCCGTACTTCGACACGACCACCGCGGAGGTCTACCGACGCGCCGCCGCGATCACCACACCGGGAAATGTGGCGTAAGTCACATGAAACGGTGTGATCACTGCTGGTGATCAGCCCATCCGTTGATCTCGACACGGTAACGGGGCACTTGGGAGCGCTGACACGATCTTCCTAAAATTTTCATAAGCACTGTCAGCGTTATAGGTTCCGGGTCGTCCGTTTGCTGAGTTATGGGGTGCAAGAGGCGCCTCCTGTCAGCGCAACCTGGAGATACCTTGAAGCGAATCCTCCTCCCCGTCGGCGGCGCGGTCCTGGCGACCGGTCTCCTCGCCGCCGGGCTCTCCGCCACCGCCCAGGCCGACGGCGACGTCTCCAACGACCCGATGGCCGGCAGCAACTCGCAGGCCGCCTCGATCGCCTCCTTCTGGATCGCCTCGAACGGCGCCGCGCTCCGCCAGGCCACCCAGTACACCTGGGACTCCAAGGAAGTGCGGAAGGTCGTCTCCAAGGGCGGCTACGACCCCGACGGCCGTCCCGGCATGACCGCGCCCACCGGCGCCCAGAAGGCCGGCGCCTCCCAGAACGTGAACCTCCCCAAGAGCATCGGCAAGGTCTTCTTCGTCGACGGCTCCGGCAAGTTCCGCTGGTGCTCGGCCACGTCCATCCAGTCGGGCAACCGCAACCTGGTGGCGACCGCCGGCCACTGCGTGTACGACACGGACAGCAACAGCGACACGCTGTCCAACTGGGTCTTCGTCCCCGGCTACTACCAGGGCAAGGCTCCGTGGGGCATCTACGTGGGCAAGCAGGCCTTCACCCACTACGACTTCGACAACTACGAGGACTACGACCGCGACTACGCGTTCGTGACCGTCTACAACGGCATCCAGTTCGACGGCGTGAAGCAGGTGGACCGCAAGGACTACGACAGCTTCAGCGGCCCGAAGCGCTCCTGGGGCGGCCACTACTACATCCTGCTGTCCAAGGACGCCGGCCGGCTCGGCGACGCCGTGGGCGGCCAGGGCTTCGCCTGGAACCAGCCGACGGGCAAGTTCGTCCGCACCTTCGGCTACCCGGCGGCCCCGCACCCCGACGGCAACAAGCCGTACAGCGGTGTGACGCCGAAGAACTGCTACGGCAAGACCACGGCCAAGACCGTGGGCGCGTCCTGGCTCAAGATCGAGGAGCACGTCGGCCTGAAGTGCGCCGTCACCCCCGGGTACGACGGTGGGCCGTGGCTGCTCAACTACAACAACGCCAAGCGCCTCGGCTACGTGAACGGTGTCACCAGCACCTTCGCGGACCAGGACGGCAACGACCGCATCGACTACATCACGTCGCCTTACTTCGACGGTGAGACGGCGGCCGTTTACAAGGCAGCCACCAACTTCCCGTCGGGGAAGATCGTGGGCCCGAACGGCGAGCTGTACAAGTAAGCCCTCACCAGGGGAAAGAGGGTCCCGGCGTTGCTCCTTGCCGCCGGGGCCCTCACTTGTGTCCACACCAATCCCCCCTCACCGAAGAGGGCGCGCCGCGCCCACATGCTCAGGCCCTTGCGCCACCTCTCGAATCGGAAGCGCTTCGGGACGTGATTCGCCGGCGCTTGTGGCGCAAGATGTCGGTATGACCGAGGATCACCGCGAGACCACCACCGCTCCCGCCTTGCCGGGCCCAGAGGTCACGATCACCCTCGACCCTCACGTCAAGGCGTACGTCGACCGGGCGGTCGAGAACGGCGAGTTCGATTCCGTGTCCGCCGCCTTCAACGAAGCGATGCTGGAACGTATGCGCCGCCGCCCCCGCGTCCGCAGCTGGTGACCACGGACAAAGCCACAGGGCTCTCCCGGACGCCGCCGAAGAGAACGACCCGGCCGTCCGCCCCGGACGCAGGGCCGGGCCCATGACCAGCGGACGGTGACGCGGTCACCCGCCGACGCCGACACCGGCGCATGGGCGCCCAGAATGCCTGCGCCCGCAAGAGCATCAAGTCAAGCGCTTGTACCCGGCGCCCCAGGCGCGGAGGCGCGGGACACGAACGTCCCCCGCCCATGGACGACGACCAGCAGGCCGCGCTCCGCCAGATCCTTGACCGCGCGCCGAACGGTCACTCGACTGACGCCATACTGGCTCGCCAGCTCCAACTCGGTCGGCATCTTGGCGTTCGGAGCGAGCACCCCGGCGGCGATGTCGCTCTCGACGTCCTCGGCGAGCTGCCGCCACACCAGGTCTGGCCCGACGTGATCGATGCGGTCACTTTTATCCTGCAAGGCCATGCGGAAACGCTAATGGGCGGGGAACCTACGAGTACGAGCGACTACCTCCTCCAAGGTATGGAGAGGTCTTATCATGTCTACTGCTTGTATCCTCGACCGCTCCCCCGCGGGCCGCGATGACGACGAGCTCCATGAGCGTGTCCCTCCTCGCCCCGACGGCCCTGACGAAAGGAAGCAGCATGACCGACCTGTATGGCGGCAGCCTCGACGGCGTGCCCTTCACCCAACTGTGCGGCGGCAATCAACAGGAAGAGCACTTGGAGACCTGCGTCCTGATCGCCCCGATTCCCGGCATCGAGGACGCCTACGCGCTCCGTGACTCGAAGAACCCGGACGCCGGGACGCTCCGCTTCACCGGTACCGAGCTTCGCGCCGCCGGGATCGCCACCATCTAGCCAAGACCCGAGACGGGCCGGGCCCCCCCGGGGGGGCCCGCCGGGGCCGGGCCCGCCCCCGGGGGGGGGGACCCAACGCGCGGGCCCCCACGACGGGGGCGCGGGCGC
>NZ_JBEYTJ010000007.1:0-53375 GCF_040642995.1 Nonomuraea sp. NPDC047529 | reverse complement strand
CTCCACCGTTACCTTGCTTCGCGCCCCGGGCATCCCCACCACCACCCCAACCCCCGCCCCGCCCGCCCCCCCCCGGCGGCCCGGGGGGGGGCCGGCCCGCCGACCGTAGGGGAGCACCCATGCACTGGCACGCCTACCTGTGGACCGGCTCCGGCGCCGACCGCGGGAACGAGGCCGAACGCCGTCCAAGCTCCCCCGATTTCCCCACCTCGACGCTCCCTCCGATGCGCACGGGCGACTGGCTGGCGAAACCGGCGGCGCGCATCGCGGCCACGTTCGAGGAACCGGAACCGGCGACCAGGTGGATGGCGGCCGAGTACGGAAAGACGCATGACCAACTCCACCCGCCCGAGCGGATTCCCCTTGAGGAACGGCTTGCGACGGCCCTCGACCTGCTCCCCCGAGGCATCGACGTGCAGTGGGGCGAATGGCTCCAGCGCGGACGATTCATCACGATCGGCGTGATCTGCTGCCCGAACCGACACATCTCCCACCCATGCCCGATCCACCGCCCTTACCGACAAACCCCTCTTCAGTGACGTAAGGGCCCGATGTCTAACATGACACCCATGCTGATCGACGCGGTGACCGAGATCCTTCGCGAGACCGCCGAGATCGCGATCCTCCCCCGATTCCGCGCCCTCGCCGCCGGTGACGTCTCCGAGAAGACGCCGGGCGAAGTGGTCACCGTGGCCGACCACGAGGCCGAAGACCTGATCAGCCGCCGCCTCCGCGACCTCCTGGACGCCCCCGTCGTCGGCGAGGAGGCGACCGCCGCCGACCCCGCGCTCCTCTCCGCCCTCCAGGACGCCCCGACGGCCTGGCTCGTCGACCCCCTGGACGGCACGGCCAACTTCGTCGCCGGCCGCCCCGAGTACGCGGTGATGGCGGCCCTGGTCCGGTCCGGCGAGACGGTCGCGTCCTGGGTCGTGCGCCCGGCCGAGGACGACGTCTACGTCGCCGAGCTCGGCTCCGGAACCTGGCGCAACGGCATCCCCGTCCACCGCGTCCCCGCTCCCGCCGACCCCGCCCACCTCCGCGGCGCCGCCCTCACCCGCTTCCTGGACGACGCCACCAAGGCCCACGTCAGCTCAGCCGCCCACCGCTTCGCCGCCCTCACGCCAGGCACGAAGTGCGCCGGCGTGGACTACCCCCGCCTCCTGAACGGCGACCAGGACTTCCTCCTCTTCCACCGCACGCTGCCCTGGGACCACGCGCCGGGCGTCCTGCTGCTGACGGAAGCCGGCGGAACCACCCGCCACCTCGACGGCACCCCGTACAGCCCGTCGATCCCCAAGGCCGGCCTGCTCGCCGCCGCCGACGAAGCCTCCTGGCAGACGGTTCGCCCCCTCCTTCTCCCCTGACACCCCGCGAACGCGGGGCCGCCTAGGGACGAGCTCCCCCTTGAAGACGCACCGCCGGAGATCCCGGCGGCGCCTTGCCATGCCCAATACCGACAAAAGGCACAAAAGGCACACGGACCGAGCGGTCAGGTTGCCCCCACACCCCCTGCGAAATCGGCCAGATTGTCGAATCCTGAGGGCTCCCGACGCGAACCTGAAGATCACCTGTGAACGATGGACCGATTTAGACGGATGAGCCCTAAATCTGGTTCCTGTGATCTGAGTCACATTCAACCGGTCACAGAGAGCGACAGGCCACTAACGGAACTTTCGTTCCAATGGTCAAATTCCCTACAGGGCCAGCGAAAACATCACCTTCCGGTAACGTCACGCTAAAGCCTCTGACAGATAACAGCACGGTAACGGCGGAAACGGCGCTTACCGATCGCGTCAGAACGGCTTTCACCTGCGGAGATCACTGGCTATGTTCCTTGCTATCCCTTTACTGACGCATGGGACGCATGTTGCGACCCACGACAGAGCAAGGAGCAGTTCCCTTGAAGCGCATCCTCATCCCCGCCGGTGGCGCCATCCTGGCTACCGGCCTCCTGGCCGCCGGCCTCGCCGGCACGGCCTCGGCCGACAGCGACGTCTCCACCGACGCGATGGCGGCGAGCGCGGCCAACGCGAAGGCCATCGCCCAGTTCTGGGCCGAGAACAACGGTGCCGCCCTCAAGGCCGCCACCGAGTCCAACGTCTGGGACAAGGCGGACGTCGCCAAGCTGCAGAGCAAGGGCGGCTACAGCGCCGACACCAAGCCGGGGTCCACCGCCCCGATTGGTGAGGAGAAGAAGACCACCGCCAAGACGCAGAACGTCAACATGCCGCGGACCATCGGCAAGGTGTTCTTCGTCAACGGCAAGGGCGAGAAGAAGTGGTGCTCCGCCACTTCGATCCAGTCGAAGTACCGCAACCTGGTCGCCACGGCCGGTCACTGCGTCTACGACACCGGCGCCAACGCCGACGTCCTGTCCAAGTGGGTCTTCGTCCCCGGTTACTACCAGGGCAAGGCTCCGTGGGGCATCTACGTGGGCAAGCAGGCCTTCACCCACTACGACTTCGACGTGTACGAGGACTACGACCGCGACTACGCGTTCGTCACCGTGTACAACGGCGTCTCCCTCAGCGGCAAGACCACCAAGGTCACGCCGAGCGAGTACAAGTCGCACGTCGCCAAGGGCGGCATCGGCTACGTCGAAGAGAAGACGATCACCAAGGAAGAGTTCGACGCCGGCTTCGAGAAGTACGGCCAGGACGGCCCCTTCAAGTCGAAGGCTGTCGACCCCAAGGTCGAGACCGTCGCCAAGCCGGGTGACGTGACCGACAAGAACATCGACGCCTACATCAAGGGCGAGGGCCCCACCAAGGGTGTCCAGCTCACCGGCGCCGAGGTTTACAAGTCGCAGTACACCGCGGCCGGCACCGGCTGGGACAACGGCGACAAGTTCGAGCGTCTGAGCAACGAGGTCCCCGTCAGCAAGGAGGACTACGAGTCGCTCAAGTCCGCCAAGGCTGACGGCAAGTTCCTCGGTGAGGTCCGTGCCGAGCTCGGCAAGGACGGCAAGACCGAGATCGCTTGGTACAAGCAGCAGTTCTTCATCAAGAAGTGGATCAAGACCACCGCTCAGATCAAGTACTGGGTCGAGGACTACTACGTCGTCGACATCTCGGGCAAGGACTACGGTCGCCTCGGCGACAACGTCGGTGGCCAGGGCTTCGCGTGGAACCAGCCCACCGGCAAGGACGTCCGCGTGTTCGGCTACCCGGCCGCGCCGCACCCCGACGGCCACAAGAACTACACCGGCGTCACGCCGAAGTGGTGCTACGGCAAGACCACCAAGAAGCTGGTCGGTTCGGCCGCCAAGAAGATCGAGGAGCACGTGGCGCTCAAGTGCGCCATGACCGAGGGCGCCGACGGTGGTCCTTGGCTCCTCAAGTACAGCAACTCCAAGCGCCTCGGTTACGTGAACGGTGTCACCAGCACCTTCAACGACCAGGACGGCAACAACCGCGTGGACTACATCTCATCGCCGTACTTCGACGGTGAGACGAACGTCGTCTACAAGGCCGCTGCCAACGTTTGGTCCGGCAAGATCGTCTAAGGGCGGCTCTCCCAACGACCGGCTCTGACCGTTCGTGAGAACCGTTAGCAACTGAAGGGCCTGGCATCCGCCGGGCCCTTCAGCCTTTCCGGCCCGGAAAGTGAAGGCGGTTGGACGCACGCGACGCCGAATCGGTGCCATCAACCTAATGTGATCTGCGTCACATCGCCCAAGCGGACCGGATCGCGCGCGATCGGCGAGCCCGCCCGCCCTCCTCACACCTTCTTTATGTTGATCAGGGCAAACAGTCTCAAGCCCGACTTCATTCAACTCCTGCGCAACATCAGCCTAAACATCACAGAACGATAACGCCCGGCTTGTCGCATCTTTTCCTCTCAAAGCGGCTACCGGATCTCAAGATCGACACTGTATGTTCCTGGCTATCCCTTTACTGACGCATGGGACGCAAGAAGCGTTCCACGACAGCGCAAGGAGTTACCTTGAAGCGCATCCTCCTCCCCGCCGGTGGCGCCATTCTGGCCACCGGTCTGCTGGCCGCCGGTCTCGCCGGTGCCGCCCAGGCCGACCCGGACGTCGACAACGCCGCTCTGGCTGCCAGCCAGCAGAAGGCCGCCGAGATCCTGGACTTCTGGACCAAGTCCGACAACGCTGCCCTGCGGCAGGCCACGGCCTACTACTGGGACAACAAGGACGTCAAGAAGATCGTGCAGAAGGGCGGGTACGTCGCTGACGGCAAGCCCGGCTCCACCCCGCCGATCGGCGCCGAGAAGACCACCACGGTCAAGTCGCAGAACGTGAACCTGCCGAAGTCCATCGGCAAGGTGTTCTTCGAGGGCCGCGACGGCAAGCTGTACTGGTGCTCCGGCACCTCGATCCAGTCGAACTACCGCAACCTGGTTGCGACGGCTGGTCACTGCGTGTACGACATCGCCGCCAACGACGAGGTCGTGTCCCGCTGGGTGTTCGTCCCGGGTTACTACCAGGGCAAGGCTCCCTGGGGCATCTACGTGGGCAAGCAGGCCTTCACGCACTACGACTTCTCGAACTACGAGGACTTCGACCGCGACTACGCGTTCGTCACCGTCTACAACGGTGTCGGCGGCGTGCTGAACAAGTCCACCAAGGTGACCAAGGCCGAGTACCTGAAGCACCCGGGCAAGACGTACTTCGAGGACGAAGAGGTCAAGGCCGAGGACGTTGCGGGCCTCGAGGCCAAGTACGGCAAGGCCGAGCCCGCCTCGGACCCGAAGGCTGGGCCGGTCGTCTACAAGAGCTCCGAGAAGACTGCGGACAAGGTCGGCAACGACTACCCCGCGGCCCAGAAGGAACTCTCCGCTGACGAGACCAACCTCGCCGGCTGGACTGCTGCTTCGGACCCGCAGAGCGAGAACGAGGCTTTCCAGAAGAACGGCGACCGCGCCTACAACAAGAAGACGACGATCACCACGTCTTCGCACCCGCACCTGCAGCGTGGTGGCGCGGACCGCGGCAGCAAGACTTACTACGGCCTTGACATCAAGCCCGTCACTGAGTCGGAGTACGCGGCCTTCGTTGCCGACAAGGCTGCGGGCAAGGAGCCGAACGCGCAGGGCTACAAGAAGGGTGACACCCTCACCCTTGGCCGCGACACCTACGCGGTGAACGACGGCTACTACGTGGCGCGCTTCTACCTCAACCAGTGGTACAAGAAGACGTCGGTCAAGTTCTTCCTGCGTAGCTACTTCGTCTCGGAGCACGAGATCAAGGACGTCGGTCGCCTCGGTGACAACGTCGGCGGTCAGGGCTTCGCGTGGAACCAGCCCACCGGTAAGTACGTCCGTACCTTCGGCTACCCCTACGCCAAGCACCCCGACGGCTCGAAGCCCTACTCCGGCGTTACGCCGAAGTGGTGCTACGGCAAGACCGGTGCGAAGGCCACCAAGGTCCCGAGCCTGAAGATCGAAGAGCACATCTCGCTGAAGTGCGCCGTCACTGGCGGCTACAACGGCGCCCCGTGGCTCCTCAAGTACAGCAACGCCAAGCGCATGGGCTACGTCAACGGCGTGACCAGCGTTCTGTACGACACGGACAACAACGACCGCTGGGACTACATGTCCTCCCCGTACTTCGACGGTGAGACCAACTCGGTCTACGCCGCCGCGGCGAACGTGTGGTCGGGCAGCATCATCCCCAAGGCTGACAGCTAATCCTTGGGATGATCACGGGCTGAGGGTCCAAACCTCCGCTCAACCTAGCTTCACCCGAAGGGCTCGGCATCTGCCGGGCCCTTCGGCCTTTTCTGGCGAAAGAGACAGTAACCCTTACCAGAGTGACTAAAGGGCCGATAGTGTCTTTACGCCATTCTTGACAACTTCGTGGAGCCTCCCTTGAAGCGCCTGCTCATCCCCCTCGCCGCCGCCGGCTTGAGCGCCGCCCTGCTTGCCCACCCCTCCAGCGCCGTCCCCAGCTGGGTCAGCGACAACCTCATGCCGAAGCCCGCCGACGCGTACAGCACCGCCAAGTTCTGGCTGGGCGCGAACGGCGCGGCCCTGCGCAAGGCGACGCAGTACCACTGGGACGCCAAGGACGTCTCCAAGCTGGTCGCCACGCAGAGCAAGGACGGCGCCCCCGACGGCAAGCCCGGCCTGACCGCTGCCACGAGCGCGCCGAAGCCCAGCGCGAGCAAGAACGTCAACCTGCCCAAGACCATCGGCAAGGTGTTCTTCGTCGACAGCGCCGGCCGCCACCGCTGGTGCTCGGCCACCTCCGTCCAGGCCCGCTACCGCAACCTCGTGGCGACCGCCGGCCACTGCGTGTACGAGACGGGCAAGGACGTCTACGCCAAGTGGATCTTCGTTCCCGGCTACTACCAGGGCAAGGCTCCCTGGGGCGTCTACGTCGGCGCCTACGCCTTCACGGCCTACGACCTCGACACCTACGACGACTACGACGGCGACTTCGCCTTCGTCGCGGTGCACAACGGCTTCTCTTTGACCGGCAGCAAAGAGGTCACCAAGAGCGAGTTCACCGCCTGGGGCGGGGACAAGTGGATCGACCAGGAAGAGGTCAAGAAGGACGAGTACGACACCGGCCGGGAGAAGTACGGCTCGGCGGGACCGTACTGGTCGAAGGACTTCGACGTCACCCCGGACAAGGTGGGCCACGACTACAAGGGCGAGAAGGCCCTGACCAGGGTCGAGGTCACCGAGGCCGACTACGCGAAGGCTCCGGCGGGCACCCGGGACGACAAGAACGGCGAGCAGTACGAGAAGGTCGGCCCCACGCCCATCAGCCAGGAGACCTACAAGAAGCTCGTGGCCGACAAGGCCGACGGCAAGGTCCTCGGCAAGCTCGACGTCACCAAGGACGCCAACGGCACCGAGACCGGCTGGTTCGAGACGCACTACTACCTCAAGCAATGGGTCAAGGCGGGCAAGACGGTCCGCTACTTCCGCGACCACTACTTCATGGGCATGGCCAAGGACATGGGCCGGCTCGGTGACGTGGTCGGCGGTCAGGGCTTCGCGTGGAACCAGCCGCGCGGCCAGAAGGTCACCGTCTTCGGCTACCCCGGCGACCCGCACCCCGACGGCGACAAGCCCTACACCGGCGTGACCCCCAAGTGGTGCTCCGGCAAGACCGGCACGAAGACGTACCAGGTCAACACCTTCCGGGTGGAGGAGCACCAGGTGCTCAAGTGCTCCATGACCGGCGGCGCCGACGGCGGCCCCTGGCTCATGAAGTACGACAACGGCAAGCGCACCGGCTACGTCAACGGCGTGACGAGCATGTTCCACGACCAGGACGGCAACGACCGGATCGACTACATCAGCTCCGCCTACTTCGACGGCGAGGTGGCCGACGTCTACAACAAGGCCAACTACGCCGAGACCAAGAGCATCGTCGGCCCGAACGGCGAACTCCTCAAGTAGCGCAGCGATGCCCCGGACCGCCAGGAAAGGCGGCCCGGGGCATCACACGGACGTCAGCTCGCGCGTACGCTCCCGCAACGCCATCACGGCCCGCTCGTTCTTGAAGGGCTCCAGCCGCCGCCGCAGATCCGCCGCGTACGACCGGGACCGCGCCGACTGCAGCTCCCCCGCCAGCGAGAGCGCGCTCCCCGCCGCCTGGCACGCCTCGTCGAGCTCGCCGCACTCCAGCAGCCCGGCCGCCAGCAGCGACAGGTTGAACATGCGCCCCCGGACGTACCGGGTGTCCATGTCGAGGGAGCGCCGCGCCAGCCGCACGGTGCGCTCCCCCTCCCCCAGGTCGCGGAAGCAGTGGGCGAACTTGGCCGACAGGTAGGCCTCGTCGAAGTAGCTGAGCCAGCGCGGCTCCTCGGTGGGCCTGCGGGCGTCGAAGGCCAGCTCGGCCTGGTGCAGGGAGGCGCCGCAGGACCTGGGGTCGCCGAGACCCGCGTGCGCGTGGGCCTCCAGGACCTGGGCGGAGGCCAGCAGGGTCTGGACGCCGGCCCGCCGGGCCGCGAGCTGGGCGGCCCTGGCGAGGTCGAGCGCGTGGGCGGGCTGGCCCATGTAGATGGCCTGGTGGGCCATGCCGGCCAGGATCTCGCCGCCCAGGGTGTGGTCGTCGGCGCCCCTGGCCAGGCGGAGGGCCTGGATGAGATAGCGCTGGGCCAGGCCGTGCTGCTCCATGTCGTAGGCCATCCAGCCGGCCAGGCGGGTCAGCTCGGCGGCCGCGGCGGCGAGCTGCTTGCCGGTGGACTCGCCGTAGCTGCCGTCCTTGAGCAGGGGGGAGACGGCGGTGTCGAGGTACTTCACGACGGACGAGCGCACCCGGCCGCTGCCGAAGCGGTTGTCGAGCTCGCCGAAGGACCGGGTCACCTCGTGGATCGCGGCGATGTCCGCCCGGCCCACCCGGCGTGCCCCGGTGCCGCTGGGACGCCCGTCGGCGGGCGCCGTCAGCCACCGTATGGCTCCGACGGAGCCTGCTCCGATCGCGAAGGTGGAGTCGATCAGAAACCTCCGTCTCTCTACGTCGGCCCGCCACAACGCCGTCACGGTCGCGACCCCCTCCTGCCACGTGTGGGTGAACTCCTGACCGAGGTCGAGGGGCGTGATGTTGGTCGGCATGCCCAGATCCTCCGAGCTCACCGGGCGGCCGAGCCGCAACGCGAAGATCTCCGTGAGCAGGCACGGGACGGGATCCCGTGGTTTCTGGCCGCCGATCCACCGCAGCACCGAGCTGTGGTCGTACTTGAGGCCCGGCGTGCCGCGCGCGGCTCCGAGATCGTTGAGGCGCCGGGCCAATCCCTTGTGGGAGAAACCTGCCTCCGCGATGAGCTGCTGCAGCAATCGATTAGGCTCGCGTTCCATCGCTCTCCTCGTCACAGGAGTCGGCGCCCACATCCTTACAGAGCGCTATTGTTATAGCACGTTGTGTAAAGGCTTTCCGGCGGTTCCCCAAGGTCACGCGAACTCCATCGCAATCCCTCCGCCAGCCCTGCTCGGGATCCGGATCCGCATCCGGTTCCCCTGGACGGGGAACTCACCTACCCACGCCGCGGCCGGGAAACAGCAATGCCCTCCGACCTGCGAGGAAGCGCGAAAAAGCGGCGAACGGGGGCCGATCGGCCCCCGTTCGCAACAGTGTGGATCAGGCGCGGGCGACGCCGTCGGCGCGGGCCTGGGCGGCCACGGCGGCGGTCACGGCCGGGGCCACGCGCGGGTCGAACGGGCTCGGGATGACGTACGTGGCCGAGAGGTCGTCGCCGACGACGGCGGCCAGCGCCTGAGCGGCGGCCACCTTCATGTTCTCGGTGATGGTCGTGGCCCGCACGTCGAGCGCGCCCCGGAAGACCCCGGGGAAGGCCAGGACGTTGTTGATCTGGTTGGGAAAGTCGGAGCGCCCGGTGGCGACCACCCTGGCGTGCCTGGCGGCCACCTCCGGGTGGACCTCCGGGGTGGGGTTGGACAGGGCGAAGACGATGGCGTCGGGGGCCATCGACGCGATGGCCGCCTCGGAGACGGTCGAGCCGGACAGGCCGAGGAAGACGTCGGCGCCCGCCAGGGCCTCCTCGGTGGAGCCGGTGTGGCCGGCCCGGTTGGTGTCGCGGGCCAGGGCCTGCTTGACCGGGTTGAGCCCTTCGCGGCCCTCGTAGATCATGCCCTTGGAGTCGGCGACCGCGATGTCGCCGATGCCGGCGCCCAGCAGGATGCGGGTGACGGCGACGCCGGAGGCGCCCGCGCCGGCCACGACGGCGCGCAGGTCGCCGAGCGTGCGGCCGGTCAGGCGGGCCGCGTTCTGCAGGGCGGCCAGCGCGACGATGGCGGTGCCGTGCTGGTCGTCGTGGAAGACCGGGATGTCGAGCAGGTCGCGCAGGCGGTCTTCGACCTCGAAGCAGCGCGGGGCGCTGATGTCCTCCAGGTTGACGCCGCCGAACGACGGCGCGAGACGCACCACGGTCTCGACGAGCGCGTCGACGTCGGTGCAGTCGAGGCAGATCGGGACGGCGTCGACGTTGCCGAACTCCTTGAACAGCAACGCCTTGCCCTCCATGACCGGCATGGCGGCCGACGGCCCGATGTCGCCCAGGCCGAGCACGGCGGTGCCGTCGGTGACGACGGCGACCACGTTGGAGACCCAGGTGTAGTCGTTGACCAGCGAAGGCGTCTCGGCGATGGCGGTGCAGACCCGGGCGACGCCGGGCGTGTAGGCGAGTGACAGGTCGTCGGCGTCGCGGACGGGAATGGTCGAGCGGACCTCCAGCTTGCCCCCGCGGTGGAGCGCGAAGGCCGGATCGAGGTCGAGCGATTCGACGGAAGCAGAAGCGGGTGTGGCAGACACAGCGACCCCAGTATTCATCGGAACGGACGAAACCATCGGCGTACGAGCGCGAGTGGGCCGGCTTCGGTAGCTGCCGGGCTCCCCTCGTCGGTCGTCTCTGAGGGGTTACGGGGGTCACCCGTCTCCCCATAGTGCCACATGGTGAGATGGTCGATGGTGTCGGAGCCGACGCCGTTCCGTTGACGCATCGTTAAACGCAGGATGACGGACCGCTGCTAAACCCCATTTAAACTGCACAAAACGCAAGTTACGTGGCATAACTCTTTCGAGGAGGCCGTACATGGCCCTCAGCCCCCAGGGCCGCCGTGGCTACGCTGTCGGCGCGCTCGCCCTGACCGCCGCTCTCGCCCTCAGCGCGTGTGGCAGCGACACCGGAGGCTCCTCCGGCAGCACGACCGGTGCGAGCTCCTCCGCGGCCGGCGGCGTGAAGCTCGTCCAGCCCGGCAAGCTCACGGTCTGCACGAACATCCCGTACGAGCCGTTCCAGTTCAAGGACGACAGCGGCAAGATCGTCGGGTTCGACGTGGACATCGTCGACCTCGCCGCGAAGAAGCTGGGCGTGACCCAGAACATCGTGGACATCGACTTCGCGGTGATCAAGAGCGGCGCCGCCATGGCCGCGGGCAAGTGCGACGTGGCCGCCGCCGGCATGACGATCACCGACGAGCGCAAGCAGAACATCGACTTCTCCGAGCCCTACTTCGACGCCACCCAGGCCCTGCTGGCCAAGAAGGGCTCGGGCGCGAAGTCGCTGGAGGACGTCAAGGCCAAGAACCTCAAGCTGGGCGCGCAGGCCAGCACGACCGGCCTCGACTACGTCAAGAAGCAGGGCTTCAACCCCACCGAGTACGCCGACTCGGCCAAGGAGCTGCTGGCCCTCCAGGCCGGGCAGGCCGACGTGATCGTCCAGGACCTTCCCGTGGTGCTGACCTGGCTGAAGAAGCCCGAGATCGCCGAGAAGTTCGAGCTGGTCGCCAGCCTGGACACCGGCGAGCAGTACGGCATCGGCCTCAAGAAGGGCGCCGACCCGACCCTGCTCAAGACGATCAACGAAGAGATCACCAAGGCCAAGCAGGACGGCTCCTACGAGAAGATCTACGTGAAGTGGTTCGGCAAGAAGCCCGGCGAGCTGGGCTGATCCATGGCCGACCAGCCGAAGACCGCTGAGCCCGGCCGTGCCGGGCTCAGCCCTCGGAAGAAACAGCAGATCACGCGTACGGTCCAGTACGTCGTGCTGGCCGCCGCGCTCGTCGCCGTGGTCCTGTACGCGGACTGGGCCAGCCTCGCGCAGAACTTCGCCAAGGCCGACGTCGCCAAGCAGGCGCTGCCCGACCTGTTCACGGTCGCGCTGCGCAACACGATCATCTACACGGTGGGCGGGTTCGTCGTCTCGTTCGTGGCCGGGCTGCTGCTGGCGCTCATGCGGTTGTCGCAGGTGCGGCCGTACCGGTGGATCGCGGTCGTCTACATCGAGATCTTCCGCGGCCTGCCGGCGCTGCTGATCTTCCTGATGATCACCTTCCTGCCGCTGGCGCTGCCCGGGTTCGAGGTGCCGTTCGGCACGTACGGACAGGGCATCCTGGGCCTCGGCCTGGTCGGCGCCGCCTACCAGGCGGAGGTCTTCCGCGCGGGCCTTCAGGCGGTCCCCAAGGGCCAGACGGAGGCCGCCAGGTCGCTGGGCATGTCCGCGACCCGGGCACAGGTGACGGTGGTCATCCCGCAGGCCATCCGCATGGTGATCCCGCCGACCACCAACCAGTTCGTCTCCCTGCTCAAGGACTCCTCGCTGGTGCTGTTCCTGGGCGTCTCCGGCGAGTACGTCGAGCTGGCCAAGTTCGGCAACGACCTGGCCTCCCAGTACGCCAACGCCACGCCCATCATGGTCGCCGGCGTGACGTACCTGATCGTCACGATCCCGCTGGGCTACCTCGCGTCCCGGCTTGAGGGGCGTAAGCGGAGGAGCCAATGACGCACGCCATCGAGCTACGAGACCTGCACAAGTACTTCGGCAAGAACCAGGTGCTCAAGGGCATCGACATGACGGTCGAGCCGGGCCAGGTGGTGTGCGTCATCGGGCCGTCCGGCTCGGGCAAGTCCACGCTGCTGCGCTGCGTGAACCTGCTGGAGGAGCCCACCAAGGGCAAAGTGTTCGTGCAGGGCGTGGAGGTCACCGACCCCGACGTGGACATCGACGACGTACGACGCCGCATCGGGATGGTCTTCCAGCAGTTCAACCTGTTCCCGCACATGACGGCGCTGGAGAACGTCATGATCGCGCAGCAGCGGGTGCTGAAGCGCGGCAAGCGGGAGGCCGAGGTCGTGGCCCGGGAGAACCTGGAGAAGGTGGGCGTCGGCGCCAAGTGCGACTCCTACCCCACCCAGCTCTCCGGCGGGCAGCAGCAGCGGGTGGCCATCGCCAGGGCGCTGGCCATGAACCCCGACCTGATGCTGTTCGACGAGCCGACCTCGGCGCTCGACCCAGAGCTGGTCGGCGACGTGCTCACGGTCATGCGCAAGCTGGCCGAGGAGGGCATGACCATGCTCGTGGTCACCCACGAGATGGGCTTCGCCCGCCAGGTGGCCGACCGGGTGGTCTTCATGGACGGCGGCGTCGTCGTCGAGGACGGCGACCCCGCCCAGGTGATCGGCGACCCGCAGCACGAGCGCACCCGCACGTTCCTGCACCGGGTGCTGCACCCGGAGGAGTGACCCTTCCGGGCCCCCGGAGGTGCCGGGGGCCCGGCAACTCGTGTAATACTCCCGCATGGACCTGACCTCTTACGCGGAGTGGGCGGTCCGCCTGATCAACGATCCCGCCCCGCCCCCGGAGCTGACCGGCCTGCGCGCCGAGCTGGCCGCCGTGTTCGACGCCGCGGGCGACGCGCACTCGGTGGCCGACCGCCTCAACGCCCTGCTGGTGCGCTACCCGGTGCACCCGCGGCTGTCGGACCACGACGGCCAGGGCTGGCACCTCCATCTGGCCGAGGACTCCGCCGCCAGCGCGGTGATGGGCCTGGCCGCCGTCGTCGCCGAGCTGGGCGCCGACCGGCTGGGCCGCTGCCACGAGCCGCGCTGCGCCCGCGCCTTCCTCGACACCTCCTCCAACCGCTCCCGCCGCTACTGCTCCTCCCGCTGCGCCACGCGCGCGAACGTGGCGGCCTACCGGCGCCGCAGGAGCGCCCAAGAAGGCTGAGGGGCCGCCCACGGGGTCGCAGCGGTCGCCTGAGAGGTCAGCTGCGGCGCACCAGCGGCCAGTAGCGCAGCACGACGCGCCCGACGATCTCCTCGACCGGCCCGAAGTCCCAGCTGTCCCGGCGCCCGCCGGCGCGCTGGTTGTCGCTCTCCAGCCACCAGCCGCCCTCGCCGTGCCACTGGGCGCGTTTCACGATGAGCTGATCGGGATCGCCGGGCAGCCTGGCCACGACGAGGTCGCCGGGATGGACGACGGCTCCCCGGCGGACCAGGAGCCAGTCGCCGGGAACCAGCGCGGGACGCATCGAATCGCCCTCGACACGCACTCTCATGGGCAGAGACCCCCTACTCCACAGGCGTTGGGACCCGAGTAAGGTCGGTTGTGGACCAAGCTGATTCAGCATCAAGGAAGGACTTTCTGATGCTCGCACGACTGCTACGACCCAAGCATGTCGCTTCCGCCCACTGCGACCTGCCCTGTGGTGTCTACGACCCCGCCCAGGCCCGGATCGAGGCCGAGTCGGTCAAGGCGATCATGGAGAAGTACGAGGCCAGCGACGACCCGGTCTTCCGTACCCGCGCGCTCATCATCAAGGAGCAGCGCGCCGAGCTGGTCAAGCACCACCTGTGGGTGCTCTGGACCGACTACTTCAAGCCGCCGCACCTGGAGCAGTACCCCCAGCTGCACCAGCTCTTCTGGGAGGCCACCAAGCTGGCGGGCGCCGCGGCCGCCAAGGGCACCGTCGACGGCGGCAAGGCCGACGAGCTCCTGGCCAAGATCGACGAGATCTCCAAGATCTTCTGGGAGACCAAGGCCGCCTAAATCGGCACAAAAGGCTCTGTGCGGTCCAGACCGCACAGAGCCTTTTCCGTTGATGGCGAGTCTGAATCCGCCAAGCACCTCCCGGGAGCGGTAAGTTGCAGTTGGCGTCGGAAACGCGAGGAGGAACGTGACCGAGGAAACCGAGACGCGTCCGGAGGGCGTGGCCGGCATCCGTGACGTGGTGAGCATCAGGCTCCCGGCCGCGAGTGCCTACCTGTCCGTGCTGCGTACGGCCACCGCCGGCCTGGCCGCCCGGCTCGACTTCACCCTGGACGAGATCGAAGATCTGCGCATCGCGGTCGACGAGGCGTGTGCCATGTTGCTGAGCGAGGCGGTCCCGGGCACCGACCTGACCGCCGAGTTCGAGCTGACCGGCGACGTGATGAAGGTCAGCGTCGAGGTGGCCACGGTAGGCAACTCCGCCCCGAAGCGCGACGACTTCGCCTGGATGGTCCTGACCGCCCTGGCCGACGACGTCGACGCCGTGACCGACTCCCCCGACCGCATGGCGATCGTCCTGCGTAAGCGCCGAGGCGCAGCGAGGCCGGCGTGACGGAAAGGACTGGAGCCATGGCCACCAGCGAACACGCCGTGCCCGACAGGGTTCGCGCCCGCTTGCTCTTCGCCGAGCTGGCCGAGCTGGGTCCCGAGGAACCGCGCCGCCAGCGCATCAGGGATGAGCTGGTCGAGCTTCACCTTCCTCTGGTCGAATACCTGGCCCGCCGCTTCCGCAACCGCGGCGAGTGGCTCGACGACCTCACCCAGGTCGCCACGATCGGCCTGATCAAGTCGATCGACCGGTTCGATCTCAAGCGCGGGGTGGAGTTCTCCACCTACGCCACGCCCACCATCGTCGGCGAGATCAAGCGGCACTTCCGCGACAAGGGCTGGGCGGTCCGGGTGCCGCGCCGCCTGCAGGAGCTGAAGCTCTCGCTGACGAAGGCGATCAGCGACCTGTCGCAGCGCGAGGGCCGCGCGCCCACGGTCGCCGAGCTGGCCGCCTACCTCAAGATGACCGAGGAGGAGGTGCTGGAGGGCCTGGAGTCGGCCAACGCCTACTCCACGGTGTCCCTCGACGCGCCCGACTCCGGCGACGACGACGCCCCCGCGGTGTCCGACTCGCTGGGCATCGTGGACGAGTCGCTGGAGGGCGTCGAATACCGCGAGTCGCTCAAGCCGCTGCTCGAACGGCTGCCGCCGCGCGAGAAGCGCATCCTGCTGCTGCGGTTCTTCGGGAACATGACGCAGTCGCAGATCGCGACCGAGCTCGGCATCTCGCAGATGCACGTGTCCCGGCTGCTGGCCCGTACCCTCGCCCAGTTGCGCGAGGGGCTGACCGCGGAGGACTAACCGTCCCCGTAGAGAGCATGGGTGGTGGGGGGCGCGAGCAGCGCCACCAGCCCGGTCAGGGCCACCACGATCAGCGGAACGCCGATCAGTGGCTGGTCCGACTGGATGAGCGTGACCCCGACGGGCAGCAGGAAGATCTGTGCCAGCACGCCCGGCGACCTCCCCCACCGCTCCGCCCGGAGCAGGCCGCCCCAGGCGACCCAGAGCAGCCCGGCCCCGATCATCAGCCCGAAGGCCGACTCCGCGATGGCCGTGGTGAGACTGTCAGGCGTGCTCACCACCGTCTCCACCGCTACGTAGATCCCGAGCCCGAGGGCGACGAGCCCCTCCAGGGCCACGACGACGGCGGCGACGAGCAAACTCCACGGACGCTTCGACACAGCCAAACCCTATCCGCCCCGGGGTCCGGTCCCGCCGGGGATGTTCCCCCACCCCGAGCAGGTCGGCGATCAGCGGCTACGCTGGCGATATGCGCGCAATGTTGCTGGTCAATCCCAAGGCCACCACCACCAACGCCCGCACGAGAGACGTGTTGATCCGCGCGCTCGGCGCGGCCGTGGAGCTGTCGGTGGAGGAGACCGGCTACCGGGGGCACGCCGCGACACTGGCGGCCACGGCCCATGCCAAGGGGTTCGACGTGGTCGCGGTGCTCGGCGGCGACGGCACGATCAACGAGACCGTCAACGGCCTGCTCAACCCGGTCAACGGCCATGACACCCCGCCGGCCGATGACCCCAGCTCCGGCCGCCCCGGCCTCATCGTGATCCCCGGCGGCAGCGCGAACGTGTTCGCCCGCTCACTCGGCCTGCCGAACGAGCCGGTCGAGGCCACCGGCGCGGTCCTGGAGGCGCTGCGCGAGGGCCGGCGCCGGACCGTGGGCCTGGGGCAGGCGCTGTGGGAGGGGCACAACCGGTATTTCACGTTCTGCGCGGGCATGGGGTACGACGCCGAGGTCGTGCGGGCCGTGGAGGGCCTGCGGGGCACGGGGAGGAAAGCTACCCCAGCCCGGTATGTGAACACCGCTCTGCGGCACTATCTGGCCACGGACAAGCGGCATGCTCCGATGACCCTGACCGGGCCGGGCATCCCGGCGGCCGAGGGAGTGTTCATGACGATCATCACCAACACCTCGCCGTGGACGTACCTGGGGGGCAAGCCGGTGACGCCGACGCCGTGGGCGAGCTTCGAGACCGGGCTCGACCTGCTCGGGCTGAGGCGGATGGGGCCAGTCCAGATCGCCGGGCTGATCCGGCAGATCCTCACGGAGAGTGACGCCGTCCCGTCCGGCAAGCATCTCGTCCAGCTGCACGACGAGGCCGAGTTCACCCTCACCGCCGACCGTCCCGTGGCCTTCCAGCTGGACGGGGACTACCTGGGCGAACGCGAATCCGTAACATTCCGGTCTACCCCGAACGCGTTACAAGTTCTGGTCTAGCCGGTTACATTCGGTCATTGTGTGACGCATCCGACATCCATAACCCCCAAAACTTCGCCCCAACCCTCTTGCGTGCACTCTGCGTGGCTGAAAAGCTCAACACTGACGTCGGAACGTAGGACCTTTAACAACCCCAAGGCCCTCCGGCTGTCAGGCGGACAACCCCGGTCCAACACCTGGATGCGGGTAATTGTTCGCGCGAGTTAGTGAAACTCTTCACAAAGTAGCCGCACGGAGCCGACCAAAGGTTCCATCTACTAAGGAGTGGACGCATGGACTGGCGCCACCGAGCTGCCTGCCGTGACGTGGACCCCGAGCTGTTCTTCCCGATCGGCAACACCGGCCCTGCCCTGATGCAGATCGAAGAGGCCAAGCAGGTCTGCCGGTCCTGCCCGGCCGTCGACGCGTGCCTGAAGTGGGCGCTGGAGTCCGGACAGGACGCCGGCGTCTGGGGCGGTCTGAGCGAGGACGAGCGCCGCGCTCTCAAGCGCCGCACCGCCCGCGCCCGCGCCCGCGCCTCCGCCTGACCCCGCTGTTCCCCGCAGGAGCCGTCCAGCTTGGCGTGATCGACGTTTCCGCCAAGACCCCGTCGCGACGCGTACGCGGCGGCCAGGCTCGTACGGACCGGGCGCGCCACCTCTGAGGCGGCCGCCCGGACCTGCAGAACCTCACGCGGACGGCATCGGGATCGACAACCCGACGTGCGTGCCGCCCCCCTCGCGCGGTTCGATCGTGAGCCTGCCCGACAGCTCCCCCTCCACCAGCGTGCGGACGATCTGCAGCCCCAGACTGGTGGACTTGTCGAGATCGAAGTCCGCGGGAAGGCCGCGCCCGTCGTCCCAGACGGTGACGTTCAGCCGGTCGGGAGCGGGCTCGACCACCACCTCCATGCGCTTGGGACGCCCGTGCTGCAACGCGTTCTGCAGCAGCTCGGTCAGCGCCATGGCCAGCGGCGTGGCGATGAGCGAGGGCAGCACGCCGAACGCCCCCACCCGCCTCGGCGTGACCGCCGCCTCGGCCGCCGACACCTCGCCCGCCATCGCGATCACCCGGTCGGCGATCTCGTCGAAGTCGACGAACTCCTCCGGCGCGTGCGACAACGTCTCGTGCACGATGGCGATCGAGCCGACGCGGCGCACGGCCTCCTCCAGCGCCTCGCGGCCCTCGGGCACCTGAAGGCGCCGCGCCTGGAGCCGCAGCAGCGCGGCGACGGTCTGGAGGTTGTTCTTGACGCGGTGGTGGATCTCGCGGATCGTGGCGTCCTTGGTCATCAGCTCGCGCTCGCGCCGCCGCAGCTCGGTGACATCCCTTATGAGGACGAGCGCGCCGATGCGGCCGCCGCCGACGATCAGCGGGATCGCCCTGAGCTGCACGATCGTGCCGCCCGACTCGACCTCGGTCTCCTTGGCCGCGCGCCCGCTGGCCACGATCATCAGGTCTTCGTTGATCGGCTCGTCGGAGTAGCACAGCGTCGCCGTCACCCGGCCCAGCTCGGCGCCCACCAGGTCGGCGTGCAGGCCGAGCCGCCGGTAGGCCGACAGGGCGTTGGGCGAGGCGTACGTGACCCGCCCGGCCCGGTCGAGCCGCAGCAGGCCGTCGCCGACGCGGGGCGAACGGACCAGGATCGGCTCCTCCCCCGAGAACGGGAAGCGCCCCTCGGCGACCATCTGCGCCAGGTCGGACGCGCTCTGGAGGTAGGTCAGCTCCAGCCGGGACGGCGTGCGGGCCGAGGAGAGGTTCGTGGAGCGCTGGATGACGCCGAGGAAGCGGCCCTCGCCGTTGTCGACCGCCCGGCGCACCGGGATGGTCTCCTCGCGGACCGGGACCCCCGTGGACCAGTCGGGGTCGCCCTCGCGGCAGATGCGGCGCTCGTTCCAGGCCGTGTCGATGAGGTGGCGCTCGCCCTTGGCGGCCATGCTGCCGACGATGTCGTCGTGGTAGACGGTGGGGCCGGTGGTGGGGCGCATCTGGGCGATGGCGATCCAGCCGTTCTCGCCGAGCAGCGGCGCCCACAGGATGAGGTCGGCGAAGGACAGGTCGGCCAGCAGCTGCCAGTCGGAGACCAGTGAGTGCAGCCAGTCGAGGTCCGCCTCGTCGAGTGCGGTGTAGCGGGCGACGAGGTCGCTGAGAGTCGGCACGAGTGCATCATGCGTGCTTCGGCCGCCAACAGCCAAACCGACCCCCTGATCGAATGCGCAGCTCCTGGCCGGGGAAGGACTCCGCGCACCGCACACGGGTGCGCCACCGTGCACCCGGCGCGACTTTCGGGGAATCTCATGATGTGAGAACCGTCACACGGCGGGGTCGCCCGATCCCCATGACGGGACTTCACGGGCATGCCGGAGGTGATCGACACGGGCGGGTGGCTCCTCGATGACGCGGGCCCGGCACCGGCCTCGGTTGCGATCGCGCACGCTGCTGTGGATATCCTTCACAATCAGTCTGAGCTGCCCGGATTCGCGCGTACTTGGTGGTGTGCGCGCTCCGTGCGGATATGCCGTCCCTCCAGATGGTTGACCGCTCGGGCCGATATGAGTTCCGATGATCTCGCGGTGATCAGACACGCCCTCACCGCCGTGCCAGAAGTGAAGGTGAGAGCGTGACCGACGACGGCCCCCGCGTTCCCAAGTACTACGACGTGAAGCGCAGTCTTCTGGAGCTCACCAAGAGCCTGCCCACGGGTACCGCCCTGCCTCCCGAGCGCACGCTGGCGGTGCGGTTCGAGACCTCGCGCACCACCGTCCGCCAGGCGCTGACCGAGCTGGTCGTCGAAGGCAGGCTGCTGCGCATCCAGGGCAAGGGCACGTTCGTGGCCCAGCCGAAGGTCGCGCAGGTGCTCCAGCTCACCTCCTACATCGGCGACCTGCGCACGGCGGGCCTGGAGCCGGACACCAAGATCCTGGAGATCGGCTACATCACCGCCGACGAGGCGCTCGCGCGGCGGCTGGCCATCAACCCCGGCGGCCGGGTGCTGCGCATCCACCGGCTCCGGCTGGCCAACGGCGAGCCCGTCTCCATCGACACCACCCACCTGTCCGCGCGGCGCTTCCCCCGCCTGCGCCGGGAGCTGGAGGTGCACGCCTCCCTGTACGAGACGCTGCACAACGCCTACAACGTACGGCTCACGGACGCCGAGGAGATCATCGAGACCGTCCTGGCCACCCCGTACGACGCCAAGGCCCTGGGCGTGGACGTGGGCCTGCCGATGCTCCTGCTGACCCGCCACGCCTTCGACGCCGACGGCCACCCGGTGGAGTGGGCGCAGTCCCTCTACCGCGGCGACCGGTACAAGTTCGTCACGCGCCTGCGGCGTCCCTGACCGCGATCGCGGACGGCGGCTTCTAGGCTGGGACGATGAGCGTTCTCGTCGTGGCCGGCACCGACTTCGGCGTGGGCAAGACCGTCGTGTCGGCCGCCCTGGCCGCCCTGGCCGTGGAGCGGGGGTCGTCCGTGGCCGTGGTGAAGCCGGCGCAGACCGGCGGCGGCCACGACCTCGACGAGGTGATCCGGCTGTCCGGGGTGAGCACCACGTTCGAGCTGGCACGCTACGCCGAGCCGCTCTCCCCGGCCGCCGCGGCGCGGGTCGCCGGGGTGCCGCCGGTGTCGCTGACGGCCGCCGCCCGGTTCGTCGAGGAGCTGGCCGAGAGCAACCGGCTGGTCGTCGTCGAGGGCACGGGCGGGCTGCTGGTGCGGTTCGACGAGGACGGCGCGACGATCGCCGACCTGGCCCGCCTGGTGGGCGCACAGGTGCTCGTGGTGGCCGGGGCCGGGATCGGGGCGCTCAACCACACGGCGCTGACCCTGGAGGCCCTGGCGCACCGGGGGCTCGACCCGGCGGGCGTGGTGATCGGGCGCTGGCCGGCGGAGACCGGGATCATCGAGCGGAGCAACGTCGCCGATCTGGAGATGCTGGCCGCGCGGCCGCTGGCGGGGGTGCTGCCCGAGGGAGCCGGGAGACTCGGCCGCGAGGCGTTCGCCCGGGCGGCGCGTGAGGGGCTGGGCGCCACGCTGGGCGGTTCGTTCGACCCGTCCGCCTTCAAGCGGCGGGTGGGGGTGCTCTAGCAGGCGGCCTCGGGGAGGCGGCAGACCTTTACGGTCATCTCGCGCGCCTGTCCGATCAGCCCCTTGAAGCCCTTGAGCGGCAGGCTCCTGGTCGGCCAGGCCGACTCGCCGGCGATGTAGAGGGCCGCGCCGCGCCTGACGGCGACCGCGTGCTCGCCGTTCTCGAAGAAGCGGCCGCCGGCGCGCAGGCCGTCGTCGCCCACGTCCAGGGGCCGGGTGAAGTAGCGGCGACGGTTGACGCCCTTGCCGACGTCGGCGCAGCGCCTGAGGTCAGCGCGCAGGACGCGCATGGCGGCCTCGGCGTGCCGGACGTCCTGGTAGACGACGAGCTGCTCGTACTTCATCTCGTCCTCGCTGGAGTACAGGACGGCCCGCGCCTCCAGGCGGCCGCCGTCCCGCCTGCGGTACGACAGGCACGGGTCGAGCTGGAGCGGCAGTTCGACGGAGTTCTTGACGGTGTAGGTCTCCCACTGCCTGGCGGGCGGGTGCTTCTCCAGGAACAACATGCCGTGCGGTAACCCGCCCAGCAGCGTGGACACGGCCGCCAGCGCGGCAACCCCTGCTGCGAACATGCGAACCTCCCCTTGGTCTGTTTGGGAATGAGATGTCCGGTGCGCGGCAATGGTTCGAGGGTGGGGTTAGCCCTACCGTCCACCGGCACACCAGACCCATTTCGCGGGGGTCTGGTGGGTCAATACCTTTGACGCATGAAAGTCCCCCGTCCCTGGTCGGCACGTGCCTGGCTCGACACGTCCCACGTGATGATCGGGCTGCCGGTCGCCATGGTGCTCGGCGGGCTCACGTTGCTGCTGGCCGTGGCCCCGCCGGTGCTGCGGCGCGGCGTCCCGGTGTTCACCCGGGTGCAGCGGTCCAGGTTCGCGGCCTTCCTCGACGTACGCATCCCGCCGCCGGTGGGACCGGCCGGCTGGCGCAGGGCGACCACCTGGCGGCAGATCGCCTACCACCTGCTGTCGCCCTTCGTCGGCGCGGCGGCGGCCTTCCTCGTCGCGCTGGCGTGGGGCGGCGCCGTGGTGGGGCTGCTGGCGTTCCTGCCACCGCGCATACAGGCGCCGCCGCTGGTGTTCCTGGTCGACCTGCGCGATCCGGTCATCGCGGGGGTCTCCATGGCGACCGGCCTGGCACTGCTGCTGCTCGCCCCCCTCCTGGCCAGGGGCATGGCGGCGCTCGACCTGTCGGTGGCGCGCACGCTGCTCGGGCCCAGCCGTAACGAACTGGGGCAGCGCATCGAGACGCTGACCGAGAGCCGGGCCGGCGTGATCGACGCCGCCGACGCCGAGCGCCGCAGGATCGAGCGCGACCTGCACGACGGCGCCCAGCAGCGCCTGGTCTCGCTCGCCATGAACCTCGGCCTGGCCAGGGCCACCCTCACCGACCTGCCCGAGCCCGCCCGCGAGGCGATCGAGCGGGCCCACGAGGAGGCCAAGCAGGCGCTCAAGGAGCTGCGCGACTTCGTCCGCGGCCTGCATCCGGCCGTGCTCAACGACCAGGGGCTCGACGCGGCGCTCTCTGGCGTCGCCGCCCGCGCCCCGCTTCCCGTACGCCTGCGCGTCGACATCGACCGGCGCGTCTCCCCGACCATCGAGGCGGTGGCCTTCTTCATCGTGTCCGAAGCACTGACCAACATCGCCAAACACTCCGCCGCGACCAGGGCCGAGGTGACGGCCCGGCGCGAGCGCGACCGCCTGCACGTGCTGGTGCACGACAACGGCTGCGGCGGCGCCCGGCTCGACGGCGGCACCGGGCTGCGCGGCCTGGCCCAGCGCATCGACTCCGTGGACGGGACGCTGCGCCTGTCCAGCCCGCTCGGCGGGCCGACCACGATCGAGGTGGACCTGCCGTGCGAGTAGTGCTGGCCGAGGACTCCGTCCTGCTGCGCGAGGGGCTGATCAGGCTGCTGGACGCGTCCGGCATGCGAGTGGTGGCGGCCGTGGACGAGGCCGAGGGCCTGCTGCGGGCCGCCGAGGAGCACCGGCCGGAGCTGGTGATCACCGACGTCCGGATGCCGCCCACGCACACCGACGAGGGGCTGCGCGCCGCTCTCGTGCTGCGCCGCCAGCATCCCGGCCTGCCCGTGCTGGTGCTCTCCCAGTACGTCGAGGAACGCTACGCCGCCCGCCTGCTGGCCACGGCGACCGGCGGCGTCGGCTACCTGCTGAAGGACCGGGTGGCCGACGTGGCCGACTTCATCGACGCCCTGCGCAGGGTCGCCGGCGGCGGCACCGCCCTCGACCCGGAGGTCGTCGCCCAGCTCCTGCTGCGCGGCGACAGCGACCCGCTGGAACGGCTGACGCCACGCGAGCACGAGGTGCTCAAGCTCATGGCCGAGGGCCGCTCGAACGCCGGCATCGGCCAGGCGCTCGTGCTCAGCGAGGGGGCCGTGGGCAAGCACATCGGCAACATCTTCACCAAGCTCGACCTGTCCCCCGCCGAGGGCGATCACCGCCGGGTCCTCGCCGTCCTGCAGTTCCTCAAGATCAGGAGCATGCCGTGAGGGCCATATGGCTGACGGCGGGAGCCGTGGCCACGGTGGCCGCCCTGCTGCTGTCCGTCCTGCTGGTCTGGAACGGGTTCGCCCGGGCCACCGCGCCGCAGGAGAGGCAGGTCAGGTCGGTGCCGTTCGAGCTGAGCACGCTGAAGGTCACGACGGGCAGCGGCGAGGTGAACGTGGAGATCGCCCCGGGCCCGGCGGGCGAGCTGACGATCGCGCGGAACGTGGGCTGGACCTCGATCGACCGGCCGGTGATCACCGAGGACTGGAACGGCGACACCCTGCGGCTCGACATCCGGTGCGGGGCCTCGCGCGACCCGGACGGTCCCGTGTGCCGGGCCGACTACACGCTTCTGGTGCCGTTCGAGACCGGGATCGAGGCCCGGACGACCGTCGGCGACCTCTCGGTCGGCAACGTGGTCGGCGCCGTGCGGCTGACCACCGTGTCAGGGGACGTGCGGGCCGACGGGATCACTGGCGGGCTGTGGGCCAGGTCCGGTTCGGGGACCGTCAACGGCAACTCGCTGCTCGGCACCCAGGCCGACGTCGAGACCGGCTCGGGCGACGTACGGCTCGACTTCGCCAGCCCGCCCCTCACGGTCAGGGCCGTCGCGCGGGCCACCGGCGACGTCGAGCTGCGCCTGCCGCCGGAGACCTACGACGTGACGACCGAGGGACGGCGCACCGAGGTGGAGGTCGACGCGTCCACGGGCGCGCCCAGGAAGGTCGAGGCACGGGCGCCGCTGGGCTCGGTCCGCGTCTGCTGCGGATAGCGGCGGAGCACCCGGTCCAGCCCAGACGCAAGCCTGAGGATCTGTTTACTCTTATCACTGGTTGGTAAGTTCCCGGCATGGAGTCTGCGAAGCACGCCGGTGACGTCGCCGTCGCCGTGTCCAAGGCCTATGGCGTCGAGACCATGTTCACCCTGTCGGGAGGCCACGTCTTCCCGCTGTACGACGGCGCGGTGCACGAGGGCATGCGCATCCTCGACGTACGCCACGAGCAGAGCGCGGTCTTCGCCGCCGAGGCGACGGCCCGGCTGACCAGGAAGCCCGGCCTGGCCGTGCTCACCGCCGGCCCGGGCATCACCAACGGCGTCAGCGGCATCGCGACCGCGCACTTCAACGGCTCGCCGGTGGTCGTCATGGGCGGCCGCGCCCCCCAGTCGCGCTGGGGCAGCGGCGCCCTCCAGGAGATGGACCATCCGCCGCTGCTCGGCCCGATCACCAAGCTGTCGTTCACCTCCTCCGGCGCCGACTCGGTCGGCCAGGACGTCGAGTCGGCCTTCCGCACCGCCGTCGCGCCCCAACGCGGCCCGGTCTTCCTCGACTTCTACATGGACCACCTGTTCGCCCCCTCGCCCGCCCACGAGGTGCACACGCAGTCGCCCTCGCCGCTGGAGCCCGACCCCGACGACCTGGCCTCCATCGCCCGGCTGCTGGCCGAGGCCGAGCGTCCGGTGCTGGTCTACGGCTCCGACGTGTGGATGGACCGGGCCGAGGAGGCCGCGCGCGACTTCGCCGAGACCTGGCGGCTGCCGGTCATCCCCAACGGCCAGGGCCGCGGCATCCTGCCCGCCGGGCACGAGCTGCTCGTCACCCGCGCCCGCGGCCTGGCCTTCTCCCAGGCCGACCTGGTCATCGTGATCGGCACCCCGCTCGACTTCCGGCTCGGCTACGGCTGGTTCGGCGGCAAGGACGGCGCGCCGCTGGCCCGCGTCGTGCACATCGCCGACGCGCCCTCGCAGCTCGCCACGCACATGCAACCCGCCGCCAAGGCCGCGGGCGACCTGTCGGTGGTCCTGTGGAGCCTCGGCGCGGCCTGCGGCGACGCCGGGGTCAAGCCCGGCTCGTACGCGTCCTGGCTGTCCACGCTGGCCGACGCCGCCGCCGCGGCGATCGAGGGCGACGCCGACCTGCTGGCCGCCGACACCGACCCGATCCATCCCATGCGCATCTACGGCGAGCTGGGCAAGGTCCTGGCCGACGACGCCGTGGTGATCGGCGACGGCGGCGACTTCGTCTCCTACGCCGGCAAGTACGTCGAGCCCAGGCAGCCGGGCAACTGGCTCGACCCCGGCCCGTACGGGTGCCTCGGCACCGGGCTCGGCTACTCCATCGCCGCCCGGCTGGCCCGTCCGTCCTCGCAGGTCGTGCTCCTGCTCGGCGACGGCGCCGCCGGCTTCTCCCTGATGGACGTCGACACCCTCGTACGCCACCGCCTGCCGGTCGTCATGATCTGCGGCAACAACGGCATGTGGGGCCTGGAGAAGCACCCCATGCAACTCCTGTACGGCTACAACGTGGCCGCCGACCTCCAGCCGCAGTGCCGCTACGACCAGGTCGTGACGGCACTGGGCGGCGGCGGCGAGCTGGTCACCAAGCCGTCGGAGATCGGGCCGGCGCTGCGCAGGGCGTTCGACTCCGGCATCCCGTACATGGTCAACATCGCCACCGACCCGCAGGTCGCCTACCCCCGCAACACGACGGGGATCTGACCCCCTACGACTTGGGCGTGGCCGAGGGGGTCGGCGACGGCGTCGGCGTCGTGCAGATGCCGTCGATGACGTAGAGCGTGATCACCTTCGTCTCCGGGACCACCGTGCCACCGGCCGGCACCGTCTTGGTGATCTTGCGGCAGGCGGGGTCGTCGGTGGTCACGGAGGTGTCGCGGACGTGGACCTGAAGGCCCGCCGCCTCGATCATCTCCTGCCCCTTGAGGAAGGACAGGCCGGCGACCTCGGGCACCTTGATCTTCTTGACCGTCGACGTCGGCGTGCTCGTGGGCGTCTTGGTCGGTCCCTTCGTGGTGGTCGGGGTGGTGGTGGGCGTGGTCGTCGGCTCCTCCTCGGGCTCCGACGGCTCCTCGCTCGGAGGGTGCGTGGGCGGCCTGGTGGTGGGCGGCAGGGCCGGCTTCGTGGCAGGCGTCGCCGTGGGCTTGCCGCCCTTCTTGGGGCCGGACTTCGTCGGCGTGGGGCCGTCGTCGCTGTCGCCCTGATGGGTGATGGTCGAGGTCGGCGTCGGCGTGCCGGGGACCATGCCCGTCAGCGCCACCGCGCCGGCGCCCACGCCGAGCACCACCGCGGCCGTGAGCCCGACGACCAGGCCGGTCCTGCGCGGCGCCTTGGCGGCGCGGCGGCCACCCGGGCGGCGCTCGCCGACGGCGGCGGTGGTCTCCTCCGCCGACGCCGGCAGGTGCGTCCCCGTCTGGAACGCGCCACCCCCGGCCGGCGGCTGCCCGCCCTGGTAGGCGGGCGGCTGCCCCTGCTGGTAGGCACCGGTCTGCGAGGGCTGCCCCTGCTGATAGGCGCCCGTCTGCGAAGGCTGACCCGGCTGATAGGCGCCCGTCTGCGGGGACTGGCCCGCCTGGTAGGCGCCGGTCTGGTACGACTCGGGCGGCGGGGCCATCGTGGCCCCCGTGGCCGGCGGCGCGATCTCGGCCACCGGCGTGATCGCCTGGCCCGACCCGGCCGTGCGGGCCGCCTCGCTCATCGCCTTCGCCGTCGGGAACCGCCTGGCGGGGTCCTTCGACAGCGCCACCTCCACCAGCGTCCGGATCGGCGCCGGGATGTCGGCGGGCAGCGGCGGCGGCGCCTCCCGGATGTGCTTGAGCGCGATCGTGACCGCGCTGTCACCGTCGAACGGCCGCTGACCCAGCAGGCATTCGTAGGCGACCACGCCGAGCGCGTAGATGTCCACGGCCGGCGTGACGGGCGCGCCCTCGGCCTGCTCGGGCGCGCAGTAGGCGGCCGTGCCCAGCACCATGCCGGCGTCGGTCAGCCGGTTGGCCAGGTCGGAACGGGCGATGCCGAAGTCGGTCAGCACCAGCGTCCCGTCACGCTGCACCAGCAGGTTGCCCGGCTTGACGTCACGGTGCACGATCCCCTGGTCGTGCACCGCCTGCAGGGCCGAGGCGGCCTGTGCGATGAGCTCCATGGCCGCCTGGGGCGGAATCCGGCCGAGCCGGGCCAGGAGCCGGTCGAGCGGCTCCCCGTCCACGAACTTCATCACGAGGTAGACGGTGTCGCCGCTCACCCCATAGTCGTAGACGTCCACCACGCCGGAATGGTTGATCGTGGCCATCGCCCTTGCTTCCCCCTGGAAGCGGGCGACGAATCCGCGATCATCCATGCGGCCTGGGAGCAGCACCTTGACGGCGACGGTGCGGGCGAGCACGATGTCCTCGCCTCGCCACACCTCGCCCATGCCGCCGGCGCCGATGCGGGTATCCAGCCGATACCGCCCCGCCAGCGTCGTGCCTTGGGCAACCATGACTCCCCCGCTACCCCCTACATCGGTAACCTCGCCCACCCCGCGGTTCTCCAACAAAGCGAACTTTTGTCGCGGTGAGGTAACACCGTGGTCACGGAAACTCCGAGAGTGTACCGGTCTCAGGAGTCCCATATGCCACTCAAATGCCGCAAGCCGTACAAACCCTATCCTGGAGCCTTATAGGCGTTGTTGTCCGCGTTTCCTGGAGATCAGAATCGCCCTGGGTAGGCTGATTCCCATGACGCTCTCACCTGGACTCCGCTCCCAACTGCTCACCATGGTCGAGAGATCCGACACAGCCGAGAAGTTCGGCAGCGGCGACGTGCCCGTGCTGGCCACGCCCAGACTGCTCGCGCTGGCCGAACGGGCCACCGTCGAGGCCGTACGCCCCCAGCTGGCCGAGGGCGAGACGTCGGTCGGCACCCGGGTCGAGCTCGAACACCTGGCCGCCAGCCCCCTCGGCGCCCATGTCGAGCTCACCGCCGAGCTCACCGAGGTGGACGGCCGCCGGCTGGTCTTCACCTTCGAGGCCCGCGACCTGCAGGGCACGGTCGTGGGCAGGGGCACGGTCGAGCGAGTGGTCGTCGACCGCGCCAGGTTCCTGGCCCGCGTCAGTCGATGACGGCGATCAGATCGCCCTCCTGGATCACGTCGCCCTCGGCGACCTGGAGCTGGGACACCACGCCCCCGTCCTCGGCGAGCACGGGGATCTCCATCTTCATCGACTCCAGGATGACCAGCGTGTCGCCCTCGGAGACCGCCTCGCCCTCCCGGACGACCACCTTCCACACGTTCGCCACCATCTCGGCGCGCACCTCAGCCACCGGGGCTCCTCTCTTCCGACGCCACCAACCATGTCAACAGGGTCAAGCCCGCATTCGCCCGACCAGTCCTGTGTCGTAGTCTCCCGCGACGAATGCCGGGTTCTCCAGCAGCTCGGCGCAGAAGGGCAGATTGCTCTTCGGCCCCTCCACGGTGAACTCCGCGACCGCCTTGCGGCCCAGCTCCAGCGCCTCGGTACGGTCGGCCCCAACCACGCACAGCTTGGCCATCAGCGGGTCGTAGTACATGCTCACCGTGTTGCCCACCTCGTAGCCGGAGTCGACGCGGACGCCGTCGCCGGCGGGCTCGTCCCAGGTGGTGATCCGGCCGGGCCCGGGGAGGAAGCGCTTGGGGTCCTCGGCGTAGACCCGGAACTCGATCGCGTGCCCGGTGGGCGCCACCGTGATCTCCGGGCTCTCCCCCGCGGCCACGCGCAGCTGCAACTCCACCAGGTCGAGGCCGGTGACCAGCTCCGTGACCGGGTGCTCGACCTGGAGCCTGGTGTTCATCTCCAGGAACACGAAGTCCTGGGCGTCGGCGTCGACCAGGCACTCGACCGTGCCCGCGCCGACGTAGCCGACGGCCTCGCCGGCCCGCATGGCTGCGGCCAGCATGCGTTCGCGCAGCTCGGGGCCGATGCCGGGGGACGGCGACTCCTCGACGACCTTCTGGTGGCGGCGCTGCACCGAGCAGTCGCGCTCGCCCAGGGCCAGCACCCGGCCGTCGGGCAGGCCGAGGATCTGCACCTCGACGTGGCGGGCGCGTTCGACGTAGCGCTCCAGCAGGACAGCGGGCCCGGCCAGCGCGTCACCCGCGCCGCCCGCCGCGGCCGCCGCGGCGAACCTGGCCGCCGCCCTGGCCGCCTGCTCGAACGCCTTGGCCAGCCCGGCGTCGTCGCGGGCCACGCTCATGCCGATCCCGCCACCGCCGCCGGCGGTCTTGACCATGACCGGGTAGCCGATCAGCTCGGCCGCGTCGAGCGCGGCGACCAGGTCGGTGACCGGTTCCCTGGTGCCCGCGGCGACGGGCACGCCCGCCTCCTCCATGAGGTTCCTGGCGTTGATCTTGTCGCCCATACGGTCGATGCACTCCGGCGACGGCCCGATCCACACCAGCCCGGCCTCGATCACCGCCCGCGCGAACGCGGCGTTCTCCGACAGGAAGCCGTAACCGGGGTGAACCGCCCCCGCTCCCGTGGCACGGGCCGCCTCCAGGAGCCTGGCGGGGTCGAGGTAGCTCTGCGCGGGGTCGGCCGGGCCGATCAGCACCGCCTCGTCGGCCTCGCGCACGAACGGCAGCCCGGCGTCGGCCTCGGAATGGACGGCGACGGCCCGCAACCCCATCCGCCTGACCGTGCGGATGATCCGCCGCGCGATCTCCCCGCGGTTGGCGATCAGAACGGGCCCGAGCGTCTCAGCAGTCACGCGGACAACCCTATGACCGCCGTCGGCTCGTCCCCTTTCCCCCGGGCACACCGATCAACAGAGCATGATCTGTAGGAACCCCACAAAACCGGGCGATTCAGCTAGATGCGGCCTCTGCCGACCACCCGGGTCAGGGCGTCGAGCGCGGCGGCGTCGTACGCGCTGCCCGCCGTGAGCCTGATGCGCTCCAGCGCCGCCCCCGCCCGGTCGCGATCGGTGGACGGCCCCACCAGGTCGTCGTAGGCGTTGGCGACCCTGATGATGCGGCTGGACAGCGGCGGGTCGTCGGCGATCTCGTCGCACTGCCTGCGGACCACCTCGGCCACCCGGTCGAGCACGCCCGTCTGCCTGATCACCTCGGCCCCCAGCTCGGCGATGCGCCGCGCCTGCTCCGGATCGGCGAGCACGGTCGCGCCCCCCGGGATGGGGTCGCGCAGCGAGAGCTGGCCGATGTCGTGCATGAGGGCGGCGTACTCCAGCTCCAGCAGCTCGGGCTCGGCCATGCCCAGCTCCCGGCCGACCGCCACGGCCAGGCGGGAGACCCGGCGGGAGTGGCCGGGCTCGACGTAGCCGCCGACCTCGGTGACCCGCGACAGGGCGCGGACGGTCTGCAGGTAGGTGGCGCGAATGCCGGCGTACTTGCGGAAGGCCACCTGCGTGACCAGCAGCGGCGCGGCGAAGACCAGCAGGGCCACCAGGTCCATGCTGTGCGTGGCGAGCGCGAGCAGCACGCCGGAGGCGGCCACGGCGGCGCCCAGCGGGAACGCCATGTTGATCTCGTCGCGCACCGCCACCCGGAACGCCGTGCGCAGCCGCTCGGCCCGCAGCAGCGCGGCGATCAGCACGTCGACCAGCAGCGTCACCGTGATCAGCGAGACCATCACGACGAGCGCCGGCCACCAGGTGTGGGCGCCCGGCGGCGGCTTGGTGAGCTGGTAGAGCGGGTCGGCCAGCGGGCGGAAGGCGAAGGCCAGCAGCGCGCCGGTGAGCAGGCGGCGGGCCATCGCGTCGAGCCGCGGCGGCCGGCCGACGGCCAGGTGGGGCAGCGCGCCGGCGACCATCCCCGCCGCGATCACGGCCACGACCTGCAACGCGGAGTGGCGCAACTGGTTCTGGCTGAGGTCGAGCAGCAGGGTGTAGCCGAGCGCCGCGGCGGCGCCGATGGGCGCGACCTCCCTGTTGCCCGGCATGGTCAGCCGGGCCAGCTCGCCCACCGCGATCAACGCGCCGAACCCGATGGCGATCTCGGGACGGTCGAGCCCGACGGCCGCCGTGTGCGCCACCCCCGCGACGGCGACCAGGCCGGCCGCGCAGATCAGCAGCAACTGGCCGGAGTCGAGCCTGCGCAGGACGGTGGCCTGCGCCCTGTCGGCGCGCCGGACGCGCTCGGTGGTGGTCATGGCCCGCTCACGACCTGGATGGGCATCGTCGGGTCGTCGTGGTCCTTGATCGTGGCCTCGGCGGCGTCGGGCGGCGGCGCCTCGACCCGGCGCGGCGGCTGCCACGGATTGCGTTCCAGCGCCTTGATGAACGCGGCCACCATGATCGGGTCGAAGTGCGTGCCGGAGCACTTGCGCAGCTCCTCCACGGCCACCTCGACCGGACGCGCCCCCCGGTAGGAGCGGTCGGAGGTCATCGAGTCGAACGCGTCGGCCACCGCGATCACCTTGGCGAACTCGGGGATCTCGTCGCCGGCCAGGCCCATCGGGTAGCCGGTGCCGTCGTGGCGCTCGTGGTGGTGCATGATCCCGGCGTAGGCCTCGTCGAGGAAGCCGATGCCGCGGACGATCTCCAGCCCGCGCATCGGATGGAGCTGGATCGCGGCGAGCTCCCCCTCGGTGAGCGGCCCGTCCTTCTGCAGCACCTTCGTGGGCACGCCGAGCTTGCCCACGTCGTGGAGCATGCCGGCGTAGCGGATGGCGCGCACGCGTTCGAGGCCCATGCCGATCTCCTGGGCGATCATGCTGGAGGCGAGCGAGACACGCGTGCAGTGGCCCCGCGTGTAGTAGTCCTTGGTCTCGACGGCCTGGCAGAGCGCGGCGATGGTGGCGTCGTACGAGCGCTGCTGGGCGTGGTACTGGCCGAACGCCCAGCGGGCCACGAACAGCGGCATCAGCACGAGCACCGCCGAGATCGACTGCACGGTCGCCCACAGCCCGGCCACCAGCAGCCCGAACGTGCCGTAACCGAGGTAGGACAGCAGGAACTGCACCATGCCGCGCAGCGGCACCTCCGTGGCCCGCACGCTGGTCGCCAGGCTGATCATGGTCAGCGTGAGCACGATGTTGAGCGGCACGAAGACGGCGGTCGCGGCGGCGTAGGGGCCGATGAGGCTGTCGAACTCGTTGACCCGCGGCACCCCGATCGTGCCGTGCAGCCACTCGTAGACCCAGCCGGAGGCGTAGCCGCAGACGGCGAACTGGGCGCCGTTGAACAACCGTTTGATCAACGGCAGCCCCGGCCGCACGCTGACCGCCGCGGTGAGCCCCACGACCGCCGCGCCCTCCGGCCCGATCAGCACGACCGCGGCCAGCGACGCCGAGAAGCTCACCGACACCGCGAACTGCTCGACGTTGAGCAGCGTCGGCATCGACTCGCACACCAGGAAGAGCAGCGCGAGCACCAGCAGGATGTCGAGATTCTCCGGCGCCACGAGCGGGCCGGAGACGATCGCGCTGTGCCCGATGAGAGCGGCCGCCGCCGCGATCACGGCGACCAGGTAGACCCTCGCGGGCCAGGGCAGGTCACGCATTGCCGCCCCCTACTGCGGTCAGGTCCAGGACACCCCTGGCGGAAGCGCGCCGATACCGGCCAGGACCACCGTCGAGGCGACCACGATGACGGCGGCGAGCAACCAGGTGAACCTGTCCTTCAACATCCCACATGCCTCCACGTCGACTTCTGGAGTTCACGCTACAGAAGAGGACGTCACCGTACGGGCCGAGCGGGAAATCGCAAGCAAAGTGTAATCAAGCAACTACCTGGCGCGACTCCGCGCCCAGGCCACGGTGCTCTTGACACCGGTAGGCAGGTCGGTGCGCGGCTCCCAGCGCAGCCCCTCGTGGGCGGGCACCGGGTCGACGGCCATCGCGGGCAGGTCGCCGACGCGCGGCGGCGCGAACCCCGGCTTGTCGTGGGCTCCGGCCGCGTCGGCGATCAGCGAGTGCAGGCGCCTGTCGGTGGTCTGGATGCCGGTGCCGAGGTTGAACCGGCGGCCGTTGCCGTCGCTGCCGCAGGCCCGGACGAAGCCGTCGACCACGTCGTCGACGTAGACGTAGTCGCGGGTCTGGGTGCCGTCGCCGTAGAGGACGGTGGGGGTGCCGTTGAGCAGGGCGTCGGTGAAGATCGACACGACGCCGGCCTCGCCGTCGGGCGACTGGCGCGGGCCGTAGACGTTGGAGAGCACCAGCGTGGTGTACTCCAGGCCGTAGAGGGCGCGGAAGGTCGCCAGGTAGGTCTCGGCGCTCAGCTTGGAGGCCGCGTACGGCGAGCGCGGGTCGGTGGGCGCGTCGCCCGGCACGGGGATCGTGGACGGCCGGCCGTAGACCGCCACGGAGGAGGCGAACACCACCTTGCGCGTGGTGCCCTCCTTGGCCGCCGTGAGCACCGAAGCGGTGCCCTCGACGTTGAGCCGGGCGTCGTGGACGGGGTCGGCCACGCTCTTGCGCACGCTGATCTGGGCGGCCAGGTGGCAGATGACCTCGGGCCGCAGCTCGGCCGCCAGCCCGATGATCGCCGGGTCGCGCACGTCGAGCACGTGCAGGCTGAAACGGTCGCTCTCGGCCGCGTTGACCAGGTTGTCCCTGCTGCCGGAGGACAGGTCGTCTACGGCGACGACCTCGTGTCCGTCCGCGAGCAGGCGGTCGACGAGATTCGACCCGATGAAACCGGCACCACCGGTGACTAGGACGCGCATGGCGTGAATCCTAGTCGGCCAGCTCCGACCTCACCTGCTCGATCCGCGCCAGCACCTTGGAACGCAGATCGGCGGGGACGGGGTCGCAACCGCAGTGCTTGGCCACGAGCGCCTTGACGGCCTTGTCGAGGTCGTACTCCTTCAGGCACGGGCTGCACTCGTCGAGGTGCACCCGGATGTCGGAGACGTCATGGTCGGTCAGCTCGCCGTCGAGATAGGCGTAGACCTTGTCCAGCACCTCGCGACAGTCGGTGTCGTGCGGGTTGCCACAGCTCATTTCGTTCCCTCCGAGGGGACCAGGCCGCGCTCGCGGGCGTAGTCCTCAAGGAGGCCCCGGAGCTGCCTGCGTCCCCGATGCAGCCTGGACATCACGGTGCCGATGGGAGTGCCCATGATGTCGGCGATCTCCTTGTAGGGGAAGCCTTCGACGTCGGCGAGGTAGACGGCGATCCTGAACTCTTCCGGCAGTGCCGCGAGCGCCTGCTTGATGTCGCCGTCGGGGAGGTGTTCGAGCGCCTCGACCTCGGCCGACTTCAGCCCGGTGGAGGTGTGGGACTCGGCCCGCGCGAGCTGCCAGTCCTCGATCTCCTCGGTGCCGGACTGCTTGGGCTCACGCTGCTTCTTGCGGTAGCTGTTGATGAACGTGTTCGTCAGGATCCGGTAGAGCCACGCCTTGAGGTTCGTGCCCTCCTGGAACTGGTGGAACGACGCGAACGCCTTGGCGAAGGTCTCCTGAAGCAGGTCCTCCGCGTCCGCTGGATTCCGGGTCATCCGGAGCGCGGCGGAGTAGAGCTGTTCGAGATACGGCATGACGTCGCGCTCGAACCGCTCGCTGCGCTGCTCCAGAGTCTCCGCGCCTGTCGCGGGCACCGGACCCACCCCCCTAAGATCACCGGTGGCCGGCTGTGGCGGTACACCGTACTCAGGGGAGAATACCCGCTGGCCGATGACCTCCTGGTCATCGGGGCGCGGTCTTTCCAATGTGAGCATGCTCGTCGCAACACGCCCGCGCCCTTGTCTGTTCCCGCAAGATAGAAGGTACAGAGGACCCGGTGCGGGGAACGTCAATACGTACCGGCTGGTAGCCCTTTTTCCGGAACTCAGGAGTCGCGTGTGCTGCCCATTCCGGCCGAGGAACTGAACGGCTCTGGGACGCTCGGGCCGTACTGGACCTTCTACCGCGCCGTCGCCGCCGAGCAACTGAACCGATGGCTCCCCGGCGAACCATCGGTGATCCTGGATCTGTCCGGCGGCCGCGGACGCTGGTCCGGCCAGGCCGCGAGGGCGGGACACCGGGTGATCGAGGTGCTCGACTTCCGCCGGACCGTGGACGCGCAGTCCCGTTTGCGGGACGCCGACCGGGTTCGGCACGTACGCGCCGATGATCTGGCGTTTCTTCCCGATGAGAGCGTCGACGCCGTGCTCGCCGAGGAACGCGCGATGTCGATCGAGCTCATGGCCGAATCGGCGATGAGCGACGTGGCCAGGGTGCTGCGTCCGGGCGGGCGGGCGCTGGTGTGCGTCGACTCGCTGGTGCTCGGCATGGCGATCCTGGCCGAGCAGGAGCAGTGGCAGCATCTGCGGCAGACCGGCGAGGTCATGCTGGTGCCCTGGCCCGACGGCAGCATCACGCGCTGCTTCAGCAGCGGTCAGCTCCGGGAGCTGCTGATGGGGGCCGGGCTGGAGGTGGAGTGGATGCGGCCGCGCACGGTGTTGTCGCCGTCCACGGTCGACCACGTGCTCGGGTCCGACGGGCGGTCGCTGACCTGGCTCGTGCGCACCGAGCTCGACGCCCATCCCGACGACGACGACACGGTCGGGATTCACCTGGTGGCCAGCGCCCGCAAGAGCTGAGCCGCCGGCCGGTCCCGGGGGCCGCCGTTCTTCGTGTCCGGCGGCCTTCGGCTCCCGCCCGCGCGGCTCCCGCCCGCCGGGGCGGCGTCCGGGCGGTCAGCGGCGGCGTTCGCGTCTTCCCTGGCACTGTACGCAGCGGGCGGCCTCCGGGCGGGCCTCCAGCCGGCCCTCGGGCACCGGCTTGTCGCAGTCGACGCACCTGCCGTACGCGCCTTCGTCCAGGCGGGTGATCGCCTCGGTCACCGCGCGGCGCTGCGCGGTCGCCGCGGTGAGCATGGCCTGCGCGCGGTCGGCGTCGGTGAGGTCGGAGCCCGCGTCGGCCGCCGAGCGTTCACGGATCGCGACGGGATCGCCCCGAAGGACCCCGATCGAACGGTCCAGCTCCACGAGCATGTCTTCGAGCCGCCTACGAGCGGTCGCGACGTCCACGAATCCGCACCTCCGGGTGAAAAGGGGGAAGCCCGCGGCGAGGACTCCCCGGTTGTCCCGCCTGGCGCAATTAGGGGCATGTCAGAGCGGTGACACCGAGTGAACGGTTGCATCGCTTTCCTCACCGAATGCCCACTTACCCTGCTTCTTACACCTTTAGAAAAGGCCGGCTTCTTCCCCGTCGGGCAGCGGTTTGATGAGATCCGGTCCATTGTTCCGGACATTATTGACATCAGTGGAAACGGGATATGCCGCCAGCCTCCCGGCCTCCGCGGGCACCAGGAGACGCGAGGCGCGGTCGGTGTCGGTCAGCCCCGGGTCGAGCCAGTCGGCCCAGCGGTCGCGCTCGATCATCATGGGCATCCTGTCGTGGATGCGGCCGAGGTGGTCCTCCGCGTCCGTCGTGATGACCGCGCAGGTCACCAGCCACTTGAGCGGGTCGTCGTCGTCGCGCGTACGGTCCTTCCAGAACTCGTACAGGCCGGCCATGGCCAGCACGCCGCCGTCCTCGGGGTGGATGAAGTACGGCTGCTTCTTCTTCTCGCCCTCGACGGCCATCCACTCGAAGTAGCCGTCGGCCGGGATCAGGCACCTGCGCTTGGCGAACGCCTGCCGGAACGACGGCTTCTCGGCCAGCGTCTCGGCCCTGGCGTTGATCAGCCGGGAGCCGATCGACGGGTCCTTGGCCCAGACGGGCACCAGGCCCCACTTGACGATCCTGAGCTGCCGGACCGCGTGCTCGTCCTCCTTGGACGTCCGGCTCATGACCGCGTAGACGTTCTTGGTGGGGGCGACGTTGAAGTCCGCGCCCAGCTCCTTGTCGGGCTCGCCGTCGAGCTCGACCTGGAACTCCTCCAGCAACTCGTGCTTCTTGCGCGCCGAGGCGTATCTACCGCACATGTCCCCACATTGCCATACGTGTGTTCGCTTCCGGCCCCGCCGGACGGGGTAGGCGTGCTCGCGTGAAGGCTTACCAGCTCGTCGAGCCCGGCAGAGCCGAGCTGACCGACGCCGACGTGCCCTCCCCCGGACCCGGTCAGGTGCTGCTGCGCGTGGCCGGGTGCGGCGTGTGCCATTCGGACCTGCACCTGCTGCACGCCGCCTCGGGGCTGCCGTACCCGATGACGCTCGGGCACGAGCCCGCGGGCACGGTGGCGGAGCTCGGGGCCGACGTGCGCGGATGGGAGGTCGGCCAGGGCGTCGTCGGGTACATCGTGTGGGGCTGCGGGGTGTGCCGCCGGTGCGCCGAGGGGGCCGAGAACGCCTGCGAACGGTTCCCGCGCGGTCTCGTGCCCGGCCCCGGGCTGGGGTTCCCCGGGGCGATGGCCGAGTACATGGTGGCCCCGGCGCGTTCGCTGGTGCCGCTCGGCGGGCTCGACCCGGTGGAGGCGGCGCCGCTGGCGGACGCGGGGCTGACGCCGTACCACGCGATCGACAGGTGCCGCGCGCTGCTCACGCCGGCCGCGACCGCGGTGGTGATCGGGGTGGGCGGGCTCGGGCACATGGCGGTGCAGATCCTGCGGGCGGTCACGGGCAGCAGGATCGTCGCCGTGGACCTCGATCCGGCCAGGCTGGCCGCCGCCGGGGGCTACGGCGCCGACGAGACCGTCCTGTCGGACGGCGACGCGGCCGGGCGCGTCCTGGAGCTGACCAAGGGGGTGGGCGCGGACGTGGTGCTCGACTTCGTGGGCGCCGGGCCGACGCTGTCGCTGGCCGCGGCGGCGGTGTCCTCGTACGGGCAGGTCGTGGTGGTGGGCCTGGCGGGCGGGACGCTGGCGTTCCCGGCGGCGAGCCCGCCCCAGGGCCTGCCGTGGGGCGCCGCGGTCGTCAAGCCGTACGCCGGGACGCGGCGCGACCTGCACGAGGTGCTCGCGCTGGCCCGCCAGGGGCGGATCAGGGCTCGGGTGGAACGCCGGCCGCTGGCCGAGGCCGCGTCGGTGCTGTCCGAGCTGGAGTCCGGCGCGATCGAGGGGCGCGCGGTCCTGACCCCTTGATCCCTCGAACACGGGACGACGCGTTGTCCACAGGCTGTGAACGCGCCGTACCAGGCCCAGTAGGCTTTGGACATGCCCGCTCAGCACTGGCCCGCGCCGACGGCCGCCACCCCCGTCAACGCCTCCGTCCGCCTGCCCGGCTCCAAGTCCGTCACCAACCGCGCGCTGCTGCTGGCCGCGCTGGCCGACGGTCCGGGCGTCGTGCGCCAGGCGCTGCGCAGCCGCGACGCCGACCTCATGGTCTCGGCCCTGCGCGCGCTGGGCGCCACGCTGACGGCCGTGCGCGAGACCACCGACGCGGTCGACTGGGAGGTGACGCCGGGCCCGGTCAGCGGCGGCGCCCGCATCGACGCCGGTCTGGCGGGCACGGTCATGCGGTTCGTCCCGCCGATGGCGGCGCTGGCCGACGGGCCGGTCTTCTTCGACGGCGACCCCTACGCCCGCAGGCGTCCGATGGGCCCGATCCTCGACGCCCTGCGCGCGCTGGGGGCACGCATCGACAACGACGCGCTCCCGTTCACGATCAGCGGGCCGCTGACCGGCGGCGAGGTCACGATCGACGCCTCCGGCTCCTCGCAGTTCGTCTCGGGGCTGATGCTGACGGCGGCGCGGTTCGAGAAGGGCGTCACGATCCGCCACGTCGGCCCGCCGGTGCCGTCCCAGCCGCACATCGAGATGACCGTGCACATGCTGCGGGAGGCCGGGGTCAGGGTCGACGACGCCGAGCGCGACGTGTGGCGGGTCGAGCCGGGCCCGATCGCGGCCAGGGACATGACGGTCGAGCCCGACCTGTCCAACGCGGCCCCCTTCCTGGCCGCCGCGCTGGTCACGGGCGGCACGGTCACCGTCCCCGGCTGGCCGCCGGAGACCACCCAGCCGGGCGACGCGCTGCGCGGCCTGCTCACCACCATGGGCGCCACGGTGACCCGCGACGGCGACGACCTGGTCGTCACCGGCACGGGCGAGGTCAAGGGCCTCGACGCCGACCTGCACGAGGTGGGCGAGCTGACCCCCACGATCGCCGCGCTGGCCGCCCTGGCCACCACGCCGAGCCGCATCCGCGGCATCGGCCACCTGCGCGGCCACGAGACCGACCGGCTGGCCGCGCTGGCCACCGAGATCAACGCACTCGGCGGCGACGTCGAGGAGACGGCCGACGGCCTGCTCATCCGCCCGCGCCCGCTGCACGGCGGCGTGTTCCACAGCTACGACGACCACCGCATGGCCACGGCCGGCGCCGTGATCGGCCTCGCGGTGCCGGGCGTCGAGGTGGAGAACATCGCGACGACCGCCAAGACGCTGCCCGAGTTCGTCCAGATGTGGGCGGCCATGCTGGAGTCCCGATGAGCAGCGGTGATCGGGCGTTTCGCGGCAGGCGGCGGGGGCACTTCGCAGGAGGGTCCGGCATGGTGAGAGGAAGCGAGCGCATGGGAGCGGACCGCTGAGAAAGCGGGAGTACGACGAGGACGACGTACGGGTCAGGCCGGGCAAGGGCTCGCGCCCGCGCACCCGCATCCGTCCCGCGCACGAGGACGCCGTGGAGGGCTTCGTGGTCGCCGTCGACCGGGGCCGCTACACGACCCTGGTCGAGCCCGAGCGCGGCCACAAACGCAAGCAGCAGCAGCGCCGGCTGGTGGTCGCCATGAAGGCCCGCGAGCTGGGCCGCAAGGGCATCGTGGTCGGCGACCGGGTGGCCCTGGTGGGCGACGTGTCGGGCCGCCCCGACACGCTGGCCAGGGTGGTCCGGGTGGAACCGCGCACCTCGATGTTGCGCCGCTCGGCCGACGACACCGACGACACCGACGGCATCGAGCGCCCGGTCGTGGCCAACGCCGACCAGCTCGTGATCGTCACCGCGCTGGCCGACCCGCCGCCCCGGCCCCGGATGATCGACCGGATCCTGGTGGCGGCGTTCGACGCCGAGATCGACGCCCTGCTCTGCCTCACCAAGTCCGACCTCGCCCCGCCGGACGAGCTGGTCGCCCTGTACGAGCCGCTGGGCGTGCCGCACATCGTGGTCCACAAGGGCGGCTCGCTCGACGAGCTGCGCGAGCATCTGGCCGGCCGCATCAGCGTGCTGGTGGGCCATTCGGGCGTGGGCAAGTCCACCCTGGTCAACGCCCTGGTGCCCGACGCCAACCGCGCGGTCTCGCACGTCAACGCGGTCACCGGCCGCGGCCGTCACACCTCCACCTCGGCCGTCGCGCTGGAGCTGCCCGAGGGCGGCTGGATCATCGACACGCCGGGGGTGCGCAGTTTCGGCCTGGCCCACGTGTCGGTCGAGACCGTGCTGGCCGCCTTCCCCGACCTGGTCGAGGGCACGGTCACCTGTCCGAAGGGCTGCACCCATCTCGGCGACGGGTGCGCGCTCGACGCCTGGGCGGCCGAGGGCAACGCCGACCCGGCCCGCCTGGAGTCGCTGCGCCGCCTGCTGTCCAGCCGCGAGGGCGCCCCCGACGAGCCGGCCGCCTGACCCCCGGCGGGTTCAGGGGCGGTTGGGGCGCAGGGTCCAGGTGACGGTCAGGCTGGTGACCAGGGTGCCGGCCGCGTCCCGCACGTCGACCAGCACGTCGAAGACCGGGCGCTCACCGGCGTCCAGCTTCGCGACGACCTCCTCCCTGGTGGCCGCCACCCGCGCCTCGGCCCGCACCTCCCCCAGGGCCACCTTCCGGAACTCGATGGTCGCCGTCGTGGGCAGCGGCACGCTCCGGCTGAGCTGGTCGCCGAACCTGGACAGCACCGCCGCCCCCGACGCCGACTCGGCCAGGGTGAACAGCGTGCCCGCGTGCGGCCCGGCCACGTGGTTGTGCAGCTCGGGCCGGTCCGGCAGCCGGCACTCCGCCCGGCCGTCCTCGACCGAGTCGAACACGATCCCCAACGTACGGGCGAATGGAACGGTTTCGAGGAGGAAGGCACCTACATCAATGGACATAGGAGACATGTTACTGGTCAGTAGGTGAAAAGGGAGTTACCAGAAAAGGGCGCCGGTGACTGATGTCCGGCACGACTGACGCGATAGCGTGGCTGACCGTGCAGGGTTACAACGACGATCTACGCCTCGCTCACGTCATGGCGGACGCCGCCGACGACCTGACCATGCGGCGGTTCAAGGCGGTCGACCTCAAGGTCGAGACCAAGCCCGACCTGACGCCGGTCAGCGACGCCGACCGCGCCGTCGAGGAGGCCATCCGCGGCACGCTGCGCCGCGCCCGGCCCCGCGACGCGGTGGTGGGCGAGGAGTTCGGCAAGACCGGGTGGGGAGCCCGGTCGTGGATCATCGACCCCATCGACGGCACCAAGAACTACGTGCGCGGCGTGCCCGTCTGGGCCACGCTGATCGCGCTCATGGAGTACGGCAAGGTCGTCGTCGGCCTGGTGTCGGCCCCCGCGCTCGGCCGGCGCTGGTGGGCGGCGACCGGCGGCGGCGCGTGGACCGGCAGGAGCCTGGCGAAGGCCACCAGGATGAACGTCTCCTCGGTCGCCAGGCTGGAGGACGCCTCCTTCTCCTACTCCAGCTTCGGCGGCTGGGAGAAGCTCGGCAAGCTGGACAACTTCCTCGACCTCGGCCGCGCCTGCTGGCGCACCCGCGCATACGGCGACTTCTGGTCGCACATGATGGTCGCCGAGGGCTCGGCCGACGTGTCCGCCGAGCCGGAACTGTCCCCCTGGGACATGGCGGCCCTGACCGTGATCGTCGAGGAGGCCGGCGGCGTGTGGACCGACCTCGCCGGCGTGCGCGGGCTGGAGGGCGGCAGCCTGGTCTGCACCAACGGCGCCCTCCACGACGAGGTCCTCAACCGCCTCAACGGCACCACGATCATCTCCTGAGCCGGGGCGGCCCGCCCTCAGGCCGTCTCGAAGTCGGTGCACAACCATTGGTGTCCGTGCCGCTCCAGCCGTACGGCCAGAACGTGGCTGCGTTCACCGCAATGCACCAGAAGGCACATCTCCACGGCCCCTTCCCTGGGCTCCTTGACGTGCGGGCTCCCGACGAACGGCGGCCGCTCTGCGGAGATCATCCGCCCGGCCCTGACGAGGTCGCGGTAGGCCCGGCCGGTGAGCCGGTCGGCCACCGACTCCGGCGGACGGCGGCCGGTCAGCACCTCGGCCAGCGCCTGCCCGAGCTGACGCAGCCTGCGCTCGTCGGGCCGGGCCCCGGGCGGCCCCCAGACCAGCGGGGTCAGGGCCAGTGCGCCGTGGGTGAGGTCGTCCGCCATGCGTCCTCCAATGACTCAGGGGGAAGAAGGAAACGCCTTAATGAGTTTCCGGCCGGGGCCGCCGGATACGAAATCCGCCAACTTTACCCGGCCATCGTCCTCTTTCATCCGCTTGGGCGAAGAAAGGCTTCCCCGAGCTGGATCCCCTATTTCTTTATCGGTTGTTCACAGCGACAACACCCTGGCGACCGCATTCATCAGTGAATCGCGGTAGGAACCTCCGTACAGGACCACGTGCACCAGCAGCGGATGCAACTGGTGCAGCGGCACCCGCTCCCGCCACCCCGGCGCGAGCGGGAACTCCTCCCGGTAGCCCCCCATCACCTGATCCAGGTACGGCAGCCCGAACAGGGCGAGCATGGCCAGATCCGTCTCCCGATGCCCGCCGTGGGCCGCCGAATCGACGAGCACCCCCGTGCCGCCGGACCACAACACGTTCCCGCTCCACAGGTCCCCGTGGACGCGGGCCGGCGGCTCGGGCGGCCCGGCCACCTCGGCGAACCGTTCCATGGCCCGCTCCACCAGCGTCGCGTCCCGGGACGGCAGCCGCGCCAGGCGCAGGAACGGCAACACCCGCCGGGTCGCGTAGAAGGAGGGCCAGTCGCCGTCCGGCGAGTTGTCCATGGGCAGCTCGGCGATGAACCCCGGCCAGGGCGCGCCGAACCCGTCGGCCCCGGCGCGATGCAGACGGGCCAGGTCACCGCCGAACCGCACGGCCGCCGCCGCCGTGGGCGCTTCCTGCGGCACCCACGACACCACCAGCCGGTCCGGGCCCACCTCCACGACCTCGGGCACGGTGATCGCCTCACCCAGCCAGCGCAGCCCGGCGGCCTCGGAGGCGAACACGTCGGAGGCCGCGCCGAGCTTGGCGAACACCTCCCGCCCGTCCGGCAGCACGCCTCTGAGCAGCCGCCAACCGTGGGAGGAGCCGAGGTCCTCAGTCGATCTCATCGGCGATGTGCCCGGCCACGCCCTCCGAGGCCGTCTCCAGCATGGTCAGCACCTCCTCGAAGCCCTCGCGGCCACCGTAATAGGGGTCGGGCACCTCGGCGCCGTCCGGCGCGCCGGCGTCGAACGAGCGGAACAGGCGCACCTCGACCCCGCCGGGGGCCAGCCGGCGCAGGTTGGCGGCGTTGTCCCGGTCCATCGCCAGCACCAGGTCGTAGCGGTCGAACCAGTCCTCGGTGAACTGCCTGGCGCGGTGGGCGGCGCCGTCGTAGCCGTGCTCGGCCAGGATGCCCAGGGCCCGCTCGTCCATCGGGTCGCCGACGTGCCAGCCGCCGGTGCCCGCACTCTCGACGACGACCCGGCCGCCGAGCCCGTGCTCGTCCAGGGTGCGCCGGAGCACCACCTCGGCCATCGGTGAACGACAGATGTTCCCCATGCACACGAGACACACGCGATAGCTCATGGATCCCATCTTCCCTGGTCAAATTGATGGAGATGACCAGGCGCGTTCACCGAACGTTCACCCTTGTTGGGGGGTCTGAGTCACTTTGCCTGCATAACTTCATGGACGACTAAGGACCAAGTGAGGGGAACCCAACCGTGAAGTATGCAGGCCGGCTCGCCGCCGTCGCCGTCGTCGGCGCGCTCTCGCTCGCTGCGTGCGGCACAGACAACAACAGCTCGGGGAGCACGAACGGCACCACCGCCGCCAGCGCACCCGCCGCGGGCAACGACAACGGCCTGAGCGGCACCATCAACGCCGCCGGCTCCTCGGCCCAGGCCAACGCGATCGACCAGTGGAAGAAGGACTTCCAGGCCAAGAACTCGGGCGTGAGCCTGAACTACCAGCCGAGCGGTTCGGGTGCCGGTGTGCAGTCGTTCATCGCGGGCACGGTCGACTTCGCGGGTTCCGACTCCGCCCTCAAGGACGACAAGGGCGAGCCCGCCCAGGCCGACGCCCGGTGCAAGACCGGCAAGGCCATCAACATCCCGATGGTGACCGGCCCGGTCGCGGTGGTCTACAACGTCCCCGGCGTGGACGGCCTGCAGCTGTCGCCCAAGACCATCGGCGGCATCTTCGACAGCAAGATCACCAAGTGGGACGACGCGGCCATCAAGGCCGACAACCCCGACGCCAAGCTCCCGTCGACGCCGATCTCGGCCTTCCACCGCTCGGACGAGTCGGGCACCAGCGACAACTTCACCAAGTTCCTCAAGGCGACCGCCGGCTGGCCGTACGAGCCCGCCAAGGCGTGGCCCGCCGAGGCCAAGGGCCAGGGCGCCAAGGGCTCCGACCAGGTCGCGGCCAGCGTCAAGAGCACCGAGGGCTCCATCGGCTACGTCGAGCTCTCCTTCGCCGAGAACTCCCAGCTCAGCAAGGCCAAGGTCGCCAACGGCTCCGGCGAGTTCGTCGAGCTGACCGCCGACAGCGCGGCCAAGACGGTCGAGACCGCCGAGATCACCGGCACCGGCAACGACCTGAAGCTGAGCATCGACTACGCCACCAAGACCGCGGGCGCGTACCCGATCGTGCTGGTGACGTACGAGATCACCTGCGAGAAGGGCCTCGCGCCCGAGCAGGCGAAGATCGTCAAGGAGTTCCTCACCTACACCTCCAGCGACGAGGGCCAGGCCGCGCTGAAGGAGCTCGGCTACGCCCCGCTCGCGGGCGAGCTGCTCACCAAGGTCCGCACCGCCGTCGGCGCGATCTCCTAGCAGAACATGACGACCAACGTTCGTACCCGTGGGGGCGGGCCGGCCACGGGCCGGTCCGCCTCGCGGCGCAGCCATGGTGAAGGCCCCTTCAAGTTCGTCTCCACCGGTGCCGGCGTCCTGCTGCTGGGGATCATGGCGGCCATCGCCGTCTTCCTCATCAGCGAGGCCGTCCCGGCCCTGCAGGCGAACAAGGGCAACTTCTTCACCGACCTGATCTGGGAGCCCAACGGCAGCCAGGTGTTCGGCATCGGCGCGCTGGCCTTCGGCACCGTCCTCAGCTCGGCGATCGCGCTGGTCATCGCCACCCCCATCGCAGTGGGCGTGGCGCTGTTCATCTCCCACTACGCGCCCCGCCGCCTGGCGGGGCCGCTCGGCTACCTGGTCGACCTGCTGGCCGCCGTGCCCAGCGTCGTCTACGGCCTGTGGGGCGTGACGTTCCTGGTGCCGCTGCTGCGCACGCCGTCGCAGTGGCTCAACGAGAACCTCGGCTGGTTCCCGCTGTTCTCCGGCGAAGGGGCCATCGGCGGCAAGACCATGCTCGCCGGCGGCATCGTCCTGGCGATCATGATCCTGCCGATCATCGCGGCCATCTCGCGCGAGGTCTTCCTCCAGGCACCGAAGATGAACGAGGAGGCGGCCCTGGCGCTCGGCGCCACCCGCTGGGAAATGATCAGGATGGCCGTGCTGCCGTTCGGCCGCCCGGGCGTCATCAGCGCCGCCATGCTCGGCCTCGGCCGCGCGATGGGCGAGACCATCGCGGTCGCGCTGATCTTCCCCGCCACCTTCGACATCAGCTTCGAGATCCTCACCCCGCACGCCAACAGCATCGCGGCCAACATCGCCAACGGCTTCGGCGAGGCCACGCAGGTCGGCCGGGGCGCGCTGATCGCCTCCGGTCTGGTGCTGTTCGTCATCACGCTGCTGGTCAACATGGGCGCACGCATGGTGATCAACCGGCGCAAGGAGTTCAGGGCGGTAGGGGCATGACCATCCAGCACATCTCAACCAGCCGCCGGATCAAGGACAGGTTCGTCCAGGGGCTGGTCTATCTGGCGTTCGCGCTGGCCGTGGTGCCGCTCATCTCGGTCCTCTGGCTGGTGATCTCGAACGGCCTGCCCCGCTTCGACCTGGAGTTCCTCACCCACTCGATGCGGAACATCGGCGCCCGCGACGTCGGCGGCGGCGCCTACCACGCCATCATCGGCACGTTGGAGCAGGTCCTGCTGGCCTCGCTCATCTCGGTCCCGATCGGCCTGTTCACCGCCATCTACCTGGTCGAGTACGGCCACGGCGGCCGGCTGAGCCGGGCCATCAGCTTCTTCGTGGACGTCATGACCGGCGTCCCTTCAGTCGTTTCCGGCCTGTTCATCCTCGCCTTCTGGGTGCTCTTCCTGGGCAACCCGTTCTCCGGCTTCGCCGGCGCGCTCGCGCTGTCGATCCTGATGATGCCGACCGTGGTCAGATCGGCCGAGGAAATGCTCCGGCTGGTGCCCAACGACCTGCGGGAGGCGTCGTACGCGCTGGGCGTGGCCAAGTGGCGCACGATCCTGAAGGTCGTGCTGCCGACCGCGTTCACCGGCATCGTCACCGGCGTCATGCTGGCCGTCGCCCGCGTGGCCGGCGAGACCGCGCCGCTGCTGCTCACGGTGTTCTTCACCGACTCCATCAACAACGATCCGTTCAGCGGGCCGCAGATGGGCCTTCCTCTCTTCGTCTTCGACCAGGCGGCCCGTCCGAACGACACCGCCATCGACCGCGCCTGGGCCGGAGCCCTCACGCTGATCCTGATCGTCATGCTGCTCAACCTGGTGGCGCGCCTGATCGCCTGGTGGCGCAGGCCCGCCAGGGGCCGATAGGGGGTAACCGCCACAATGTCCAAGCAGATCCAGGTCTCGGGCCTCGACGCGTACTACGGGTCGCACAAGGCGATCGAAGACGTGTCGATGACCATCGAGCCGCGCTCGATCACCGCGTTCATCGGCCCGTCCGGATGCGGCAAGTCGACGTTCCTGCGCACGCTCAACCGCATGCACGAGGTGATCCCCGGCGCCCGCGTCGAGGGCAAGGTCATGCTCGACGGCGAGGACCTGTACGCCCCCACCGTCGAGCCCGTCTCGGTCCGCCGGATGGTCGGCATGGTCTTCCAGCGCCCCAACCCGTTCCCCACGATGTCGATCTACGAGAACGTGGCCGCCGGGCTCCGCCTCAACGGCCGGGTCGGCAAGTCCACCCTCGACGGCATCGTGGAGGATTCGCTGAAGGGCGCCAACCTCTGGAACGAGGTCAAGGACCGGCTGAACAAGCCCGGCGCCGGCCTGTCCGGCGGTCAGCAGCAGCGCCTGTGCATCGCCCGCGCCATCGCGGTCAAGCCGCAGGTCCTGCTCATGGACGAGCCGTGCTCGGCCCTCGACCCGATCTCGACGCTGGCCATCGAGGACCTGATGGCCCAGCTCAAGGAAGAGTTCACGATCGTGATCGTGACCCACAACATGCAGCAGGCCGCCCGCGTCAGCGACCGGACCGCGTTCTTCAACCTGGCCGCCCAGGGCAAGCCCGGCAAGGTCATCGAGATGGACGAGACCTCCCGTATGTTCACCAACCCCTCGGAGAAGGCGACAGAGGACTACATCACGGGACGCTTCGGCTGATGACCCCACAGCAGGCGGCATCCACGATGAACGGGGACACGCGGACCAAGCCCGTACTGCTCATCGCCGACCCCGACGAAAGCGTCGTCGAAGACCTGGCCACGGCGCTGGAACGCGAGGGCGTGGCCGTCACCGGCGCGCCGGACGGCGCCCAAGGGCTGCTGCAGGCCGGGGCGCTGCAGCCGGACGTGGTGCTCGTGTCGGCCACGCTCCCGGTCATCGACGCGGTGGAGTTCGTCCGCGCGGTACGGCTCGCGCGAGCCGTACCGGTCCTGCTCGGCGTCGGCGAGGGCAACGCCGAGCAGGCCGTACGCGCGCTCGCGGCGGGGGCGGCGGCCTGCGTGGCCCGGCCGTACCGGGTGCCGGAACTGCTGCCCTTCATCCAGGCGGCCTCCCCCGAATCCCGCAAGGTGCTGGCCGTCGGCGCCGTCGAGCTGGACGTCCAGGCGTATCAGGTACGCGTCGACGGCCGCGCGGTGCACCTGCCGCTGCGCGAGTTCGAGCTGCTGCAGTACCTGATGCGCAACGCCGACCGCACGGTCACCCGTGAGCAGATCATGCGGCACGTGTGGCACGCCGCCGCGACCACCTCGACGAACACCATCGCGGTGCACGTCAAACGCCTGCGGGCGCGCCTGGGCGACAACGACGACCGGCTCATCCAGACCGTACGCGGCGTCGGCTACCGGCTGGTCACGCCGGGCAGCTCCGGAAGCCGCGCCTGATCCGTTCGGCGACGCCGCCCCCCCACCTCGGCGAGGACGGCGACCGCGTAGTCGTGCCCGCGGCCCCGGGCACCAGCGCCTTCATCAGGCGAACGTGGTCATCCACTGCGCCTCCCGCCGGCCTCGGTGAATCCCGCCGCGCCGCCATCAGGATCTGGACCTTGGCCGTGCCGGCGGTGATCAGCCGTTCGCCAAACGTTCTCGCGCCGCCCGCGATCACGCCGTGAATTATCACGAAGAATGACGACAGAACGCCAGGAGTGGCTGGAAATCATCTTCACCTACTCCACATGGCGCGAAGACCCCGACCACCCACCAGACTGGCGATGTGACCACTGGTACGATTCCCCTCTTTCGGGGTTTCCCAGCACTCTCGGGGCAAAAGTGACAACGGGGCCGACTTATCCGCAGTATCAGGGGCAACAGCAGCAACAGTGGCCGGGCATGCAGCCGCCGCCACCACCTCCCACTCCTCTTCCTCCTCCCAGGCGCAGGACCGGCTTCTGGGTCACCATGGGCATCGTCTCGCTCGTGGCGGCGATCGCCGTGGGCGCCGGGGTCGGCTTCGTCCTGCGAGGGCGCATAGGCGGCGTCCAGGACCCGCTGCGGCAGGAGGCGTCGGGCAAGAGCGACCCGAACGCCGTGGTCGTCACCGACCAGGAGATCAACAAGCTGGTCTACGAGCACGGCAAGGCGCTGAGCAGCGGCAACGCCGACGCGTTCACCTCCATCTTCGACAAGGGCAACGCGGCGCTCATCCGCGACCAGCGCAAGGTGTTCACGAACCTGCGCAAGGTGCCGCTCAGCGAGGCGTCGTACAAGGTGATGCGCCGCGAGGGCCGCGCCGAGGACAGCTTCGGGCGGGCCCTGAAGTTCACGCAGGACGTCGCGTTCGTCCACCGGTTCGCCGGCATCGACCTGCGGCCGGTCTCGGAGTGGTACCGCTGGACGCTGGAGAAGGCGTCCAAGGACGCGCCGCTGGTCGTCACCAAGGTGGACGGCGCGCCGCCGCCGATGGTGAGCGAAGGCTCCAAGTCCGTGTACTACCCGGGCCCGTGGGACATCTGGCCGGACATCGCCGTGGTCCGCGCGGGGGCCAGCGTCGTCCTGGCCCGTCCCCAGGACGCGGCCATGGCCAGGCGCGTCGCCCCGGTGGTCGCCGGCGCGGCGCAGAAGAACCTGGACTTCTGGAAGCGCAACGGCGACCCGTCCGCGCCCGTACCGGCCGGATTCGTGGTCGCGCTGGTGGAGGGACAGAACCAGCTCGGCAACCTGTTCCGCAAGGAGAAGGCGCACGAAGCGGGCGTGTCCATCCCCATGCTCGCCTGGAACTCGCTGGGCGACGACGTGAAGGTCGGCGGCACGCGGGTCGTCATGGACACCACCTCAAGCTTCTTCCGGTCCTCCGGGGGCATCCTGGAGATCAGCACGCACGAGCTGGCCCACTCCCTCCTGGCCGGCCTGGACAGCGCCGACTTCTCCCTCTTCGGCAAGCCGAACTGGGTCATCGAGGGCTTCGCCGAGTACGCCGCCAACCGCGGCCGGCCGCTCAACCAGAACATCCGCGTCCAGGAAGGCCGCGCGTACGTGGCCGGGCGCCTCAGCACGCCCTTCTCCGGCCATCTCCCTGACAACCCGTCCTGGGACTCCAACGGCATGACGAACGTGCACTATCTGATGGGACACCTCGCCATGCGCTACATCGCCCAGAAGTACGGCGAGCAGAAGCTGACCACCGCCGTGGTCGCGTCCTACCGTGCCAAGGGCGACGAGGGCGAGACGGCACTGTTCAAGGTGCTGGGCGTGAGCAAGGCGGACTTCGAACGGCAGTGGACGTCGTACGTCCGCGGGCAGCTGGCCTGAACGGGGAACCAACCATGACCGACCACTCCAACACCCCACCCGGCCCGTACGGCCACCAACCCCCCAACCCGTACGGCCAGCCGGCGTCCACTCCCGGCTCCTACCCCCCGCCCTCCCAGCCGTGGCCCCAGAGCCCCGCCGCATATCCCCCACAAGGGACGCCCCCGACCGCCTACCCACCCGCGGGCCACCCACAACCGACCGCGGGCCCGACCTCCTACGCCCCCACCGGGGCGCCTTCCTACCCTCAACCCCCGACGGGCTATCCCCAGCCCCCGACGGGCGCGGCTCCCTACCCGCCACCGACGGGCAACCCAGCCGCATACCCACCGAACTCCCCCTCGCCCGGCGCTCCCTCGCCATACGGACAACCCCCGCAGCCTCCCGCGAACGGCGGCTACCCCGCGCCCACGCACCCCCAGCACAGCCCCCGCCCCAAGTGGAAGACCGCCCTGCTCGCCACCGGCGCGGCCGTGGTCCTCCTCTCCGTCAGCACGGGCACCGCCTGGTTCGTCGCCACCACGGGGACCACCAGCGGGGGCATCACCGCGTTCGGCGGCGGGGACAGCGCAGGCGAATGGGACGTCCCCCTCCCCAACGCCGGAAGCTGGGACTTCACCACCGCCCTGGCCTTCGGCAGCTGGCTGACCGACAAGGTCGTCATCCGCGCCCAGAAGGACGGCGTCCTGGCCTACGACCTCACCTCCGGGAAACGCGCCTGGGGCATCCCCTCACCGGGCGCCCAGCTCTGCGGCGCCACCCCGGACCTGTCACAGGGCAAGGCCGCCATCGCGTACGGCAGCAACACCTCGTGCGACCACCTGGCCGGCATCGACACCACCACGGGCAAACTCACCTGGAAGATCAAGATTCCGGCCGAGAAGTCCACCCTCGCGAACTCCATCAACGTCCCCCGCATCATGAGCGCCGACGGCGTGGCCGTCACCGAGCTGAACGACTCGGTCACCGCCTACCGCCTCTCCGACGGCCGCAAGGCGTGGAGCGCCACCACCGCCCGCGACGACGGCTGCCATATCAAGGACATCAACACCGCCCCCACCCGGGTCGCCGTGATCCTCGACTGCACCTTCAGAGGCGGCACCCGCCTCCAGTACATCGACCCGGGAACCGGCAAGATCACCAAGCAGGCCCCCCTCGGCCAGCTCGGCCTGATGAGCAGCCTCCTGTCGGCCTCCCCCGCCATCATCCGCAACGAGTCCGGCGGCCAGAACAGCTTCACCGTCTACTCCGACACCGCCACCAAGGTGACCGAGATCAAGACCGCCGAGGTGGACATGCTCGCCATGAACACCGTGGCCTTCGTCAGCGGCCTGTACGAACAACGCCGCTACACCATCCACGGCGACCGCCTCTACCTGGCCTCGTTCCCGGAGAACGTCCCGCAGAGCATGCGCTCCCGCAACAAGGCCCTGGCCTTCGACCTGAAGACCGGCAAGCAACTGTGGGAATCCTCCGGCACCCACGACACGATCCTCACCTACATCCGCGCCGACGATAAGGGCCTGCTGGCCGTGGAAACGGGCGACCGCCGCGACCTGGCCCCCCGCCTCATCCGCCTGGACGCCGCCACCGGCAAGGTGACCGAACTGGCCACCCTCCCCCAGAAGTACGGCACGGAAGCCGAAAAGGCCCACGTCTTCGAACGCAACGGCGCAGTGATCACCGTCCCCTGGACCTCCGTAGCCACCAAGTACGCCGTCACCTACGTCAACACAAAGTCCGACTGACCTCCAACGCAGAAGGGCCCCACGCATCCCGCGTGAGGCCCTTCTCCCATATCCAGCAACCCCACAGGCTCCCCGCCGCCCTACCGATCCTCTCTGCCGAGAGCAGGTGGTGGAAGAGCCACGTTGTCAGGCACAGGGCTTCGGACAGGCCCTGGTTGTGGAGGCTTCGAAACGGGCCGGTGGTGGGGGCGGGGCACTGCTGTGTGAAGGTCTCTGGTCGGGAGGGGGACGCAGGGTGGGGTTCGCCTTCTCATGGAGGGCGCGGTTGTGATGCTCGTGAGGGGCGCTACTGGAGGGTGGAGGCGCCTGGGTGTGGTTGGGCGGAGCCCCCGGGGAGGTGTCCCTGGGATCTGGGGCAAGAGGGTGGGGAAACTGAGGGTGTGGGCTGGTTCCCTGGGTGTGTGTGGGGTCGGTTTCACCGTCGGCTGTCTGCCTCCGTCAACCGGACCGTTCGCTGCCCGCCTCTAACGAGCCGGTGACGCCGCTCTCAATGGCCTACCGCTCCGACACCATCCCAGCCGTCGCCTCTCAAATGCCGACGGCCCGGCGCGCAGCACCCGCCGCCACGCCCATTGCCCTACACCTGCCGCCCGCCAGGGCACCCGCAACCGCGCTCGCCAGCTGTTTCACCCGGCGCATCCCGCAGTCCCCGTCGCACGGCCTCGCCCCATCACGCACCCGAAGCCCCGGCCCACCCAGCACCGGCCCGCACCCTCGCGAGTGCCCACCCTGCCGGCCCACACCTCACGCCAGCCCGAGCGCAGCACCAGCCGCGACATCCCGGAGCGCGGCCAGCCACACCACCACGCCCATATGCCCTCGAAGAGAACCAGGCGCGTGGAGAATGCTCCAGAAATACAGAAAGGGCCCCGACCTAAGTCGGAGCCCTTTCAAAAGATTGTCCGGCGGTGACCTACTCTCCCACACCCTCCCGAGTGCAGTACCATCGGCGCAGAGAAGCTTAACTTCCGGGTTCGGAATGTAACCGGGTGTTTCCTTCCCGCCATAACCGCCGTAACCCTATGAAACTGTCAAACGAACAACGCCGTTTGCTGTCTCAGAATTGCCTAGTGGACGCGAGCAAAATGCTTTGAGGTCAAGTCCTCGGCCTATTAGTACCGGTCAGCTCCACACATTACTGTGCTTCCACCTCCGGCCTATCAACCCGATCGTCTACCGG